>JBBSEZ010000522.1:0-6449 GCA_038239195.1 Gemmatales bacterium
GGGGGGCGTAAGCCCACTGTTGCGGGCCCCGAACAGGGGGCTTACGCCCCCCGCTCGCCCATCCTTTCCCAACCGCCGACGGGGAAGCGGAGTCTTCGACCTCGCCTTCCAGCCGCTACCCCGATCGGCCCGCGGGGTTGGAGAGAGGGAGAACGTGGTGGCAAGGCCATCTCAACGAAGTGAGGGCTGCCCGCCTTCCTCCGGTCGGCGGGCGACAGGGAGAGATCCATGACGAGGACGATCCGCGCGAGCGTGCTGGTTCTGCTGGGCTGGGTGGCGAGCGGCCCGTTTGTCGCCGGGGCGCCCGTCGGCTGGCGGAACGACGGGACGGGGAGCTTCCCGGCCACCACGCCGCCTTCGGAGTGGTCCCGCGACAAGAACGTCCTCTGGAAGGTCGCCCTGCCCGGCACCAGCTACGGGGCCCCGATTGTCGTGGGAGAAAACCTTTTCGTCCTCTCCGATCCCGCCGAGCTGCTGTGCGTTCGCCGTACCGACGGCAAGGTCCTCTGGCGGAAGGCCACCTCCGACGTCAAGGCCCCCGCGAGGGCGAAGGGCGGTAAAGGCGGCGGCCGGCCCGGCAAGGGCGGCAAGGGCGGGATGGGCCGCAGCGCGGGCAACACGGCCGCCACGCCGGTCAGCGATGGCAAGTACGTCGCCGCCGCCTTCGGCAACGGGGTCGTCGCGGTCTACACGCCCGACGGCGAGCGGGCGTGGGCGCGGTTCGTCGAGTCTCCCCGGCTGGGCTTTGGCCCCAGCGCCTCGCCCTTGCTGCTGGGCGGAAAGCTGATCGTCCACTTCAAGGACCTCGTCGCCCTCGACGTCGCCACCGGCAAGGAGGTTTGGCGCGTCGAGGCCTCCCCCACGCACGCCAGCCCGGTCGCCACCCGCCTGGGCAAGGAGGACGTCGTCGTCAGCCCCGCCGGGGCCGTGGTGCGCGCTCGCGACGGCAAGGTGCTGGCCCGGGGGAAGTTCCGCGCCTCCCAGAGCTCGCCGGTCCTGGAGGGCGACACTCTTTGCGTCTCCGGGAAGAGCTCGCTCGAGGTGTTCAAGCTCTCGCAAGGCGAGGGAGGCGAAGTCCGCGTCACCTCGCTCTGGACGGAGGAAGGCCCCGGCGAAAAACACCACCTTCCCTCCCCGGTCCTCCACGCCGGGCTGCTCTACGGTGTCACGACGAGCGGGATCCTTCAAGTGATCGACGCGAAGACGGGCAAGCGGGCCTACCGCCAGCGCCTGCCCATCGGCCAGGTCTATTCCAGCGTCACCCTGGCGGGCGGGCTGCTCTACGTCTTCGACCTGCAAGGCAAGGCGGTGGTCTTCAAGCCTGGCCGGAGCTACGAGCGCGTCGCGGTGAACCAGCTCGAAGGGACGGGGAGCTGCCCGACGTTTGCGGACGACCACCTTTACGTGCGCGGTCGGCAGAACCTCTACTGCCTGAGCGCCAAGGCGGCCAAGCCCAACGCGAAGGGCACCGATTGAGGGCAGTCCGGGCGAGCCGCGGGCGTCCACCCCCGAAGGAAGGGCCTGACCGCCGACCTCAAGCCGGTGGCTCGGGGGTGGCGCTCCCGGATCTTTGGCCCCCCTTGGCTCGCCTTTCTGCCTTTCTGCTCTTGCACCGACCGACCGGCCTGGGTATCGTCCCGCCGCTTCATTTCAGGCCACAGGCATTCGGAGGGCGGAACCATGTCCCGTCGCGTGGGGGCGGTGTGCGCGGGCGTGCTGCTGGTTGCAACGGTCGGCTGTGCGCTCAACGAGCTGCGGTTGCCCTTCGGCGGGCCGCCCAGCCCGCACCAGGTCGCCGCCGGGCGCGTCGAGGAGGTCTCGACTCGCCTCCAGGCGGGGCTGGCCGAGGCGGGCATCACCGTGCTCACCAAGTTTCAGGGCGAGGAGTTGCGCATGGCCGGCATGACGAAAGGGAGCAAGGTGTTCTGCCTCCACCTGACGCGGGAGAAGCCGAAGGGGGAGGAAAAAGAGGGCCGCGCGGAGAAGACGCGCGTCCGCCTCCAGTGGGACCGGGAAGCAGACGAGGAGCTCTGGCCGACGATCCTGAGGTCGCTGGCGGCGCCCGAGCCGGGCTGAGCCCTCAACGCTTCTGCCGATTGAAGACCTGAAGATACTCGCCAACCTTGCTCGGTTGGATGCTCCTCGGCCGGCCGCCGGACGGGGTGAAACAGACTTGCAGCGTATCGCCTTTCAGTTCGTAAATCCCGACCCACCCCGCGCCGCCACCAGGGCCGGTCGGCTTGATGTCGAAGGCCCGCGGCGCTTTCCCGGTGCCCAGCGTCAACGTCCAGGGAGGGCCCCCCTTGTCCGCATCGTAGGTGATGCGGTTTCCCGCAATCACGGTGAGGTCGTTCATCAGTGGCCGGGGCACCGGCGGGATGGCGCCGTTTGTACAGGAAACCCTCCGCCAGCTCCCCTGCATCTGCTTCAGGTCGTCCTTGCCAGTGCCCTCCGCAAGCGGCCTGGGCAAAGGCGCCGGCGCGAAGGCCAGCGAGAGGAGAGGCGCCAGGAGGAGCAAAGTACCGTTGCGCATGGGCACCTTCCCGTTCGATTGGAGGCCCCAGTAATTCTATCCGTTGCCCGAGCGCTGGGGAACGGAAAAACGGTCGCACGTCCCTCTTCCCTTGAGAGGCCCCACACCGCAGGCCCACTGGCGCCGCCTGTCGGAGGGCCCGACAGCGCGCCGGACTTTCCGACACCTGGCCCGCGCCCCTCGAGAAGGCCCCCAGGCAGCTTCTCTGCTCCAAGTGATGAGCTGGGAGGCTGTTAGGTATGCTCTCGGCAAGCTCGCTGGGTTCGGCATCCTCTTTGCAAGCTAGCTCATCACCCAACTGCGGCAACCCCTCCTGTCGCTCGCGTCGGCTGGTCCTTCAGCAGGCCCCCGACGACACGATGGCGCCGCTCTCCTGCTGGAAGCTCGATCCTTCGCCCACGCCACTGCCTTGCCCCTCCGCGATGGGAGGGAGCAGTTTCGCTCGGGCAAGAAGGAGATCCTCTCGTGTCCCCTGCCCCTCCCCGCTGGCGTGTGTTGACGCACGCTCTCGGCGATCTGACTCTCGTCCGCCTCAGCGGGAGCCAGCTCGACCTGGGCGAGGCAGACGCCCTGTGGCTGCGCGACCGGCTCCTCGAACTGGTGGAAGCAGGGCGGCACCAGCTCGCCCTCGACCTGGGCAACGTCCGCTTCCTGACCAGCACCTTGATCGAGGCCCTGCTCGGCCTGCATCGCCGGCTCAAGGCCTGCGGCGGGCGGATCTCCGTGTTCAACCTGACGCCGCCGGTGGCCGAAGTCTTCGCCGTGCTCAAACTGGCGGACGTCCTCGACGTCCGCACCTCCCCTCCCCAGAACATCCTCGAAAACTAGGTCGCCAGAGGCCCTTCCTCCGTCCTGCTCGTCCCCCTCTCCCTCTGGGAGGAGAGGGGGAATCGAGACGCCTTACCTTCGTTGGAGCTCGTAGCTCGAGACCGGGACCACGGGCGGCCTGGCACTCTCCTGCCTCAGCAGCCAGGTCGGCTGTGCGGGCGTCGTCACGTGCGCAACCTGATGGGGCGCACTCAGGAACACGGCCGCCAGCCGTTCTCCGGGCTGTGCCAGCAAGTCCACCACGTCCCCGGCCGCCACCTTCTCGAGAAGCGTCAAGGCCCCCGTTGTCTCGACGCGGAAGAGAAGGACCGGCTCCTTGCGGCAGTTGGCCACGCTCAACTGAAACCGCCCGGCCGGAGGGAGCATCGGCGGGGGCGGTTCCTGCACGGGCGCCGGGGACGGCAGCGGGGGCGCGATCGCGCTCGCTGGGACGGGGTAGCCGCCCGACGCCGGGGCAGACGTCGGCTGGGCCGGGACGAGCAAGCAGGGGGATGGTCCGCAGCCGCTCCATACGTCGTTCGGGGGACCGGCCGCCGGCCCGCTGGTGGGCGGCAGGGCGGTCGCGGGTGGGGCCGTGCCGCACGCCGCCCGCGCCGTCACGTGCTCGAAGAACAGCCCTGGCCCGTTGAAGGTCGTCTCCTTTGCCCCGGCCAGGGCCGACAGCTTATTCAGCTCCATGCCGGCTCGCTGGCCGCGGACGGGCAGGCTCGCACGCAGGACGACCGTCTTGCCCCTGGCCGCCACCGTCGCTTTTTGCAGCGCCTTCTCCACCGGCCGCACCAGGTCGAGCGGGACCAACTCGCGCAACTTCGCCGCCTCGCCGTTCCCGTCCTCCCCGAACACGGTCATGAGGTCGAACTGCCCCGCCATCAGCAGCAGCCCGCCGCGGCCCATGTCGAGGAAGGTGCGCAGGCAGTCCGCCGCGCGCCCGGCGCTGGCCTCATCCTCGCAGACCACCTTGCCGTGCAGCTCCACGGCCTCGCCCACGTCCACGCTCAGCGTCGCCGTCTTCACCGCGAACGGCAGGGGCTGCCCGAACAGGCCGGTCTTCGGCCTCACCACCTTCGGCAGGACCAGCGGCGCGGCCGCCCGGTACGAGGCCACGACCGTCTGCGGCTGCACCTCGGCCACGGGCGCTCCCCGAGCCCACAAGGTCAGGTCGTGCTTGCCGCCCCGCGTCAGGTGGGCCTGGAGCGCCTCGCCCTCCGCCAGGCACGCCTTCATCGTCTCGAGGCTGTCGGCGATGACGGCGAGCGTCGGCCTGGGGAAGTGGACTGTCAGGCCGCTGGCCGCCACGTGGACCGTACTTTTCCCCACCCCGCGCGAGGTCGCGGTGCTGGCCTCGCAGGCCCGGCGGACCGCGCCCCGGTCGATCGGCCGTTTCGTCCGCACCAGCAGAACGCGGCGCCCCTGCTCGTCGAGCAGCACCACGGCAAAGCAAGCGACCTGCTCCAGCGGGACGCCCACCTTCTTGCCCCAGTTTTCCAGCAACGGCGTGTCGGTGCCGTCGAGCTTCAGCCCGAGCTGGCCACGTGGCCGGACGGTCACGCAGGCCATCGCCTCGCTCACCTTTGGACAGGCCCCTTCCGTCTGCTGCGGGCTGGTGGTTGGGCCCTCCAAAGCGCCGCACGTCGGGCCGGGCTGACAGCGGGGCGTCCACGTCTGACAGCCGTTGAGCAACGCCACCAGTGTACCCAGGAGCAGTCCGCCGGCCAGCAGCCGACGAGCGCGCGAGAGCATCATTCCGTTGTCCTCCGGACAGGGGAGTTGAAGGGGGGCAGAGGTGCGGGGCAGAGTGGAGGCGCGAGGCGCGGGGGGCGAGGCCGCAGGGGACGCGCAAACAGTATGCCCGCGCCGCGCCCGGCGTGCAATGCCACCCTGCGCGGCCTTGCTCCTCTCACCCCCGGCCGCCGCCCACCGTGTCCGTCGTCCCCGTAAACCCGGGCCCTCCGGCCGCGACGTAGCCGTGGCTGGCGCCCGACGCCTCCGGGCTCACCCAGAACGCGTACAGCTTCCCGCTCTTCAACCGGAAGCGGAAGCGCACCGCCTTGCCCGTCAATCGGGCGAGGTCGGCCGCGCCCTTCCAGCGCACGCCCTGCAACGTCTTGTCGCCTCGAACGGGAAGGCAGTTGGCCGCGCTGAACGGAGCTATTGCATCTCCCCGCTCGTCGAGCACCTCGGCGCGCAGCTCGCCGGCCGGCGCATCGACGTTGACGAACAGGTGCTTGCCGCGGAAGCGCACCGGCCGCGTGGTGAGCGCCCCTCCCGCGGGGCCCGCGTTCATCGAGGCGAAGCCATCGCGGCGGAGAGTGGCCAGCGCCGTGACGTGCCCGGCGCCTCGCCCGCTACAGTAGAAGTACAGCCGATCGCCCACCACCAGGCAGCAGCCCCCGGCCGACTGCACGTTGCTGTAGTTCCACGCCCCTTTCGTCTCCGAAATGGGGCAGAAGCCGCGACGGTCGGGCCGCGACCAGCTCCACCCGTCCCGGCTGTAGCCGACACACACCTCGTTCGGCTTCTCGCGCCCCGCGAACTGGCCGCGCCAGATGGTGAACAGCCCCAGCAGGATGCTCTCGTAGGCCACGCAATCGAGGTTATAGAGCTGCGGCCTGACCTTGTAATCGGCCCGCGGCGGGTCGAGGTTGTCGGAGCCGCACCACGTGAAGGGATTCGAGTTGGCGCCCCACTGGGCCCCGGCGATTACGTCTCCTTTCGTCTCCCAGTAGCGCCGCCGCCGCGGCTGGCCCCAGCCGTGCCGCAGGCTGTACACCCACACCTTGCGGAACGGGTTGTAGAAGACCGTGCTCCGGTCGCCGCACGCCCCGGTCGGCTTTGGCGCCGACCAGTGGATGCCGTCGGCCGAGTAGTGTACCCACAGGCACCACGACTTCTTCTCCGCGCGGCTCGCGGAACGGAACATCTTGTAGCGCTTTTGGGGGTCTTTCTCCTCCAGGTCGAGCCAGACGGTGTTCGAGTCGCGCGGGCTGGTCTCGACGAGGTTGGTCCCCCGCTTCACGTCGAGCCGGGGCTTCTCCCACGCCAGCCCGTCTTTCGAGGTGGCATAGGCCGTCCCGCCCCGGGCCAGATA
>JBBSEZ010000523.1:0-6400 GCA_038239195.1 Gemmatales bacterium
CCTCCATGCCTCACGCAACGCCCGACACGTCCTGCTTCCTTCTCAGGCGGAAGAACGCCACGAACAGCACCAGCGCAATCAGCACGCCCACGCTGGGCACCGTCCAGAACGAGGCCCAGTCGGTCACGTCCACCAGCTTGCCGCCCTCGCCGGGCTCCTTCGTCGTGTAGTGCTTGAACACCCGGTTCGACAACTCGCTCCCCAGCCACATCGCCAGGCCGTAGGTGAGAAACACGAAGAGCGCCTGCGCGCTGCCCTTGATGTCGCTGGGCGACTCGTTATCGACGTGGATGAACCCCGCCGCGAAGAAGAAGTCGTAGCAGACGCCGTGGAACGCCAGGCTGAGGACCACCGGCCAGAAGAAGACGCCGAGCTCCATCGTGCCGCCCCAGGCGAACACGCCATAGCGCAGGCCCCAGGCGAGCATGCCGATGGCCAGCACCCATTTCATTCCCAGGCGAAACAGGAAAAGCGGCAAGAGCGGCAGGAGAAGCATCTCCGACCACTGCCCGATGGTCATGGTCGAGGCGACGTCCTTGACCCCGAGGTGCTTCTCGAGGTACATGCCGGTGTAGTTGTAGTAGAACGCCAGCACGATGGTGATGATGAACGAGACGCTGTAGAAGACGGCGAAGGACGGCTCCTTGAGGAGGCGCACGGCCCGCAAGAAGGGCAGCACGTCGCCGGCCTTGCCCTTGGGCGGGGTGTGGGGCAGCGCGAAGCTGTAGAGGCCGAGGACCAGGGAGAACGCGGCCGCCATCTTGAGCGGGCCGTCCGAGGTCTTCGGGTCGTCGTAGACGAGGCGCAGGCCCAGACCGACGGCGAGCCCGGCCACGATCCAGCCGATGGTGCCCAGCACGCGGACGCCGGGGAAGTCGCGGGTGCCGTCGGGCAGATGAGTGAAAGCGATCGAGTTGGACAGGGCGAGCGTCGGCGAGTAGATCAGCGCATAGGCCAGCGCAATCCAGTAGAACTTGGACGCCGTCTCCTGGACCGCGGCGTCGTGCGCGATCTTGGCGACGTCGAACAGCGGGCCCGTCAGCATCGGCGGGATGGGCGGCACGGGGGGGATGCTGGCGAGCCAGTAGAGGAAGCCGGCGCCGGCGAGGTGGAGCACCGCCATCAACTTTTCGCTGGAGAAGTAGCGGTCGGCGATCTGCCCGGTGACGATCGGGGCGAAAATGGTGCCCAGCGCCATCGTGCCGAAGATGCTGCCGATGTGCTCCGACAGGCCCATCGCGGCCAGGCGGTTGCCGAGCACCGAGAACCACGCCCCCCAGATGGCGTACTGAAGCAGCATCATGATCGACAGGTTCAACCGGAGCCCGGCGTCCAGCGGCGGCGCCCCCAGGCCCGTCCCCGCGCCCTGGCCCGCCCCCATCGCCTCATTCGCGTCGAGCCGCGGGTGTTGTGGCACCGCCGGGCCCGTCCCCTCGCCTTCTCCCATGACCGACCTCCCCCCGTTGTCGCCTCGCGGCGGTGGCTCGCACCTGGGGGGAATGTATGGGGGGCGGCGCCGGCGTTCAACGGCAAAGCACTCCTTCTTGCTTGTCGTGTTGCGCGAAACGAACATCTACGGATGACACGCCCCCGTCGCCGTCGGCTGTCCGAGCAACAGCAACAGCCGCACCTGCGCCTTGTTGTGGGTGTTGATCGACTGCACGTAGTTGAAGTGCGCTTGCTCCAACCCGCGGATGGCGGCCAGCACCTCGCTCGTGTTTGCCCCCATCGCCCCCTTCGCCAGGCGCAGGTCGCTCAGACGATAGTTTTCGCTGGCGGCGCGCACCTGCTCGGCGGCGTGGTTGATCTGCTCGCGCGTCTTCAGGATGGCGTCGCGCGACTCCTGCACGCCTGCCGTCAACTTGCCGCGCAGGTCGTCGTAGTTGAGATGCGCCTGCTGTAGTTTGCTCTCCGCGAGGCGCTTGCGCGTCCGGGCGGTGACCAGTTGCGTCAGGTCCCAGCGCGCCTGCACGCAGACGTCGAGGCGGTTGTCCCAGCGCATCGCATCGCCGGGGCCCGCGCCAAAAGCGCCTTCGTAGACGTTGGCCTGAAAGTTCGGCAACAACCGCATCGGGCCGCTCGCCTGGTCGATGCCGCCCTGGATCACCGTCAGGATCGCCTCCAGCTCGCGCACGCCAGGCCCGCTGGAGAGGGCGAGCGCCACGAGCTCCAGCGTGGGCGGGGTCGGATCGACGAGCTCGATCGGCGCCAGGGCCCGGTCGAGCGAGACGAGCTGCGCGTCGGGCGGCAGCCCGAGCAGGTAGACGAGTTTTGCCGACGCGGCGTTGCCCTGCTGGCGCAGCCGGGAGGTGCCGACCTGCCGGTTGGCGAGGGTGGCGCGCAGCCCCTCCACCATCACCTTGGCGGACGGCTCGTCGGCGAGGACGTCCTCGGCGCGCTTGAGCAATTTGCGCTCGTATTTCTCCAGTTCGTTCATCAGCGCCTCGCCGCGCTGCGCCGTGAGCAGATCGACGTACGCGGAGGCCGCCTCGACGAGCACCTCGTTGCTGACCTGGCTCAGCTCGCCCTTGCTCTGCCAGATTTGCCGTTCCGCGCTGACGCGCTGGAAGGCGGCCTCGCGCAGGTCGAGCTCGCTCTGGAGCTGCACGCCGGGAAAGAGGGCGCCCGTGCTGGAGTGGATCAGCGTGCCGTCGAAGTTCTGAATCCCGCCTTCGTGGCGGTAGTAGGCGACGCCGGCGTAGGTCTTGGGCAGCCAGGAACCGGCCGCCTCGCTGGAGAGCTCGCTCTCGTTCAACTTCTCGCGGGCCAGCCCGATGCGGGCGTTGTGCTGCTCGGCCAGCCGCAGGACCGTGTCGAGGGTGATCGGCACCTCGTGCGGCCCCTGGGCGGCGGGAGGAAGCTCGGCGGGCCCCTCCACGGTATGGCCAACCCGCGCGATCTCGCTCGCCGACTGAGAGCGCTCCGGCGACGCAGTTGGGCCGTACGACTCGTACTCCGCCATGGGGTGCGTGCAGCCGGCCGCACACAGGCTGAACGCAAGCCAGCGCCAGCGCCGCAAGTGGGGCAGTCGGGGAAATCTGGGGCAGTCCATGCGCGGCCTCCTGGTGGGCCCGGTGGGAGGGAAGATAGCAGGGTTGCTATCTACATCGGTTGCGCGGGCCGTCCACCTTTGCGGATTGTGCGACGGAGCGAGGGCCCCGGAGAAGAAAGGTCGTTTGGCCGCACTTCGCAGATGCGCGCGGTGAGACGGCAGTCGGCGCCTGGGCCGAGCCTGCGCGACCTGCCCGGACGTCCTCCGTGTTCGCGATCGGCTCACCGCACGGGGGCGAGGTGTTCGGGCCAACAGTCGTACCACGGGTCGTCCAGGGCCGGGGAGTAGAGCCGCTTCTTGTTGTGGACGAGGTAGCCGGCGGCGAAAAAGGAGTGCGGCTCGTCCACGCTCAGGTCGTACACCGCCACCCGCCCCGCCACGAGCCGGGGCCTGCCGGCGGGCACGCGCCGCAGCCCTTCATCCAACAGCCGATCGCGCTCGCCGACCCGAGCGGCCGGCAGCCACTCGCCAACCCAAAGCGGGTGCTCCGCCGTGACGCGCAACTTGTCTCGGAACAGGAGCGTCTGCGTCGCCTCGCCGACCCGGACGAAGCGCACCGTGGTCAGCACGCGGCGCCGACTCATCACGTCGTAGCCCCAGACGCGGTCCCCGACCCGGACCTCCTCGATGGCCTTCGGGCCTCTCTCCGTGCCGACCGGGGTGCCTCGGGCGACGCAGGTGAACGACTCGCGCGTCGAGGGGGCGCCCGCCTTGCCGTCCGGCTTGACGACGAGGGAGAAGTCGAGGTAGGACCACAGCCGCCCGGCCGTGCGGAAGCGGACCAGCGCGTTGCCCTTGTCGTCCTCGCGCACGAAGACGGAGGCCCGCGCCAGATCGACGTCCGACCGATGCCCGCGCAGGGCCGCGCGGGCGATCTCGACCGTCCTGGCCTGGGGGCGGGCGGCGCGCGAGACCTCCAGCCCGACCGGCTCGCTCTGGAAGGGGATGGCTTCCTCCTTCTCGCGGACCAGCGAGCCCTTCATGCTGAGCCGGTAGGCCCCCTCCCGGGTGAGGTCGGGGCGCTTGCCACCTGCCCAGCCCCACTTCTTGCCGCCCTCCTCCTCGATCCCATCCGCGCTCAAGGTCAGCAGGAAGGTGGGGGCGTAAGAGAGCTCGTTCCCGCTGGCCGCGCCGGCGGGGCCGGCCGGCCTCAGTTCGTACTTCTCGCCGCGGGGCCCCGTGAGCTGGAAGGTCATCGAGCACAGGCTGGCCTCGCGCCGCAGGGCGCCTGCGACGTCGCCGCTCTTGAGCGGGCGCTTCTCGTGGGCCCAGTGCAGGGCGACCCGGAATGGGCCTTCGGGTGGCAGGCGGGTGACCACCGGGCGCAGCATGGTTACCAGCCCGTGTCGGTCCGCCTTGCTCACCGCAACCTGCCCGGGCTTGACGGCGGTGCGCACGGGGACCGGCGCCAGGCCCGGCAGGGCGGTGCCCAGGAGCGCGACCCCGATAGCCAACAGCACTCGCCTCATACGTCTTCCCCTCCCGGAAGGCCTTGCACCGCGCCGGTGATGACACGCACTCCCAACACGACGAGGGAGCAGCGGTCGCGGATTGCCGTTCCCACTCCCTCGTGGGGGGCCCTCCGAAGCCGTCACGGTTTGCCGAACCTGGCGAGAGGGACGACGATCACGCCGAGATCGGTCGTCCGGCCGGGCCGCACCGTCACTTTCAGCGCCTTGTTGATCCAGCCGACCCGCTCGTGCCACGTCCGCAGCTCGTGGGCGCCGGCGGGCAGGTCGGCGAGGGTGAACTTGCCCACGGCGTCGGTCACCGCCCCGTATGGGTGATCGAGGATCAGCCAGTACGCCCCCATCCAGGGGTGGATCTGGCATCGAACGGCCGCGAAGGGAAGTCCCGGCGGGCGCCGTGCGACCACGCGCTGGGAGGCGCCGGCCGGCACGAGCTTCGCCGTGGCCATCGCTTCGGGGAGCGAGACGACCAGCGTGTGGGCGCAGGGGTCGGCGTTGGTGACGCGGACCGTTTGCCCCGCGCGCACCACCAGGACGTGGGGCACGAAGCGGCACCCCTTCTGCTCGACGCGGGCCTCCCCCGGCCCCTTCGCCAGCCGCGGGTGGACGACCTTCGCCCGGGGCAGGAACACGCAGACGTTGGCGATGCCGCGCGTCTTCGCATCGACGATCAGGTCTTCGGCGAGCATGTCCTCCCTGGCGCAGCAGGGATCCCGGACGACAGCCCCTTTCTTGTGGATGACCTTCCGCTCCGGGGCCGTGCCATCCACCACGAACCGTCCGATGACGTTCCCATACGGCTCGGCGAGGGGCGCCGGCGCCGCGGCGGAGGGCAGGGAGGGCGACCAGTAGAGTGGCAGCGCCGCACACCATGCCGCGAGCAAAAGGGCCAGCCGGAGCTCGGGCCTCATGTTCTGTCCTCGATTCGACGGGCCCCGGCCTCACCAGCCGTCGAGGGCGAGGGCCCACGCCCTGTCGATAGCCGGCCCCGTCGTGCTTGCGGTCCTTGGAGAGGGGCTACTTGTCCGCCCTCCGCTCGAGCCGGTCGAGATACTCGAAGATTGCCACCAGGTCCCGGCGGCGCACGGGGTCGGGGATGGTGGGGACGGCCTGGCGGAGCAGGCGCCGGTCCTCCGCGGAGAGCTTCCCGAACCAGTCCGCGGCTTCGCGTTTGTCCTTCAACGACCCCGACGTCCACTGCGCGAACCGCGCAGCCAGTTCCTTGCCGCGCTCCTCCTTGACGCTGGAGGGCCTCATCCGATCCAGGGCCCGGCCCAGCCGGCGGCGGGCCTCGAGAGAGGTCGCGGTGGCCTGCTTCTGCCGCAACAGGGGGATGGCCCACGCCCCGTACTTACCCAGCTCTCGCTCGGCCTGCTCGCGAACCTGATAGCTGTCGTCGTCGAGCTGCCGGACCAGGGCCTCCAGGCGCGCCTGATCGAAGGGGCGAGGGGGGGCCGCCCCGTCCGCGACCGCGGCGCTGACGCCGAGGAAGAACAGGGCCAGGTAGCGTACGCTCCACCGCATGAAGCCCTCCGGACAGAGATGGTCGTCGGGCCCCGTTCAACGGGCCTCGCGTGGGCAAGGCCCGTTGAACGGGAACACTCGGCTGCCGGTCGTCCCAGGGCTCACTGTCTTGGTCCGCCCGATGGTCCGGGCCCAGGCCGGCCGGCGCCCTTCCTTGACGAACGAGGAGCCAACGAAGCAACAGGTCTCCAGCAAAGAAGCCTATCTGGTCGGTCCGGCCGCCGCTGGGCTTTGTCAGACTGGGCTTACCCTACGAGCGCACAATGCCCCTCTTCGGGACGTTCCTACCTTTAGGCGAGCGGCAGGAACAGGCCGACTTGTAGGACGGCTCAGGAGAGCCGTCCTACAAGGAGGA
>JBBSEZ010000524.1:0-6364 GCA_038239195.1 Gemmatales bacterium
ACCGACCAATCAAGCAGAACAAAGCCAATCGCGACCTTGGCTTGGCTTCCGCATCTTCTCCATTCTGCCCGAAAGAGGCCATCCGTGCGTTTCAGGGGACAAACCCTCAGCAACTCCCCACGACTCGGCGGGAATCGCTGCTACGAGTGGCGCGTGACGGACTGGCTGGAGTGGAAGGTGGACGGCCGTACCATTCTCATCGGGGTCAAGTCCGTGGTTCACCGCCAGCACGGGCCGGTCGAGTACAAGCAATGGCGGGAGGACGACCACGTGACCTACGAGGCCATCGCGACGGGCGCGACGAAACGGGGGATCGGCTCCCTCTCCGACCCCCGATTTGGCGGGAGGGCCCCCTGGGTCTTGATCGCGGGTGAGGTCCAGGGGACCGCGGGAGCAGAAACTGTGACGATCGGCCTCTCGTCGTACCCGCCCTACCAGGCGAAAACGGAGGAGACGGCGAAAACGGAGAAGCCGGTGGAATACCTTCCTGGGCACAACCATTGGTTCACCCGCCGAGCGCCTTGATTCCCTCAGGCTCTGGGATGAATTTTCCTGAACGTCATGGAGATGAGGAGCACGGGCCCTGCCGGCCGCTCTGCCCGGATGGGCCCAGAGCTCACGCTGCCGTCCGGGGAGAAGCGCCCGGTCAGGTCACCCGAGGTGTCCACTCATGCCCATCCAGGTCCAGTGCGAGTGTGGGAAGCAGTTGCGGGCGCCAGACGCGGCGGCCGGCAAGCGGGTGCGGTGCCCGCAGTGCCAGGCGGTCGTGACGGTCCCACTTCCCCGCCCGTCTGCTGAAATCGAGGTGGACGAGGACGAACCGGAGACGACCCCGACGAAACGGACCAGGCCCAAGCCCCGGGCCAAGGCGGTCGCGATGGGACCGGAGGACGAGCCGGACGAGGAGGAGCGGCCGCGGAAAAAGAAGAAGGCCCGGAAGGCCGAGGCGAAGCCGTTCTGGAAGAGCCGCCTGGGGCTGATTCTCAACGGGCTCGGGCTGATCGGGTTGGGGGCCGGCGGGCTGGCCATCTACTTCCTGGAGAAGGAATCGCGGCGGCCCGGGATCCTCATCGCCGGCGCTCTCTGCATCTGCTTCGGCATCGGCGGGATTGGCGCGGGGCTGTTCCAGACCGGCGAGGGGGACAGCGGCGACGAGGAAGAGGAGAAGCCCATCCGCCGCCGCAAAAAGGCCGACGAGGACGAAGAGGAGAGGCCCCGCCGCAGGCGGCGGGACGACTGACTCGGACTTCGAGCGGCATCGGATTGCCACGCTTCGGAAGATAAGGCCCCCACGAGGAAGGGGGAGTGAGTCGGGCATGGGACCAGCGCCCGGGCCGCGCCAGGTGCCTGTTCCCCACCGCCCGCATCGCCACCGCCTGCGCGATCCGCCTGCCGCGCGGCCACCTTCGCCTCCTGAATGGCGCCTCACAGCGCCGCCAGCACCGCGTCGCCCATCTCGCGCGTGCTCGCCTTGCCGCCGAGGTCGGGCGTGTGCGGCGTGCCCGCCTTGAGCACCGCCGCCACGGCCCGGCGCAGGGCGTCGCCGGCCGCCTTCAGGCCCAGATGGTCCAGCAGCATCCCCGCCGACAGGATCGCCGCCAGCGGATTGGCGATGCCCTTGCCGGCGATGTCGGGCGCCGAGCCGTGGACCGGCTCGAACATGCTGGGGAAGGTGCCCTCCGGATTGATGTTGGCGCTGGCCGCCAGCCCGACGCTGCCGGTGATGATGGCGCTCAGGTCGGTCAGGATGTCGCCGAACAGGTTGCTCGCCACGATCACGTCGAACGCCTCCGGCTTGCGCACGAAGTCCATCGCGGCGGCATCCACCAGCAGCGAGCTCGACTGGACGTCGAGGTAGTCGCTGGCGACCGCCTTGAAGACCTCGTCCCACAGCACCATGCCGAAGGTCTGGGCGTTGGACTTGGTGATCGAGGTGACCTTCTTGCGCGGGCGGCGCCGCGCCCCCTCGAAGGCGGCCCGCATGATCCGCTCGCAGCCGCGCCGCGTGAACACGTTGGTCTGGATGGCGATCTCGGCGGGCGTGCCCTCGTACTGCCGCCCGCCGATCGGCGCGTATTCCCCTTCGGTGTTCTCGCGGTAGACGAGCATGTCGATGGAGCCGGGCGCCTTGTCGCGCAGCGGCGACTGCACGCCCTCGAACAGGTAGGCGGGGCGCAGGTTGACGTACTGGTCGAACTTGCGGCGCATCGGCAGCAGCAGGCCATGCAGGGTCACGTGGTCGGGCACGTCGGGATGGCCGATCGCACCGAGCAACA
Organism: Gemmatales bacterium; assembly: GCA_038239195.1. Lineage (GTDB taxonomy): Bacteria > Planctomycetota > Planctomycetia > Gemmatales > Gemmataceae > JBBSEZ01. The sequence goes on from JBBSEZ010000524.1 coordinate 2,277, forward strand.
CGGCGTCGTGGGCCCGCAAGACCTCCCAGCCGTCGGGAGGCATCATCCGACCGGTCTTCTGGTAGTAGGCGCTGCTCCAGGGCAGGCGGTCCCATTCGACCGATCCTTCCCGGGCTCGCAGGGCGGCGTCGGCGACGCGAATCGCCTGGTCGATCACCTCGGGGCCGATGCCATCGCCGCCGATGACGGCAACGCGGAAAACTCTCATTGCAACGTCCCCTCGGATTCGATATGAGCGTCAGGCTGCCGGTGCGCCCCGGTCCGGCCCTCGCCGCGAGCCAAAGCGGTGGGTTGGGACAACCTAGCAGAGCAGAGAAGCGAGTCAAGGGCGGGGCCGCCCGCAGCCGCGAGGGCAACGTTATGAACCGAGCTTGGGGGCCTTTGCTGAGCGCCTCGCGCGCCGCGCGGCTGCCGGCCACGTTCTGCCTGTTGCTCCTGACGGGGTGTACGGGGGAACGCGGATCGCTCGACGATCCGCTCCGCGGCGGGCCGGCGATCACCGGCCGCGCCCTCGCCTCCGGCGCCCAGGTCGGCAAAGACACGCCCTCCCCAGGCCCCGCCACGGGGGGCGGGATCCCCCCGCTGCCGTCCCCGTACCAGCCGAGCAGCACGGCCGGCCTGACCGCCAGTAGCGACCTGCGCTTGCGCGACACGACCGGCGCCCCCACCACGGGCGCCGTGCTCCAGCCGCCCCAGGCGACCCAAGGCTTCGCGCGGGCGTCCCCGCCGGTCCCCAATCCGGGGGCGTCGATCGCCGCGCCGGTCGCGCCCAGCCTGCCGGTCACGCCCCTTGGCGCGCCAATCCCCTCCGTGGCCCCGGCCGTGACGCTCGCGGCCGGGACGCAGCCCTCCCCGGTCCCGGCCAACTTGCAGACCGCCAACTTCGAGCAGTTGCAGGCGATGCTCGCGGCGCGCAACGTGACCTGGCAGCGGCTGGAGCTGGTGGGCGAACAGGGCGACTGGCGCTTCCAGTGCGCCATCCCCAACCCCGCCAACAAGAGCATGCGCCGGAACTACGTCGCCACCCTGCCCGGCGGCTCCGGGCTGCCCGCCATCCGCGCCGTCATCGCGGAGATCGACCTCGCGTCGGGGCGGGCGCCCTGACTCGTGGGACAGGCTTTCCAGCCTGTTTTCTCAACCGAACCACGGCGGGAGCTCGCCCGCCCGTGGGAGCTTCACGACGCTGACGCTGGAGATCTGCGGGTGCGTGCGCACCTCCTTGATCGCCTCCTCGGGGGGAGGACTATCGAGGTTGAGCACGGCGATGGCCTCGCCCCCGGCCTGCTGCCGGCCAACGGTCATCTGGGCGATGTTCACCTGATGCTTGCCGAAGATGTTGCCGATGAAGCCGATCAGCCCCGGCAGGTCGCGGTGGCTGAACAGCAGCATGACGCCATCCATGTAGGCGTCGAGGTGGTACGGCCCGAGCTGCACCAGCCGCAGGTACTGGTTGCCGAACAGCGTCCCGCCCGCGGTGTAGACCTTCTTGTCGGTGTGGACGTCGGCCGTGAGCAGGGTGCTGAAATCGCCCTTTTGCGAGCTGCTTTGCTGCACGATCTCGATGCCGCGCTCCGCCGCCAGCAGCGGGGCGTTGACGATGTTGACGTTCTGCTCCAGCCGCAATTCCAGGAGGCCGGCGGCGAAGGCGGCCGTGATGAGCCGCGTCGAGCGCCTCGCCACGTCCCCTCGATACGTCAGCTCCGCCTTGCGGATCACGCCGTCGCACATCTGCGCGTGCAGCAGCCCCAACCGCCGAGCGAGGTCCACGTAGAGCCTCACCTCGGCCAGTTCCGCCCGGTCCACCGCTGCCATGTTGACGGCGAAGCCGACCACGCCGCGCAGCAGATAGTCGATGAGCAGCTGCGCCGCCTCCTTGGCGACCGAGACCTGGGCCTCGACGGTCGAGGCGCCCAGGTGCGGCGTCAGGACGACGTTGGGCGCTTTCAGCAGCGGGTGGTCGGCGGGCGGAGGCTCCTTCTCGAAGACGTCGAGCGCGGCGCCGGCGAGGTGGCCGGAGCGCAAGGCCTCCGCCAGGGCCAGTTCGTTGATGATCCCGCCGCGGGCGCAGTTGATGACGCGGGCGCCTTTGGGCAAGAGGGCCAGCTCGCGGGCGTTGACGAGGTCGCGCGTCTCGTCGGTCAGGTTCGTATGAACGGTGAGGAAGTCGCAGCGCGGCAACAGAGATGCGAGGTCCGTGACGGTCTCGAGGTTGAGCTGAGCGGCGCCGGCGGGGGCAAGGAAGGGGTCGTAGCCGACCACCTTCATGTCGAGCCCGGCGGCGCGGCGGGCGACCTCGCGGCCGATGCGCCCCAGGCCGACGACGCCGAGCGTCTTGCCGGCGAGCTGGGTGCCGACGAACTTGGTCCGCTCCCACTTGCCGGCGCGGAAGCTCGCCTCGGCGGAGGGGATGTGCCGCGCCAGGCTCATCATCAGGGTGATGGTGTGCTCGGCGGTGCTGACGGTGTTGCCGCCCGGCGTGTTCATCACCAGGATGCCCTTGCGCGTGGCGGCGCCCAGGTCGATGTTATCGACGCCCACGCCCGCCCGGACGATGACGCGCAACTTCCCGGGATTCTCCAGGTCGGCGGCGGTGACGTCGGGCTTGCTGCGCACGATGACGCCGTCGGCGGCGCGCAGCGCCTCCTGGAGCGCGGCGCCTTTGAGGCCGGCGCGCTCGTCGAGCTCGATGCCGGCCTGGCGGAGGAGCTCCAGGCCGGGGGCCTCCAGTTTGTCGGCGACGAGGACGCGAGGCATGGGGGTGTCCTTCCTTGGGGATGGGCGACGGGCCCGCGCCGAGCGGAGCTCGGCGGCTAAATGGGGCTCAGCGCGCCGCGCCGTTCAACTGCGGCACCGCCACCGACTCCGCCAGCACGCGCTGCGCCGCGGCGACGGCGCTGCCCGGCTCGACCGGATGGCCCATCTCCAGCAGCACGAGCTCCAGCGCCGATAGCGCCGCCAGCACGTCGAACATGTCCACGTAGCCCATGTGCGACAGCCGCACGATCTTGCCCTTGAGCGTGTCCTGCCCGCCCGCCAGCTTCATGCCGTACTGCTTCTCCAGCTTCGTCAGCAGCGCCGCCCCGTCCAGGCCGGCCGGCACCTTGACGACGGTCAGCCCATCGACCGGCTGCTGGGCGAACAGCTCCAGCCCCAGCGCCTGCATCCCCGCCCGCGCCGCCGAGGCCATGCGCGCGTGCCGCGCCCACGTGTTCTCGATTCCCTCGGCGCGCAGCTGCTTCAGGCTGACGCGCAGCGCCTTGACGAGCGTGTTCGCCGGGGTGAAGGGGGTGTCGTTGCCCTTGAGATTGTCGCGGTACTTCTTGAGGTCGAAGTAGAAGACGCGCGGCGACGGGTTGGCATCGACCTTCTTCCAGGCCTTGTCGCTGACGGACAGGAACGCCAGGCCCGGAGGCAGCATCAGCGCCTTTTGCGAGCCCGTCACGTTGACGTCGATCTGCCAGTCGTCGGTGCGACACTCGACCACGCCCAACCCGCTGATCGAATCGACCAGGAACACGGCGGGCGTCTTGGCGACGAGGGCCCCGAACGCGGCCACGTCGTTGCGCACGCCCGTGGCCGTCTCCGACAGGGTGGCGCACACCGCCGCCGCGTCGGGGTGCTGCCCGAGCGCTTCGACAAGTTGCTTCGGCTGGATGGCCTCGCCGTAGGGGCAGGTGACGCTGACGACCTCGACCCCGAACGCCTTGCAGATGTTGCGCCAGCGCTCGCCCCAGCGCCCGGCCATGAGGCAGATCGCCTTGCTGCCAGGGGGCACGCAGTTGGCAATTGCTGCCTCCATGCCGCCGGTGCCGGATGCAGTCAGGGGCACGATGGTGTTCTTGGTGCAGAAGACGTATTTCAGGTCTTCGAGCACCTCGCCCAGCATCTGGCGGAACGGGGCGCTGCGGTGGTAGAAGACCGGCTTGGCCAGCTCCAGCAGGGTGTCTTCGGGGACGGGCGTCGGTCCAGGGGTCAGCAGGCGCTGCTTCATGCCAGGTCGTCCTTTCCTTGCTCAGGGGCGTCGAGCCCGGGGGGGCCTCTGCTGGCTATGTTAGACAATTGGGGGGCGGCGGGCAGCGCAATTTGTC
>JBBSEZ010000525.1:0-6360 GCA_038239195.1 Gemmatales bacterium
AACCCCCTCTCCCAGAACGGGAGAGGGGGAGAGCGTGAGTGGTCTGTCCGGTGAAGAAGTGGCGCCTCCCCGTCTGGCTCCCCCTCTCCCGTTCTGGGAGAGGGGGTTGGGGGGTGAGGGCGGGCTCGCAGGCCCGAACGGAACCGAGGATAACTGGCATCATGGAATTCCTCCATCCCGGGTACATGATCGCGGGGGGCGCGCTCATCAGCTCGCCGATCCTGATCCACCTCATCAACCGGATGCGCTTCAAGCGCATCCACTGGGCGGCGATGGAGTTCCTGCTCAAGTCGCAGAAGCGCAACCGGCGCCGACTCATCATCGAGCAGTTGATCCTCCTGCTGCTGCGCATCCTGCTCATGCTCCTGGCCGGCTTCCTGGTCGCGCGCCTGGTCTACGCCGGCACCAGCGCCAAGGGCGCCACGCACGTCGTGGTGCTCGACGACTCGTTCAGCATGGGCGACCGCGACCCGAAGGGGAAGACCACGGCCTACCGCGAGGGCGTCAAGCAGATCGCCACCCTCGCCGAGAAGGCCGGCGACTCCCAGGCGACGCAGTTCCTCAAGGTCTACCTCGCCTCGAGGCCCGACGCCCCCGTCTTCGACGGCCAGCTCGGCCGCGAGTCGAAGTCGGCGGTGGAGACGGCCATCGCCAAGGGCGGCGCGCAGCCGACGCTGCTTTCCGTCTCGCCCCTGGCGGCAATCAAGAAGGGACGCGCCGACCTGGCCGGGACCAAGCAGGGCTGCAAGATGCTCTACTTCGTCAGCGACTTCCGCGACCGGGACTGGTCCGAAGGCGGCGACGCGGAGAACCTCGCCAAGGAGGTGCAGGGCGCGATCAAGGAGGAGATCTCCGTCACCTTCCTCGACGTGGCCGCGCCGTTCCGCGAGAAAGCCAGCCAGGTGGTGCGCAACCACGACAACCTGGCGATCGTGGAGTTCGCGGCCGACCAGCGCGTGGCCCTGGAGGAGACGAAGGTCCAGTTCACCGTCGGCATCATGAACTATGGCGTCACCGTCCAGCAGCCCCCGCCGACGCTGCGCGTCCGCGTCAACGGCGAGTACGACAAGATCGTCTCGCAGCAGCTCCCGTCCCTGGCGGCCGGGACGATGACCCGCCACTCGTTCGATCTGTCGTTCCCGCGCCGCGAGAAGGGCCCGGCCGGGATCGCGTCCAAGGACACCGACGAGGAAAAGGAGCGCAAGCGCCGCCTCGATCGCTACTACTTCCACGTCCAGGCAGACATTGGCGACGAGAAGGACGGTGGAGGGCTCAATCAGGACAACTGCCGCGACCTCATCATCGAGGTGCGCCGGCAGGTGCCGACGCTGCTCCTCGACGGCAACAAGAAGGACAACCGCGGCGAGCGCAGCGACGTCGATCTGCTGACCAAGGCGCTCGGGTCCAACCGCGAGTTCGAGATCCAGGAAGTCGAGCTCGACAAGCTCGACAAGATCGACCTGGCGCTCTACCCCAGCGTCATCCTCATCAACCACGCCGAGCTGCCCGAGGCCGTCGTCAAGCGCCTCCAGAACTACGTCAACGAGGGCGGGACCGTCTGCTACTTCCTCGGCGAGCAGGTCCGGCCGGCGTTCTACAACGAGGTGCTGTTCCCCGCCGGGCTTTTCCCGCTCAAGCTCGACAAGATGAACGACCCGCTGGCGACGGAGTTCCCCGACCTGGAGAAGCGCCGCGAGGCGCGCCTGGAGAAGCTCAAGGAGAGCCGGCCCAAGGTGCTGTTCCCCAACGGGAGCCATCCGGTGGTCTCGACGATCTCGCTGCTCTACCAGGGCCCGCTCCAGGGGCTGGGCGTCAACGTCTACTGGAAGGCCCAGCCGCGCAGCCAGTGGGACCCCGACCGCAAGCAGGTCGAGGACCTGTTGGTGCTGCCCAACCCCGGCTCGATCGACGTCTACAAGGGCCAGGCGCAGCGGCTGCTCGCCGAGGCGCTGCGCGACACGACCAAGCTGGCCAGCAAGGAGGCGGAGGTCAAGAAGTACGTCGGCCCCGTCGATGCCTTCGGCGGCAAGGTGCGCGATGCCTTGCTCGAGGGCAGCCTGACCAAGCTGTCGCAGGTGCTGGACGACCTGTTGAACGACCCGGGCGAGAAGGGCAACCCCGCCAGGCCCAAGATGCCCGACCTGTGGTCGCACGTGGACATGAAAGACCGGGCGAAGCAGCTCCTCGAGTTCCGCGACTCGGTGCTCTATGGAGATCCCCTGCTGGTCAGCAAGCAATCGGGACGGGGTCGGGTGGTGGCGATGATGATCCCGCCCGGCACCCTGCCACGCAAGGGCGTCGATGAAGACAAGGTGTCGTGGAACAACTGGGGCGAAGGCGAGCGCTACCTGACGGAGTCCTACGCGCTGTTCATGAATCGGCTCCAGGCCTACCTGGTCAGCCAGGGCGGTCAGAACCTCAACTTCAACGTCGGTCAGGGAATGGAGCTCAAGGTGCCGACGCGCCTGTACACCCAGAAGGCGCTCTGGTCGTTCACTCTCCAGCCCGACGCGCTGCCGAACGACGCGCCGAACAAGCTCGAGGAAGGCAAGAAGCAGGAAGTGACGCTCAAGCTCGAGGACAACAAGCTGAACTACCTGCTGAAGTTCGAGCCGCAGGTCAAGCCGGGCGTGTTGCGCATCTACCTGCCGCTGGCCGAGGGGGCCGGGGGCCCCGGCGCTCCCCCCGCCGGCAAGGGGCTCGAGGAGATGCGAGCCTTCGCGTTCAACGTCGACGCGGCCTCGGAGAGCAACCTGAAGCGCGCCAGCAAGGATCGCCTCGACCCGAGCCCGCCGGGGCGCTCGACGGGAAGTGGGGTGATGATCCGCACGCCGGGCGACGCCGGGGACTACGAGTTCGCCGACAAGCAGCCCGACGCCTCGGAGTCGCCGCTGTTGTACCTGTTCTTCATCATCATCCTGGTGGCGGAGCAGGCGATGGCGGTCCACCTGAGCTTCCACCTCAAGAGCAACGAAAACGCGCCGGCGGCCTCGGCGGCGCCTGCGGCGGCGGCGTGAGCGGCGCGCGAAACGACAAGCAAGAAACGCGAGCCCTGCTTGTCGTTTCGCGATCCCCCGCAGGCGATCGAACCAGAGACGGGCCCTTTGCCCCTTGGATGAGGACAACGGCGAGCCATGAACTTGAACACTGCCCCCGCCTCTGTCGAAAGCGCCCCCAAGGTCGAGTTCGTCTGGCAGCGCTTGCAAGAGCCCTTCCGCCTGCTGGGAATGGAAGGCCCCGGCCTCACGTGGCTGGTGGTGCTCGGCGTGGTGCTCGCCCTGGCGCTGTTCTACGTCGGCTGGATGTACATTCAGGACAGCCGCGGCGTCGGCATTCCCTGGGCCTGTCTGCTCGGGACGCTGCGCCTCACCGTCTATGCGCTGCTCGCCATCGTTTTCCTGCTGCCGTCGAACCAGCACTCGACGGCGACGGAGACGCGCTCCAAGGTGGTGGTGGCCATCGACGTCACGGGCAGCATGCACGTGTCCGACGAGCCGCCGAGCGGGCCCAAGGCGCCGCCGCCGACCACGCGCATGGACAAGGTGATCGAGTTCCTGATGAGCCCCGACGCCAACTTCACGGGCAACCTGCTCCGGAAGAACCCGATCACGGTGTACCGCTTCGGAACGCGCCTCGACGACGACTACCTCTACTTTGCCGACGGCAAGGTGTGGACGCGCCAGCAGCGCGAGGCGCCGGCCAACGCGGACGGCACGCGCGTCGTGCCCGAGAAGACGAGCCTGACGCGGGCCGAGTGGAAGGAATGGCTCAACCCCGCCATCGAGGCGCAGAAGCCGTTGCCGGCCCGCTCGCAGGGCGAGAACGAGGAAGACTACAAGAAGCGGCTCGAGGTGGTGGGCAGCCACAAGCAGAAGTTGCGCGACCTGGTGCGCGGCACCAACCTCGGCGACTCGCTACGCACGCTGCTCGACCGCGAGCAGAAGAACCACGTGCAGGGCATCGTCGTCTTCAGCGATGGCCGCAACACCGAAGGCTCCGCGACCGCCTTCCGCGACGTCGAAACGAAGTCGAAGGAATACAAGATGCCGATCTTCGTCGTGGCCATCGGCGAGGAACGGGCGGTCGTGAAGGTGGACGTCCGCAAGCTGCGAGCCCCGGCCCAGGCCCGCCCGGAGGACACCTTCCGCGTGCAGGCCGAGTTGTCGGGTGTCGGCCTGGCCGACCAGACCGTGGAGATCTGGGTGGACGTCACCAATACCCGCAAGGTGAAGCTCAAAAAGGAGCCGAAGAAGCTCGGCGAATCGCGCAAGGGGGAGGCCAAGGTCGAGATCAAGAAGGACGAGGACCAGAAGGAAGAGCCCCTGCCGATCCGGCTCGTCGAGGCCAAGGACGACAAGAACGAGAAGGCCAAGCGGGAGATCATCAACCTGGGCAACAAGCTGACGCTGCGGCCGGTGGACCTCAAGGGCAAGGCCGTGCGCACGCTGCGCGAAGTGAAGTTCCGTCCGGGCACGCCCCCGCTGGTCGAGGCGGAGTTCTACGTGGACGCGGCCACCCTGGCCGCGGCGGCAGGCATCGACCTCAAGACGGACAAGCGCTACGCCGGCAAGCGCCCGTTCGAGCTGGAGGAGAGCCCCGACGAGGACAGCGCGCTGCGCTTCGTGGCCCGCGTACCGTTTCACAAGAAGGAGACGCGCCAGTTCAAGGACGGCGCGGAGATCACGCAGCACGTGAGCGACCAGGCCAGCACGCGCATCGTGAAGAAGCAACTGCGCGTGCTGCTGTTCGCCAGCGCCGCGACGCGCGACTTCCAGTTTTTGCAGTCCTTGCTGGTGCGCGAGATGGACAAGGGGCGGCTCGACGTTGCGGTGCATCTGCAACTGCCGCCGGGCGAAGTGGTGATCCGCAAGGGCCTTGTCCAGAGCGTGCCCCCCGACAAGCTGCTGCGCACGTTCCCCGACGTCTTCGAGCCGCACGCGCGGCTCAAGGACCCGATGAACCTGGCAGCCTACGACGTGCTCGTTTGCTTCGACCCGGACTGGAAGCGCCTGGCGCCGGATCAGATCAACGCCGTGGTGCGCTGGGCGCGCACCAACAAGACGGGGCTGGTCTACCTGGGCGGGCACTTCAACACCGTCAAGCTGGCGTCGCTGCCGGCCGAGGAGGAGGGGACCTACCGCGAGCTGCTGCGGCTGCTGCCGGTGGAACTGGGCGACCGGCGGCGCTACCTGACGCGCAAGACCGACGTGCCGTGGGACCTGGAGATCGAGCCGTCGCGCGAGTTGGAGTTCATGCGCCTCGACGAGGCGAGCGAAGGCTGGAAGGAGTTCTTCTTCGGCGCGGGGACGGACGCGACCAAGGAGGTCCAGCGCGGCTTCTTCAACTTCTACCCGGTCAAGAAGGTGGTGCTCGGCTCGCAGGTGGTGGCGCGCTACAAGGACCCCGAGGTGCGCCTCGAACAGGACGGCGAGCGCAAGCCGCACCCGTTCATCGTGATCCGCGCCTTCGAGAACGAGCCGCGCTCCATCTGGATCGGCTCGACGGAGACGTGGCGGCTGCGGGAGTACAAGGAAGAGTTTCACGAGCGCTTCTGGACGAAATTGCTCCAGTTCGCGGGCGGCAACTCCAAGGGCCCGTCGAAGAAGAAGGTCACGGTGGTCATCGACGACAACGTCAAGGCCAACGCCCCGATCGCCGTCGAGGTGAACCTCGACGATGCGGTCGGCAAGGCGCTGAAGCCCGAGTTGCGCCCGAAGATCAAGCTGGAGTTCCCCCCCGGCGTACCGACGACCGGCTTCCCCAAGGAGCTCATGCTCCAGCCCCGGCTGAATGCGGAGGGGGAGCAGAGGATGGACGGGTGGTTTTCGAGCGACTTCCGGCTGCGCTCCGAGGGCCGCTACGTGCTCACCATCGAGGTCCCCGACCTGAGCGACGAGTCGGGCAAATCGAAGGGGGAGACGATCACCCGCGTGTTCTTCATCACCCCGACCGATCCCGAGATGGACGACACGCGCCCGGACTACGATCGGCTGTATCGCCTGGCGAGCGAGGCCGACGACGTGTTCAACCGCATCGGCGACCGGGCGAGCGACGTGAAGAAGCGGCTGACGCGGCCCAAGCTGGACACGAGCAGCAACCGGCCCGTGTTGCGCGAGGACAAGCAGCGCCTGTACTTCGAGTTGAAGAACGCCCGGTACGTGCCGGACTGCATGATGCAGGAGGTGCAGCAGCGGACCAGCAAGGGCGGGCTCGAGCGCCTGTGGGACTCCGGCGTGGTCCTGTGGCGGCGCGATCCGGGCAAGCCGATGGAGGTCTCGTACGCAAGCCTCGTCGTCGTCGGGCTGCTGTCGATCGAGTGGCTGATCCGCAAGCTATTGCGGCTGGCGTGAGGCGAGCGGG
>JBBSEZ010000526.1:0-6350 GCA_038239195.1 Gemmatales bacterium
CTTCAGGTTCACAATCTCGATTTTCAGCCATGCGTTTCGTGTCCTCAATGAGTCCCTTGATGAAGGTAGCGCCGTCAACGTCGCCATCTTCTTCTTCAGCGTCGGAAGCTTCGACAGCCTGCCGCAGCCTATCGCTCAACTCGGGACATTCCCACTCATAGGGCCCCTCGTCTTCATCGGCAGGCGACAAGGCGAGCGAACGGAGAGGGGTGGATGAACTCATGGCGTTCTCCTTGCTTTCTCAATGAGGCTAACCCTGAAATCCTTGCAGTGCAATGATTTAGGACAACTCGCCCCGCCTCCAACATCTAGGACAATCCCCACCTGCCCAGAGGATCGGGCTGTCCTCATGAGGACAGCACCAACCGGAGTGGTGGCGAGTTTAGCGGCTGGATGACCGCGGCCATCAACGCGGCCAAGCGTATGAACGGAGTGCAGCTCGGCCTCCTGGGTAACAGTGTCACCGAGTCGATGACCGGGCTGCAGCTGGCGGTGCTCAACCTCGGCGCTCTCTCCGCCGGAGAGGTTCGGGGGCTCTAGCTCGGTGCGATCAACGTTGGCGGCAGCGTCCAGGGCCTGCAACTCGGCGTCGTCAACGTCGGAAATCGTGTGCATGGGGTGCAGATCGGGCTCCTCAACATGTGCCGACGACTCCGAGGCGTGCAGATCGGGCTCGTCAATCTGGCCTTCGATCACAAGCCGATCCCGGGGATGATCCTCCTCAATGTGGGTCTCAGCGATCAGGGGCCTGACGGAAACGATAAAGCAGCAGGCTCTTGGAGTCGGGAAGTTCGGGAGTGGCGGGGGGTAATGTTCAGCGTTGAACATCTCTGGAGGGGGAGCCGCGGGGGGTCGGCAGGCTTTGTTCATCGATGAACATGTTCATCGATGAACATCGAACATCGTCCCGCCTGTCACTCCCGGCTTTGCACTTCCGCCACCGGCACCGCCTCGTACGTCGTCCCGCCCGGCATCGCGCAGCTCGGCCGCATCCGCACCCGCCGCGCCACCATCCGAAACGCCGGGTCCGCGCAATCCGTCGCCAGCACGTACCCCTCCCCCTGCTCCAGCGTCGCCAACTGGTCGATCCTTACCTTGTCCCATCCAGCGCACAATCCCGACACGTAGTTCAGGCTCTTCTTCGAATTCGTCCGGTGCATGATCACCATCGTAGCGAACTTGATGATCCCCGGCGGCACGCTCTCCGGGTCCTGGCTCGCCGTGATGACCCACATCCGCCGGTGCCGCATCTCCCGGATCATCTTTTCGATCTTGGCCGCCAGCACCCCGCACGCACCCATGTACTTGTGGGCTTCGTCGAACACCATCACCTTGTAGAAAAGCACCTGCTCCGTCTGCCCCTTCTCGTTCACCTCCGCCACCGTGGCCTGCGAAAAAATGTCCATCAGCACGGTGAACACCACCATGGCCTGCATCTCGTCCATCCACGGCGCCCGCATGTCGATGATGATCGAGTCCCCCGGCCGCGCCTCGTCCTTCAGCGAGGGCCCGTCCTTGACGAACCGCCGCACCTGCCGCAGCCGCTCGTCCAGGGTGTCCCGCACTTTGGGCGCAAACTTCTCCTTGTCCAGCGCCTCGATCAGCCGGTCCCAGGTCAGCGTCGTGCCCGGCGCAAGCGACATCATCAGCTCGTCGATGACCCGGCTGACCTTCATCAGATACAGCGACGAGTTCTTCGACGCCCCCATCAGCAGCTTCAGCTTCTCCCCGTCCAGGTTGCACAGGGGGATGCCCAGCACCCGCACTTCCATGCCCTCGTACTCCCGCTGCCGCTGGGCGAAAAGAGACTCATCCAGGGGCGGCACCAGGACCAGCTTGCGCCCGCCCATGCCCTGGGGCTGGGCATTGAGCCGCTCCTTCAGCCGCTGCAGGCTCTTTTTCTCGTTGTTGGCCGCGTTGGCCCGGGCGACGCCCGGAGGATAGGCATTGGCATCGCTGTGGTAATGGCCGTAAATCACCGCCAGCGGCTTCTGGATGTCGCTGATGTTGGCAATGCGCTGCTGCAACATCTCGATGATGGACAGCACGGTGTTGCTCTTGCCCGAATCCTGGCCCCCGAAAATTGCGATGCTGTGTACCAAGTTCAGGCACATCTCCAGGGTCGCCCAGGGGGGTACGCGGCCCTCCCGGATGTAGAGCACGCGCAAGAGTTCCAGGTCCTCGATGAACCCCAGCACGCCCGATTGCGGGCTGGAAGTGAGCTTGGTCCCCAAAAGCGCCGCCGGTTGTAGCAAAAACTTGCGCGGCGGCTTGGGCGGCGGCGGCGGTTCCAGCGGCGGCGGCTGAGGCCCGGCGGGGTCCGCCGGAAGGACCCCCGCGTGCTTCTCCTGCGCCTGCTTGTCGTAGTACTCCTGGGCACTGATCGGGTACTGCTCGGCGAATTGATTGCCGATTCTCTGGATCAGCGCCGAGATGTCGATGTGCATGTTTTTCAACATCCCCGCCACCCGGAAGATCAGGCCCAGGCCGCCCTGCTCGGGGGCCTCGTACTCCGATCCATTCAGCAGGCGGATGGTGTTGTCGTTGAGCCGCGCGAAGCGCTCGAATAAATGCACCATCTGCAAGAGAATCAGGTCCAGGTCCTCGTGGTCGCAATCCTCCCAACGAAACCCGGATCTGGATGCCGCCCACTGGACCACGTCATAACCCTCCTTGGACAGGCGCTGCTGCTCGGCGATCAAGGTTTCGGCATGGTCGTCCTGCCGCTCCTGTTCGCCGGCCTGCCGCTCCTTCTGAAGTTCCAGCGAGGCGTGGAACTCGTAGGTCTTCTGCTGCTCCAGGACCAGCGCCTCCTCGCCGGCCTCGACTTCGGCCTGGCGGCGGGCCAGTTCCTCGACCTGTGCCTGCTGGTTGGAAAGGCGTTCTTGCAGGGCCGCAAGGCCGGCGTTCAGCTCGGCGGTGCGGGCCAGAATTTGGGCCTCTTTTTCCGCGGCCTTGGACAGGCCCCCCTCGCGCAGCGCCAGATCCTGCGCCTGCTGATCCAGATGCCGTTTCTGCACGAAAAGGGCAGATTCTTGCTCGGTCAGGAGGGCCTTTTCGGCCTGCACCTGCTGGTGCTGTTCCTCGATCAACTCGAAGACCGTGCCGCCCCGATGGGCGGCTTCCTGCGCGATCTGCTCCAGCGCCAGGACCTGCTGCTTCTGCGCAGCCAGGTCGTCCCGTTCCGCCTGGATGCGGGCCTGCGCTTCCAGCACGACGTGCGCCTCGGCCTGGCACTTTTCCTTGATCGTCGTCAGTTCCAGCGTCAGCACGTGGACCCGCGTCTCGGCCTGCGACACCGCCGCCTCCTGGGTCCGCACCTGGGCCCGCAAATCGGCCACTTCGGCGGCGTCGGCGGGCTTGGGCCCCGAAGGGCCGGCCTGGGGGCCCCGCGAATATCTGCGCTGGTCCCGGTCCTTGCGGTCGTTGGCCAGATCCGCTTCCAGGCAGTTCTGGAGGTCCAGGTTTTCCGCCTTTTCCTGCTCCAGCAGCAGCTTCCGGCCCTGCTTGATGAGCATGGACAGTTCGCTGCACGACACCTGATCGTAGACCAAGGAAAGCAGCGCCTCGTGCAGCCGGGGATCGGCCCGCTGGATGTCCACCAGCGTCGTGGGCGAGACGTCCCGTTCGGCGTAGCGCAGGAATTCGTCCAGGGAGTAGTTTTTGGCCAGCTCCATGCGCCGCTCGATGGTCGAACGGGACGAGAGTCCGGTGGCTTTCATGACGAAGTCGATGAACTTCAGGCCGGCATGGCGGAAGTCGCGTTTCCACAGCCCGGAGGCCTCCGTTTGGTTGCAGAAGTCGCCCAGAGCCGCGGCCCGCCCGACCTGGCGGGTCAGGCGGGCCCGCGGATGGGTCTACTTGGTCTGGGCGGGCCCGAGCAGTGCCTTGAGGCTGTCACCCACCTGCTGGGTAACCTCGGCTCGCGCCGCGATTCGTGCCTGCTGGCCCACGGCGGCGGTCACCTTCTGGCTGGTCGCGACCCGGGTCTTGTTGAGCTTCTTTTTCGTGTCTTGCGCCTGTTGGATCCCCGGCAGGAAGTAGGTGCCGAGCGGACCGGCCAGGGCCGCCAGGACGCCATTTGCCGGGAGCACGGCCTTGACCACGTTCCACACCTGGCGGGCGTCGGCGACGACCGCCTGGGAGAGGGGAACGATGATGCTATTGGCCTGGTTGGTGGCATCGGTCAGGACAAGCCGGAAGGCAAATGAGGAATTCAGCACCTTGCTGCGGGCTTCCAGCACCGGCCCATCCACCTTGGCATTGTACGCCTCGGCGAGGTTCATCCGGCGGATGGTGCCCGCGGCCGACCCCGCGGGGCACAGACCGGTCTGGGTGGGGACCGGATCGCCAGGCTTGCTGGCAGAAACCGCCTGGGCATCCTGTGGCGCGATGCAACCCTGGGTGGCGTTGATGATCTTGCCAACCCGATCGATCAGCAGGTTCGAGTCGATGATCGGGATCTCGCCGGACAGGTCGGTATGGAGCTGGGCGACAAAACCTTTCAGCGCCGACCAGGAATTCTTGTCGTGGACAACTTTCGCGCACAGCCCGGCCTGGGCCATCTCGTCGGCGGTCTGCTCGGCCTCCAACTCGGTCAGCTTGACCCCTTTGATCTGGCCGCCCTGGCCATCTGAATTTGGAACATACAAAGACATGGTCGCTCCTTGAGAATGTCGAAACGTGGAATCAGAACTCCACGGTTTGAAGTGTGGCGCCAGAAAATCGCCGTGCAAGGGCTTTCATAAGCCGCCCAGCGCAAATCAGCCGGGGACCGGGGTGACGTCCTCGGCGATCTGGTGGGGGGTCGAGCGCAGGCTGGACAGGAGATCGTCGGCGTCCTCGGTCAGGAAGGTCGAGCCCAGCTCCAGCCCGCGCAGCCAGGCAGCCTCGCCGTGGGCCACCGCCCGGCGGAACGCCAGCTGCCGTTCGTCCTCGGCTGCGCGCCGGCCCCGCTCGACGAAGATCTGGGACAGCAGCAGATCCAGGCGCCCTTCCTCGTCGTACTGCTCGGTGGCCCGGGCGTGTCGCGCCGCCGCCCTGGCGTGGCGCTCGGCGTCGTCGAGCCGCCCCGCCACAAGGGCAATGGTGGCGATGGTGCGCAGGGTCCGCGCCGCTCGAAAGGGGGGCGTCCTTGGTCCGAGCAGGAGCCGTGCCGCCTCGGCATGTTCTTCCGCCCGGCGGAGCTGGCCGGGTTCGGCGACGGCGGCCTCGTTTAGCAAGGCCGCGGCCATCCACTGCCCCTCACCGTCCGGCCCGACGTGGATCTGGATGAAGTGGTCCACGTCCTCCAGATACCCATCGGGCAGGGCCCCGGCGTCCCGAGACGCGGCGACGCGGCACACAAGGAGCCCGAAACGGGCCTGTCGCGCCGAGAGGAGCAGGCTGACCTCGCTTTCGACTTCCCCCGGGGCCGGGCCGGCAAAGGCCAGGCCGTCCCCCGGCGCGCCAGAAAACGAAAGCAGCCCCCCGGCAGTGTAAAGGCCGGTGGCGGCGATGGCGCGGACGTGCCTGCCGGCCACTTCGTCGGCGGTCTCGTAGACCAGGACGGCGCGGCGCAGGTCGCCGTGCAGAAAATACACCTCGGCCTCGTAGATCAGGGTGTGCACCGCCGCCGCCGGGGTGTCGATGCGCAGGTCCAGGAGCGTCCGCGCCTCCTCCAGCAGGCTGACGTCCCGGGGACGGCTGGCGTGGCTTTTGCGCAGCACCGCGGACAGAAGCTGGGCCCGCGCCTCGGCCCGCCACTCCGCCGGACAGTACCCGCCCTCGTCGCGCAGGAGCCTGCCGAGCCGCTCGCGCCCGAGGTCCAGGCGCCCAAGCCACAGGGAAAGTTCGCCGCAGAGCCCCAGGGTCTGGCAGCGCAGAAGTCCCGCCGGCCCCTCTTCCGCGGCCATCCGCGCCGCCTCCGCCGCCACCTGCGCCTCGGCGATCTCCCCGCGGGAAAAATGCTCGCGCATCTCGGCCATGCGCACCTGCGCCCGCCACGCCGGCACATCCGCGCTCCGGGCCAGTTCCGCCGCCGCCAGCAGGTGCCCGCGCCGCTCCGCCGCCGCCGGGGCCCCCGCCGCCGCCAGGGTGGCCGCCGAGGTGGACAGCCGGTCCTCTTGCCCCGAGGACCGGTACAGTTGGGCGTCGTGCACCGCGCGCAGGTGCGCCGCCACCGGGTCCCTGCCGGGGAAGTCATGGGCCAGTTGCGCCAGCGCCCCGTGCAGGCGCCTGCCGTTGTTGCGGGCCAGATCGGCCAGGGCGTCCAGCACGCCGCCGCCGGGCTGCCCGTGGCCCAAGGACAAACCCGAGGACGACGATGCGGGCAAAAGCGCCCCGCAAAGCTCCATCATCAGCTCGTCTGC
>JBBSEZ010000527.1:0-6342 GCA_038239195.1 Gemmatales bacterium
CCCCCCCGCCCCGCGCACGCACGACCCACCCGCCCCCCCCCCCCACCCCGCCCCCCCCCCCCCCCCCCCCCCCCCCCCCCCCCCCCCCCCCCCCCCCCCCCCCCCCCCCCCCCCCCCCCCCCCCCCCCCCCCCCACTCCAAAAAGCTCCTCCGCCGTGCTCTTCGTCTTCGTGGGGCGCCCCTCACGTCGCCCGATTCTTCACCATCCGGCGCGTCATCCACACCTCCATGCACAACAGCAGGACCAGCCCGATCAGGAAATACTGCCAGAAGTCCTCTTTGTGGGCCTCGCTCGTAAACGCCTCGACGATTTTGCCGCGCTCGTTCTCGTACTGCATCCCCTTGACCACCTCGGCAACGCTCTTGCGGTCCTCCTCCGTGCAGGGCGCCAGGTCGGACTCGCGGTCGTCGGGTTGCACGACGTAGTAGATCGTATTCCCCTCCGGCGTCTCCAATTTGTACGTCCCCGTCTCGCGAGCCCCGTCGAAGACCAGCAGCGCGCCGCGCTCCTGCTGCATCACTTGAACGGGGTAGGCGGCCTTGTTGGTCGGGTCGGTGGAAAGTTGCTTCTTCTCCCCAAGGGGTGGCTGGAGCTTGAACGCGCCCACGTCGAGGTTGGTGGTGTCGCTGCGGAAGCGGATCGGCTGGCCGGGGCGCAGGTTGAAGTCGGCGGTGCGCGCCCCGGCGAGGTAGTAGACCAGTTCGTGGGCCAGCGGCACGAACGCCGCGAGGTCGGGCAGGTTGGTGCCCCACGTGTTGTCGAGCGGGACGGCGGACACCATCACGCGCCCGCCCGGCGAGGTGCGGTCGGCGGGCTGGTAGGGCCGCTCGACGAGGAAGGGAGAGGTGGCCGCCGGCGAGCGCAGCAGGCCGACGACGACGCCCGCCGCGTGCTGGCCTGGCGTGTTCAGCTTCCACCAGCGCGGGAAGCGGGCGTCGTTGAGCCCGCCGAGCCCGCCCTTGCGGAACAGTTCCAGCGTCACGTGGTTGAAGCTGGCAGGATCGGGCCGGACGGCGCTGCGCGGCCTCAGTTCGTCGCCTTCGATGCCTTCCAGCCGGCCCGGCAGCCAGCCTTCCCCACCGCGATAGAGTTGTTCGTTGTAGTGCTCGGGATCGACGCGCTCGCCCAGCGTCACCAGCGCCCCGCCCCCGTCCGCGAGGAAGCGCACGATGGCCTCCTGCTGGCTCACCCGCAACTGGCTGACGTTGTGCAGCACCAGCACGCGCGGCCTTGGCTGGACGGCGAGCGTCTCGGCGGTGAAGTCGTTGATGCCGACGACGCGCACCTGGACAACGGGATTGCGGTCGCGGGCCGGGGCGAGGGCGTCGCGCAGGAAGTCGGTGCCGCGGTGGGCCTGCTCGGCCCGGCTGGTTTCGCCATCGACGAGCAGCACCGGCAGGGCGGGCAGCACGTCCACGGCGAAGTCCTGCCGGTTGTCGCCGGGGACCCGGTCCTTGATGACCTGGCCGCGCGCCCTCTCCGCAGCGGGCGGGTCGGGATCGAGGAACAAGCTCACCAGGTGCGACCCGGGCGTCGTGAAGCGGTGCGCAAAGGAGAACGGCACCTTGCCGTTTTCGAGCTTGGCGGCGCGGGGCGGGGGCAGGTTGCGCACGTGCTTGCCGTCCACTTCTAACCGAATGCGATGGGGCGGGGAGTATTCCGTCTGCCCCAGCAGGACGAGGTCGGTGCGGAACGTCACCTCGCGCTCGACGGGGACGATGGGCCGATTGCCCGTCAAGGGCGTCAAGGCCCAGTTGGGGACCTGGGCGGCGCGATCGGGGACCACGTTGACCGCCCACAGGCGGGGACGGTTGCCGTCGCTGGCCGAGGGGGCCTTGTCGTAGCCGAGGGGGCCGACCTTGAGCTTCCAGCGGAACAGGCTGTCGGGGTCGGCCCAGCCGAAGCGCTGGCCGTCGCCCAGAAAGACGATCTCGCGCTCGGAGCGCTGGCTGGCGGCGAGGATGGCGTGGGCCTGTTCGAGCGCGGCGGGGAAGTCGGCCCCGCCGGAGGGGGGAGCAAGGGCCTTGATGCGGTCGCGCACCTCGGAGAGGTTCTGGCTCAGCGCGCCGACGACCGCGACGACTTGCTGCTTGGCCTGGAGCACGGCCACGCTGTCGCCGGGGGCGAGGTCGTCGAGGTAGGCGAGGGCCCAGGCCTTGGCGGCCTCCTGGGCGCTCGCGGTGCCTTTTTCGTCGAGCGCGCCCATGCTATAGGAGCCGTCGAAGATCAGCACCACGTCGCGGTTGGCCCGGCCGGTCAGGCGGACGAGCGCCTTGGGGGCCGGGAAGAAGGGCCCGGCCAGGGCGAAGACGAGGAGGCCGAGCAGGCCGATGCGCAGGAGCATGAGCAGCAGCTCTTCGAGCATGAGCCGGCGGCGCGTGACCTCGCTGATCTTGAGGAACTGCATGGCGCCCCAATCGACGACGTCGTAGCGCCGGCGGTTGAGCAGGTGGATGAGGGGCGGGATGGCGAGGACCACCAGGCCGAGCAGCATCCAGGGGCTGTGCAGGAACGTACTGAGGAAATCGACTGACATGGGGGCCTCGTGCGCGTTAGCGCTGCCGGTGGCGGCGCGTCAAGTAAATGCCCAGCGCCGTCTCGACCGGCTCGTCGGTGCGCATGAGGTGGTAATCGACCTGCGCCTTGCCGGCGGCATCGCGCAGCTCCTTGCAGAAGCGCTCGAAGTTGGCGAGGTACTCCTTGCGCAACTTGTGCGGATCGACGAGGACCTTGTGGTTGGCGACCTCGAGGTTGCGGAACTGCGTCCAGCGCTTGAAGGGGAACTCGATCTCCTCCGGCGCCAGAATGTGAAACAGCAGCACCTCGTGCTTGCGGTAGCGGAAGTGCTGCAACGCCCTCAGCAGGGGGGTGATGTCCTCGAAGCAGTCGGAGAGGACGACGACCAGGCTGCGCTGCTTGAGTTGGGCGCAGACGTTGTGCCAGATTGGCGCCAGGCCCGTCTCGCCCCCCGTCTTCGACTCTTGCAGGGCGTTGATGATCTGGAGGAGGTGCTTGGACGACGCCTTGGGCTTGAGGAAGCGGCGAACCTGAGTGTCGTGGACGGTCAGGCCGACGGCGTCGCGCTGGTGGAGCATCAGGTAGGCGAGCGAGGCGGCGACGTACTGGGCGTACTCGAACTTGGCGGCGTGCTTGCCGCGGTAGCCCATGCTGCCGCTGGCATCGACGAGGAGATGGGCCTTGAGGTTGGTCTCCTCCTCGTATTCTTTGATGTAGTAGCGGTCGGTCTTGCCGAAGGCGCGCCAGTCGATGTGGCGAATCTCGTCGCCGGGGTAGTACTGGCGGTGCTCGGCGAACTCGACGGAGAAGCCCTTGTACGGGCTCTTGTGGGCGCCGGTGAGGAAGCCTTCGACGAGGTTGCGGGCCACCAGGCTCAGGTGGCCGTATTTCGAGAGGCTGGTCGGGTCGAACTGGATGGTGGGTGGCATGCGTGCTCGCTGGGGGGTGGTGGGCTCGATCGGCGCCGAGGATGGCGGTCACCCCGCCACGGCCGCCGCGGTTTCTTTGCGTTTCTTGATCTCCTGCGTGAGCCAGTCCATCGCATCGAGCAATCGGTCGATCCCGTTGTCGGTGTTGTCGCAAGCGACTTCGATGAACGCACAGATGCGCTCACCTACTTCCCGTTTGCCGTCGAGGTCTCTCAGGAAATCTCCGCCGTCGTCGCTCGTTTCAAAGGCGGTGCGCCCGCCCTTGGCATATTCGTGGACCATGATGCGCATCGCTCGTCCTCCGCGGCCCAGCGAGCGCGGTTCTGCGAACCGCGGCCAAACGATCCTCACGCCCGCTTGACCTTCGCCGCCGCCTCTTCCTGCGGCAGCGGGATCGCCTGGATCAGCTTGCGAACGATGTCGTCCGTCGTGATGCCCTCGGCGTCGGCGTGGAACGTCGTCACCAGCCGATGCCGCAGTACCGGCGGCGCGACGGCGCGAATGTCCTCCGTCGTGACGTGCAGTCGGCCGTGCAGGATCGCCCGCGCCTTCCCGCCCAGGATGAGGTACTGGCAGGCGCGCGGCCCCGCGCCCCAGCCGACCCACTCCAAAATCCACTTCGGCACGCCCGGCTCGCGGGGCCGGGTGGACCGCACCAGGTCGGCGACGTACGAGAAAACGTGCTCGGCCACCACCACCTGCCGCACCACTTCCTGGAGCTTCTGGATCTGCTCGCCGTCCAGCATCGGCTTGAGCTCCGGGCGCGCCGTGCTGGTGGTGCGGCGCATGATCTCGATCTCTTCGGAGCGCGACGGGTACTCGACCTTGATGTTGAACATGAAGCGGTCGAGCTGGGCCTCGGGCAGCGGATACGTCCCTTCCTGCTCGATCGGGTTCTGCGTCGCCAGCACGAAGAACGGCTCGGGCAGGTGGTAGGTTTGCATGCCGGCCGTGACGTGGTGTTCCTGCATGGCCTCGAGGAGGGCGGCCTGCGTCTTGGGCGGCGTGCGGTTGATCTCGTCGGCCAGCAGGATGTTGGCAAACACGGGGCCGCGCAGGAACACGAACTTGCGCCGGCCGGTCTCGGGGTCGTCTTGCAGGATGTCGGTGCCGGTGATGTCGGCGGGCATCAGGTCGGGCGTGAACTGGATGCGCTTGAACGACAGGTGGAGGATCTTGGAGACGGTGCTGACCAGCAGCGTCTTGGCCAGGCCGGGGACGCCGACCAGCAAGCAATGCCCGCGGCTGAACAGGGCCATGAGGAGCTGCTCGATCACCTCGTCCTGGCCGACGATGACCTTGCCGATCTGTTCGGTCATCTGCGAGTAAGCGGCGGCCAGATTGCGTACGACCTCGGCTTCGCGAGAGAGTGGCGTCATGGGTGGGAGGCCTCGTGGTGGCGGGCGGGCAGGTCGGGGGCGGGGGCAGAAGGTCATTCTACCTGTCCCGGCGCGCACTGCAACAGGGCGACGCGGAATTGCGCCGATCCGTACGTCCGGCTTTCCAGCCGGACACGCCTTGCCAGGCGAGCGGCAGGAAAAACCCTCCCCCTAGGACGGCTCTCCTGAGCCGTCCTGCCGCATCGAGGACGGCTCAGGAGAGCCGTCCTACGGGCTGTTTTCTCCTCCCCCTCGCCCACGCTATTCCACGCGGTTGACCAACTTCCCCACCCCCGCGATCTCGATGGCGACCTCGTCGCCCGACGCGAGCGTGAATTCGTCCGGCGGGACGACCCCCGTGCCGGTCAGCAAGACGACGCCGTGGGGGAAGCTCGTCTCGCGCCCCAGCCACGCCACCAGGTCGGCGAAGGTGCGGGCCAGCGCGCTGAGGCTCGTGCCGCCCTCGAAGGCGACGGCGCCGCCTCGGCGGATGGTCAGGCCGATGGTCACCTTTTCGAGCGGAGGGAAGAAATCGGCGAGGGTGACGACCGGGCCGACGGCGCAGCAGCCGTCGTAGAACTTGGCCTGGGGCAGGTAGAGCGGGTTCTCGCCCTCGATGTCGCGCGAGCTCATGTCGTTGCCGATGGTGTAGCCGACGACCTTCAGGGTGGGCGACACCACGAGGGCCAGCTCCGGCTCGGGGACGCTCCACTTCGCATCGCGGCGGATGCGCACCGGCTCGCCTGGCGCCACCACGCGCCAGGCGGGGGCCTTGAAGAACAACTCCGGCCGGTCGGCGGTGTAGACCATGTCGTAGAAGCGCGCCGCCCCGGCCGACTCCTGCTCTCGCGCCACCTTGCTGCGCTTGTAGGTGACGCCCGCCGCCCACACCTCCTGCTCGTCGAGCGGCGACAGGAACCGGACGGTGTCGATGGGGAGGGCGGGGGCGCCGCGGTCGAGGAGGGATCGCACCAGGTCGGCGGGGCCCGACGAGTGGAGGACGTCGCTCAAGGTCTGCGGGCCGTCGAGCCGGTTGAGCTCCAGGACGTGGACCTGGGCCCCGTCCAGGGCGCCCACCTCGATCTTGCCGTCGGGCCGTCGGACCTTGCACAGTTGCATCGCTGTCCCCTCGCGAATAGTCGGCAGTTCACGAGGAATAGCATAGCGGATCGAGGGGCCACCGAGTCACCTGCCCACCGAGGGGCGCCCCTGAGCATGTTGCTCGTGCGGCGCAAGTTTTTGACAGATTGGTTCTTGCGCTGGCGCCAGGAGTCACGTGGCCACCGTGGCGGGGCCGCCTTCACCCGCGACGGCCGGCTGTTGACCGGCAACGTCTCCGGGCATCTGATGGTCTACGATGGCTCGCCCGCGCGGCGAGTGGGCCGAAGGGGGCTTCTCGAATCGGGGGAGGGGCCGGTGACGCTCTACCAACGCCTGCTTGGGCCCCGCTTCGCCCAACTGCCGGGCGTGCTCCAGCGCTTCCACGGCGACGCCGCCGGCGGCAAGGGGGAGGGCC
>JBBSEZ010000528.1:0-6308 GCA_038239195.1 Gemmatales bacterium
CGCGGGCCCCGCCGCTCCGCGGCGGGCTACCTTGTAGCCCGCCGCTGCGTCGCGGCCGATTCTACTTCGCCAGGTCGGCGAGCACCTTGTCGAAATACGAGACGCACTTGGGCAGGTTGACGTCGAGGTCCTTGACCCCGCCGTGCTCGTATTCGATGGACAGGTAGCCCTTGAAGCCCTGACGCTTGAGCTCCGCGAGCATGCCCTTGACGTCGCCCTTGCCGGTGCCCCAGGGCACGTCGTGGGCGCTGCCGAATTTGTTGAGGTCCTTGAAGTGCAGGTGCAGGATGCGGCCTTGCAGCTTCTTCATCGCCTCGACGGGGACGAGGTCGGCCCGCATCCAGTGACCGGTGTCGGCGCAGGCCCCGATCATCTTCGAGCGGTTTTTGCTCGCCTTCAACACGGCGTCGGGCGGCCAGGTGCGCGGGTGGTTGTGCAGCGCGAACTTGATGCCGTACTCGCTACAGAGCTTGTCGTGGACGTCGGTGGGCGTGGTCTCGGTGACGAGGACCTCGATGCCCATCTTCTTGGCGAACGCGAACGCCTTGCGGGCGTCCTTCTCGTCGTTGGGCACGCCGTCCACCCCGTAGGCGACCAGCTTGAGCCCGCCGGCGTCGGCCAGCTTCTTCTTGACCTCGGCAATGGTCTCTTCGCTCATGTGCCGGCTGACAGTCTGCTTCGACCCGGGCTTGAGCCTCTGGCCGGGGTAGATCTCGAGATACTTGATCCCCAGGCCCGCCGCCTTGTCCACGGTCTCGAAAAAGCTCAGCTCGCGGTAGGTGTAGCACTGCAGCGAGAGCTTCAGGCCCAGCTTCTCCGACGCCGCGTCATTGCGCTTGCTGGCCGGCGCGTCGGCGGCCCCGCCCGGCAGTGCCAGGGCGAACAACGCCACCGCGGCCAGTGCAACAGAACCAGTCCTCATGAATGTTCCCCCGATAGTGGAGAGCCCCTGTGCCGCTGCCCGAACGGCGGGCGGCTGCGGCTTCTTGGGCGATCGGCAGGGCTCGGTTTGCTGTAGGACGGTTCTTCTAAGCCGCCCGGACGGCTCAGGAGGGCCGTCCTACAGGGCCTGCCTTTTCCTGCCGGTCTTCTTGCAGGTGAACTACGGAGAACGTGCGGGGCAGGCAAGCGGCCTCACTCCCCATAGAGCTCCTCCAACCGCCCGGCGTACTTCGCGCCCACGACGCCACGGCGCAACTTGAGGCTGACCGTCATCTCGTCGGCCTCGACGCTGAACGGCCGGGGCACCACCAGGAACTTCTTCACCTGCTCCGCGCGAGACAGCTCGCGCAGCGCGGCGCTCGCTCGCTTTTCCAGGAGGGCCCGCACCGATTCGAGATCGGCCAACTGCTCCGGCCCTCCCGACACGGGGGCCCCCTCCGCGGCGAGTGCGTGGCGCACGTTGTCCCAGTGGGGCACGAGCAGCGCGGTGAGGAAGTTGCGGCCTTCGCCGAAGACGGCCGCCTGATCGATGCACGGATCGCTCATCAGGAGGCCTTCGAGGTGGCTTGGCACGACCTTCTTGCCGTTGGACAGCACGAGCAGTTCCTTCTTGCGGCCCGTGATGCTCAGGTAGCCGTCGGCGTCGAGCTTGCCGAGGTCGCCGGTATACAGCCAGTCGTCGCGGATGGCCTCGGCGGTCGCGGCGGGGTCTTTCCAGTAGCCCTTCATCACGTGGGGGCCTCGCGTCAAGATCTCGCCGTCGGGCGCGATGACCACCTCGACGCCCGGCAGGGGCCGGCCGACGGTGCCGAGCTTGTGGTGGGCCTTGCTGTTGAACGAGATCACCGGCGAGCTCTCGGTCAGCCCGTAGCCCTGGAGCACCAGCAGCCCGGCTTCGTGGAAGGCGCGAGCGATCGGCACCGGCAGCGGCGCGCCGCCCGACGACGTCCAGTCGATCCGCCCCCCGAAGAGCCGGCGCAACTTCTTGCCCGTGTCGGCCGGGCTGGAGCCGGCGACGGCGGAGAGCACCTTCTCGTAGAAGCGGGGCACGGCGGCCAGGAGGGTGGGCCGCACGTCGGCGAGGTTGTCGAGGAGCGTCTCGGCCGACTCGGCCAGGGCCAGCACGCTGCCCGCCGCGATGCCGGCGTAGTGATCGACGGTCCGGGCATAAATGTGCGTGTACGGCAGCCAACTGAGGACGACGTCGTCGGGGTGGTGGGGCTGGACGGCGAGGCAGGCCAGGCAGTTGCTGACGAGGTTGCCGTGCGTCAGCATCACCCCCTTGGGATTGCCGGTCGTGCCGGAGGTGTACATCACCGTGGCGAGGTCGTCCGGGCCCAGTTGCTGTTCGCGCCGGGCCAGGCCGGAGGCCAGGCGGGCGAGGGCGCGCCTGCCCTGTTGCAGGAACGCCGACCAGGGGCGCACGTCGCCGCCGGCCGCGGCCGGATCGAGGACGACGATGCCGCGCAGCGCGGGCAGCTCGGCGCGGACGGAGAGCAGTTTCGCGAGCTGGTCCTTGCCGGAGACGACGACGAAGACAACGTCGGCGTCGTGGAACTGATAGTGGGCCTGCCGCGCCGTCAGCGGGGCGTGGGGCGACACCGTGACGGCGCCGGCCGTGAGGATGGCCATGTCGGCGATGAGCCAGTCGATGCGGTTCTCCGCCAGGAGGCCGACGCGCTCGCCGGGCGCGATGCCGGCATCGACCAGAGCGGCGGCGCCCGCCAGCGCCTCGCCGTGGTAGCGCTCCCAACTGCAATCGCGATAGAGGCCGTAGCGCTTGTGACGCAGGGCGGGGCGGGGCCCGAGCCGCTCGGCCTGGCGGCGGAGCATCTGGGCCAGGTTGGCATAGTCCATGGCGTTCCTCGCGCGAGGGCGGAGCGGCCGAGACGACGGAAGCATTATGACGGAGCGCGAGGAAGGTGGCCAGCCCCCGTACGTCAGGCTTTCCAGCCTGACTCTTCAACACGAAAGGCTGGAAAGCTGTCCTACGAAGCGAAAGGCAAGGCAGGCGGATTGGGCGGGGCCCTGTCGTGCCAGGGAGGTCGTGCCACCGCGCCTGGTGGCCGCGGGCGGCGTAAGACGTCTGCCACTCCATCTCGGGGACTGGCACGACAGTCGGGCCGTGGACCAGTTCGCCGTCCGCGTCGTAGCGGTAGGCCGCGATGCCGGCCTCATCGTGCGAAACCGCAGGCACGGCCCCAGGGGGCTTCGCGTTGGCCCAGGCCCCGTTGCGGGCCAGGAACGGCCAGCCGAAAGGGTGGCCAGGAGGCCCCCGAGGAGTTGCCGCCGCGAGAGGGCGTGAGCGCTGATCGGTTGTCCTTTCTTCGGGCGAACGCGGTTACGAAGGGCAGTGGCCTGCGTCGTGACATGCGCCAGCGTGGTGCGGTTGCCATCGGGGTCGATCGCCACCGTCTGGTTCCCCGCCGCGTCCAGCACCATCGTCGTCATGCCGCCGTTCGCGAGCCCGTCGTCTTCGTTGTTTGGTTCAGGGCTTCGTCGGCGCAGGTCGTCTTGTCGTTGTTCGCGTCGATGCTGTTGACCACGTTGCTCGCCGCGTCGTAAACGCTGGTGGCGCAGTGGCCCTGCGAGTCGAGCGTGCCGATGACGCGGTTGAGGGCGCCCATCGCGAACGTGGTGGCGAAGCCGGAGGCGTCGGTCTGTGTCAGCACGTTGTCGGCCGCATCGTAGCCCGTGCTGTTGCTGCGCTGGATCGGCGTGCCGTACGCCTCGATCGTCTGCGTCGTCCGGTTCAGAGCGCGGTCCCGCAGCGAGGGGCCGGAGAGGGAGCGTCCACTCACCTCTCCGAAAGGCTGTTGCGCCCTCAGCGCTTGGGCTCCCTGAAGGTGATAGTGGTCACACAGCCGTCGTACTCGTAGTGCCAGACCGTCGCGGGCGCGGGGACTTGTCTGGTGATCGGCTTACCCACGGGATCGTTGTGGGCGTCGTAGACGTAGGTGGTCACGCTGACCATCCCACCGCTCGAAGCGGCAGGCGGGTTGGCCGGCGCGGGCTGTGGCGGGGTGGCCCGAGCTGCCTTGCGGCCCAGGAATGGCCAGCCGAACAGGGCGGCCAGGAGGCCGCCGAAGAGTTGCCGCCGCGAGAAGTTGTCTGCGATCATAGGTTGTCCTTTCATCGGGCGAAGGCGGTGACGAAGGGGCAGTGGCCTGCGCTATCTTGGTGCGGTTGCCGTCCGGGTCGATCACCACCGTCTGGTTCCCCGCCGCGTCGAACACCGCCGTCGTCAGCCCGCCCTTCGCGTCCGTCGTCTGCGCCGGCCGGTTCAGGGCGTCGAAGCCGTAGGTCGTCTTGTTGTTGTTCGCGTCGATGCTGTTGACCACGTTGCTCGCCGCGTCGTAAACGCTGGTGGCGCGGTGGCCCTGCGGGTCGAGCGTGCCAATCACCCGGTTCAAGGCGTCCATCGCGAACGTGGTGGCGAAGCCGGCGGCGTCCGTCTGCGAGATCGCGTTGTCGGCGGCATTGCAGTCCGCCCAGCGGCTGCGCTCCCGCGCATACCTGCGATCATTTGCACCTCGCTTTCCCCGCACGGCGGCGAGAGCCTACCGACGTTTAATCCAGTTTGAAAGTATGACGACACAAGAGAGAAGCGTTAGCGAACCGAGAATGAGTGCCGAGGCAACCAACCCAATGAAACGAGTTCCCGGCCATCGGAAGACAATCCCGGAAACGAACAGGATGGTGGAGACTACAAGGGACAGCGTAATAGTTTTCTCAAAGTTCATGGACATTACTTGTTGGGACTAGTGTTGTCGAGGCGAGCAGCTGCAACCATCATCCAGAACGCGCTATCGCCCACATACGGGATAATCAAGGAACCAACCCATTCGCCATACGTCATCGAAGTGTAACCGTAAATCCCTGTGCTGGGTTGCAAGACCCCAGCCGGGGCCCTGTACGCCCCAGAAAGTCGTTGCCACAGCGAGAACAAGCCAACAGGGCGTGGTTGCCTGAACACTGGGTTCGCACTCTGAGGAATCCGGACTATGGCTTCGGTTCGCGAAAGCGGTATCCCCGTCCGCAAGAAGCGCATCGCAGTCCCTTGACATGCTGCAGTCTCGGGGAGCGCAAACACGCCTTGAGTTCCTCGGAGCGTGTCGGTGGCTTCGATGCCAATTTTTCCGTTCCGAGATGTCAAGTGGATTAATTGGGCGCCGGCCTCGGGGGCTGTTTTGTAGAGGTAACCGGCTCCCAAGGTGCCGAGGATGCTGATTGCGGTGTCCAACATCGCAGCCGCGCGGTCTGCCCCCTCAGGGCTGGCTCCTCCTTGTTGCGCACCCCACGAGATCCCTTGCTCGGTGAACGTTTGTTTCTTCTCCCCGGTCCAAACTTCTCGAAGCCCGGCGACTGTCACGTCAGCGCCATGCGCAGTAACTGCAACCCCTGCGACTTTCGTGAGAAATGTTGGTTCGGGAGCGAGGAGCAAACCAACGCCAATTGTTCCTTCTACCAGCCCCCCGACAACTTTCACGCCCCCCATGAAACGGACGCCAGCATCCAATCCAGTCGGGTCAGTCTGGTTTGCCGTGTCATTTCCGGCATAGCGAAAAATGTTGTAGTCCCCTGCCCCGAAGCCCATCGGGTCGCGCGTGGTCCACCGCCCCGTGCTCGCGTCGTAGTAACGCCAGCCGAACAGCGTCAGCCCCGTCTCCGCATCCAGCCTCCCCCCCGTTGTACTTGTAAGCGTCCCCCGCCGAAGCGTTCGTCTCGCTCAGCACCTTCCCGAAGCCGTCGTACGCCACCCGATCCAGCACCATCGTGCCCGCGGAGTTCGCCACGTCGCGGATGCTGCCCTGCCGGTCCGCCAGATACCACGCCGCCGTTCCCCCGCTATCGACCCGTGCCACCGGCTGGTTCGCCCCGTCCAGGAACACCCGCCGCATCACCAGCCCGTTGCTGCCGTTGAGGTCCGCCCAGGCGTTCCCCGCGGCGTCGTAGGCGTAGCGCGATACCGTCGTGGTGCCAGAGGACTGCGTCCAGACGTCCTTCTCGATCTGGTTGCCCAGCACGTCGTAGACGTAGGTGGACAGGCTCAGCAGCGTGCCCCCGTCCGTCGCCTCTTGCTTCGCCCACGTCATGTGGCCGCGCACGTCGTAGCCATAGTACCACGTCTCCGCCCCGGCGCCCTTGGTTTTCTTGCTCACCTGGCCCTGGGCGTCGTAGACGTACGACCACGTCCCGTCGCTCGTCATCTGGTTGCCGGCGCCCGTCTGGTAGCCGCTGTTCGTCCGGTTGCCCGAGGCGTCGTAGCCGTAGGTCGCTGCCCCGTCCTGCGTCAACTGGTTCGTCGCGTCGTAGCCGTAGCTCTTGCTCACCCCGTTGACCGTCTCCGAGGTGAGCCGGTCTGC
>JBBSEZ010000529.1:0-6265 GCA_038239195.1 Gemmatales bacterium
ACGAGGCGCGAGCATGGCTGGTTTCCCAGAGGCGTTCTCTGTGTTTTCCACCCAGCTTGCTTACGCCTTTTCGGGCTTCTTGTCTTCTTCCCCACCTGTTCTCCTTGCGGTCCTTGCTCCGACAAACTCGGAATGCGCCCTCTTTGGACAAATCGAGGGCGTTCGCCAGGCGAGACGACGTGAGCAGCCCGAAGGCTTGCTCGGTGAAGTGATCCATCCCCTTCATCGTCCCGGTGACGTCGAGATCGCGGCGCAAGCCATCGAAGCTCGCGAGCAACGTTTTTCGATCGGCAAGCCGTTCCATCGCGATGCCCCGGAGCACCATGTCTTCGCGCGACGGGCCCATCGGGCGGAAGGGGGCCAACGACGTTCCGAGGAACCCGGGGCCGGGCTCGTTGTAGGGGCCGTGCGTGCAGGTGTAGCACAGGCTGAGGAAAGGCGGGGTGGCGCGATCGACCGCCCCTTGCACCTTGGCGACGACGGAGCCGAACTGAGGCCACCCTCCCGAGGGAGTGGGCTTGCGGGGATGGTGTCCGTTGAACACCTGGATGGCGTCGTGGTCGCTCTGGTTGCCGACGAGGGACCGCACCACCGCCAGCTTGTCCGCGATTCGGGCCAGGCGCGGAAACGCCTCGCAGATCTGGATCCCGGTGACGTTGGTGGCGATGGGCCGCCAGGGGCCGGCAATTTCTTTGGGGGCGTGGGGCTTCAGATCGAACATGTCCTGATGCGGAGGCCCTCCGACCAGGTAGATCAGAATGACCGATTTCTGCGACGACCGAACGCCGGCGGACGCCTCGGCCCGCAAGAGCTCCGGAAGCGTGAGGCCCCCGAGCCCGAGCGCGCCGATCTGGAGAAACCTTCGCCGCGACAACCGATTCGTCGCAGCGGCCCCGGGAAGGCATCGACCGATCATCGGCGCTCTCCAGCGAAACGGAATCGAGCAAGGTGGGTGAGGACGGCCGTCATCGTAACCTTCGGTGCGCGAAACAGCCAAGCGTTTCCCTGCGCGGTCTGGGCGGGGGCGAGGCAACGATTCCGGGAGGGCCCCGCCAAGCCGCAAGCGGCGTGCTTCGAGTGCCCGCCGCTTGCGGCTTGGCGATTAGCGCCCGGAATCGGGAAGGCGCCTCGCGTCAGGCCCAGCGCATCGACTGAAGGGTCGCCACCAGTTCGGGTCGCATGACCCACTCGAAGTGGCCGTCGAGCGCCCCCTCGGGGCCCGCCTTGCCGTAGGCCAGTGCCGGCCACCAGCGGACGGCACCGCTCGGCCGCGGGTCGGGAGCGTAGCCCAGGGCGTCCGCGAGCCAGTGGGCGAACGTGCCGTACCGCAGGTTCGCCGCGCTGTAGGTGGCGAGGCCTGCCGCCTCCGCCAGTCGCGTGGCGGTGATCGTGTGGTCCGGCGCCCGGCAATGAGCCTGGAGCATGGCGAGGTGGGCGTCGCTCATGCGGTCCCTCACCGCGAGCAACGCCGCCCGGTATTGCTCGGGGGTGGCGATGGCCGTCGTGTCGCTGAAATCCGTCACGGGAATGTCCTTTCTCTCAAAAGCGCTATTTGCCTGGCGACGAGCTCGCCCAGGCACCATCCTCGCTGTCCGACAGCCTCCCGTCAAGCACGTTCCGCGCTTCGACCTGCCGCAGGTGGGCAGTTCGCTTCTCGCCAAGCCGCAAGCGGCGGGCCCTCGACGTACGCCGCTCGAGGCTTAGGGGGGCGCTCCCGAATCGAGTTGCAGGCCCCCTTTCCGTACGACGTTTCCGCTCGGGGAGCCTGGTCCGAGGGCCCGCCGCGGTCTTTTGGGCTGGATGCCCCGTTGCCGTCAAGTTGGTAGGGCGCGGCGGTCGATGCGGCCTGTACCATGCGCGACGTTCCAGGTGCCCCGGTGAGAAAGTAGGCCAATCATGCCGCAGACGAGAGTCGTCTTTGACGCGAACCTCGATCCCGATCACGCGGCGTCGCTGGCCGTGCTGGTCGAACTGGAGGCCCGCTGGGAGAACTTGCGGACCGTCTCCTGGCGGCCCCCGGAGGTGCGGCTCAGCGCCGAGGACCTCCGCGGCAAGCAGAAAGCCTACGACGCCTTCCGCGCGAAGTTGGCGGCGCACAACAAGCGGTACGCGCCTCCCCACGTGCCCGAGTTGCTGCTCAACACGCCCGCCCGGCTGGGGGCGTGGTGCCGGGCGATGGGGGAGCTCTACGCGCGCCTTGCGGAGGGCGCGCAGGCCCACTGCCCGGTCCACCTCCTGGAGAAGGCCTACCGCTGGGCCGACCGGGTGGCCGGCAAGAGCAACCAGGGCCCCACGTACCGGCCGGCCCCCATCGGGACGGTCCCGGACGCCGTCCGGGCCCTGGAGGCACTGGCCCAGTGGTGCGCGGAACTGGACGCGGCCCTGCCGGCCGCGTGACGCCGAGCGGACGCGCTTCGCGAGCGGCCCAGGACGAGGGCCAGGCACGAGGCCCTGGCCAACTCCACAACCTCAAACGCCTCGGGAGGCGTGCCCGGCCTCGTCCGGGGGCCTGCCCGCCCGGAGGGCCCGCAATTGCCGCTCGCGCATGAGCAGGAACAGCGGGCACGCGAAGGCAAACGCGACCGCGAACGTCGCAGCCACGTAGGCCCACCCGTGCCGCATCCGCAGCCGCCGCGCATCGAGAACCATCCACACGAGCACCGGCGTGGTGCCGATCAAAAAATCCGACGTCAGAGAGCTCGCCAGGGGCGTCGCGAACCCCCCAGCGATCAGCCCATGCGGCGTAATCAACTCGCCGGAATCGACCATGAATCGGACGTTGAAGTACCAGGGGACGATCGCCCCGGCGGCGGCGAACAGGCCATAGCAAACCATCAGCGGTGTGGCCCTGTTTTCCCGCACACCACGACCGTTCGGCGAGCCCTTTACCATGGAAAGTCGCTGCCTCCGTTCCCAAGCCAACGACCTCCCAGCCTGGCGCGCTGGAAGGGACCGAACGTCCAGAAAGCGAACGTCTGAGGCCTTCCCATCCAGGGCCCAGCGACAGCGAAAAGCACAGAGCTCGATCGCTGCGTGTGTGTGGCCAACGATCCGGGAGGGCCCCGCCAAGCCGCAAGCGGCGAGCCCTGGCGCAATTCCGGTTGCGGCTTGGCGAGCCGCGCTCCCGGAATGCTTGCCACTCCCGTTTGCTGCCGGGGCTGAAGAGGGCCTCGCCGATGCGAGCCCTCGCTCAACAGAGACCGCGGCTGCGTAACCTCTGGAGGGACAGGGAGGCACGTGCCTCCGCTACGACGACTGGCTGCGCGGCTATGCCGAGTTTATCGACTCGACGATCTCCTTCAATCGGCAGCCGCCGCGAGCCAGCGAAGTAGATCGAGCGGACGTTCTCAAGCTGTTTCTCGACGTCAAACGGTGAGAGGATGGCTCGGGCGGCGCGCTCTGGGCGCGGGGGGGACGGCAGGAACTGGACTTCGGGAGCCAACGCCCGATCGGGGCGGCCGATTGGGCCAACGACCGCAATACGCTCGAGGGGGCAAAAGCGTTCTGGAGGAGCAAGAGCTGGGACGTCGACGTCTTTTGGGCCCTGCCGGTGCCGTTCGCCCGAACCGAGGCGGGCGTCCGCAACTCTCGCCCCTCGTCCCCTTCAACGTCAACGCCTTCGGCGCACGCGGGCTGGGCCGGCAAGACCATTGGCTTTGGCAGGTGGAAGGCGCCTACGAGTTTGGCCGCTTCTCCGGGAACGTCCAGTCCGCAGGCTTCTTCGTCGCCGGCGCCGGCTATGCATGGAAGCGCCTGCCGTGGCGGCCGACCCTTTGGCTCTCCGACGATCGGGCCTCGGGCGACGACAATCCGAACGACCGTTTTTGCGGGACGTTCGACGTCCGGATACGTCTGACCTTTCACGCCGACCTGCTGGTGAGTGACGGACACCTCTTTGCCAGCAGTACCTTTCCAACACGGGCATCGGGAAGGACGCCGACTTCTCGTACGTGCAGCTCGCCTTCAGGTTTTGAGGCCCGGCCCCGCGACCGATGCGCCCCGTCTAGCCAGGGAATGGCGCGCAGTTCCTCTGGGCCGTCCGAAGAGGTACATTGACGAGGGGCAAGTGATCCGGGTAGATGACCGCTCGAGGAACACTTGAGACGATGAGCATCGCAGACGTCGGCAAATCTCCGGTCCCCTTTCGCTGGTCCAACCTGTCGGCGATGGCCGCGGGGGGGCTTTCCGCCATGCTGGGGCTGGCGGTCATGCTGGGGTGGCATACTCACAACGAGACGCTGTTGCAGATTCACCCGACCCTCGTCGCGATGGTCTACAACACGGCCCTGTGCTTCGCGCTTTGCGGCGCAGGGCTGCTGGCGCTTGCTTTCTCTCGGCCACCTCTGGCGCTGACTTCTGGGGCCGTGGCGATGGGTTTCGGCCTCTTCAACCTGATCCAACAGACATTCGGGGTGGACCTGGGCATCGACGAGCTCCTGATGGAGGCCTGGCAAAAGACCGCCAACCCACACCCCGGGCGCATGGCCCCGCAAACGTCCCTGTGCTTTGTGCTCACGGGGGCGGCCTTGGCGCTCCGCAGCGGGCCCGCCCTGCTGGCGCGGCGGTCCCTTCTGGTGGGGGTGGCAGGCTCCATCGTCGTGGCCCTGGGATCGATCTCCCTTTTTGGCCGCCTGTTCGACATTGATACCTCGGGTTGGCGAGGCTTCCTCGCCATGGCCCCTCATACAGCCGTTGGTTTTGCAGTCCTTGGGGTCGGCCTGATGGCTCTGGCGTGGAGCGATGGCCGGGACGAAGAGACGGGCGCGCCGCGCTGGCTCCCCGTTCCGGTGGGCGTCGGCGCCCTGGCGGCCGCGCTCTGCTTGTGGCAGGCCATGATCGCCCAGGAGCAGACGCAGGTCGAGCGGATCGAGCGGGCCCTCGCGTCCGAAGGGACGAGAATGCAGGATGCCCAGAAGGCCCAGTTGCTGGCCGAGGCCCGGTCCTCGCTCCCCCAACTCGTGTTGGCGGTGGGGCTCCTGGTGGCTTCGCTGCTGGCGGCGACGGTCTACCTCGCGCAGACGGCGCGGCTTCGGCTCGAGACCATCCGGGGCGCGGTCGGCAAGCTCTCCGCGACGAGTGCGGGCCTCCTGGCGAACGCTTCGCAGCGGACCGCAGGCGCCCAGCAGCAAGCCGCCGCGGTCGCCGAGACCTTGACCAGCGTGGCCGAGGTTACCCAGACGGCCACGCAAGCGGCGCAACGGGTCAAGGAGGTTGGCGCGCAGGCGACGGCGGCCGCGGCGGTCGGCAAGGACGGCCGCCAGGCGGTCGAAGACTCGATCGTCGCCATGAAGACCGTACAGACGCAGATGAAGGCCATCGCGGAGACCATCCTGACACTGGTCGAGCAGGCGCAGACCATTGGCGAGATCATCGCCACGGTCAACTACCTTGCCGAGCAGACCAACCTCCTCGCCCTCAACGCCGCCATCGAGGCGTCGCGGGCGGGCCAGCACGGCCGGGGGTTCGCCGTGGTGGCCAGCGAGGTGAAGGAACTGGCCGGGCAGTCGAAGACTGCGACGGCCCAGGTGCGGCAAATCCTGGCCAGGATCCAGGAGGCGACCAACGCCGCGGTCCTTTCCACCGAGCAGGGCACCAACGCGGTGGCCAGGGCGTCCAGGGTGACGGCTCGGGCCGGGGAGACGATCGCCACGCTCGCGGGCACCCTGGCCCAGACCGCGCAGACGGCGGCGCAGATCGTCGCGTCCGCGGTGCAGCAAGCGACGGGGATGGCCCAGGTCAACGAGGCCATGAAGAACATCGAGCGGGTCACGAGGGAGAACGAGGCGGCCGTCCAGGAGGTCGAGCAGGCGGCGGAGAACCTGAACGCGCTCAGCACCCATCTGGCGGGGCTCGCGTCGGCCTGACGGGCAAGGCTTGGGAGAGGGACTCGGCGGGGGGCCGCGGGCGCTGACGTTGTGGATGGTCGCGAGATGGCAAAGAACTGCTCAGACTGTCTTACTGCCCGTCTGGTCGAAGACGAGCGTCACCGGCGCGGCGAACTGGTAGTTGGACGTGTCGCTGAAGGTGCCGGAGGCGCCGGCGCCCCGGGCGGTCGAGGAACTGCCCGCGCTGGTGCTGCCCGGAGCGCCGGGGGCACCGTAGGCGAAGGACGAGGCCCCGCCGCTCGCCGCGGAAGCGCTCCCGCCGCCCTGGTCGCTGCTGCTCTCGTTGCCCGTCTCGGCCAGCCCCTCTTGCCGATGGAGCGCCCAGGTGCTTTGCCCGCTCTGGTCGAGCACGAAGCAGCCGAGGCCGCCCGTCGCCTCCT
>JBBSEZ010000530.1:0-6256 GCA_038239195.1 Gemmatales bacterium
CCCCCCCCCACCCCGCGCCCCACCCTACGTGCTGTCGCACCCGCCGCTGTAGCGAAGCAGGAGATCGCGCATGTTCGAGAGCGCCGAAGTCGGCAACACCCTCGACAAGCTCACCTACCGGGAAGAATCGGCGAAAGTGCGCGCGGCGCTGATTCAGGCCCAGCGCGAGCTGGCCGGCGCGCCGTTCTCGGTCGTCGTTTCGGTGTCGGGCCTGGAGGGGGCGGGCAAGTCGGAGGTGGTGAATCTGCTGCTGGCCTGGATGGACGCGCGCGGCATCGAGACGCACGCCCTGGACCGGCCCACCGACGAGGAGCGCCAGCGCCCGGCCACGTGGCGGTTCTGGCGCCGGCTCCCGCCGCAGGGCCGCACGGCCATCTTCTTCGGCTCGTGGGACGCCGGCGCCATCTACAACTGCGTGAGGGGCAAATTGTCGCGCCCCGAGCTCGACCACGCCCTCGATCGGATCGTCCAGTTCGAGCGCATGTTGAACGAAGAGAACACGCTGCTGGTCAAGTTCTGGCTGCACCTGTCGCAGCGGGCCCAGAAGAAGCGGCTGCGCAAGCTCCAGGCCGACCCGCGGCAGAAGTGGCGCGTGACGAAGCGCGACCGAAAGATGCTGGAAAAGTACGACGAGGTGCGCGGCGTCAGCGAGCACCTCGTCCACCGCACCAGCACGGCCGAGGCGCCGTGGATCATCGTCGAGGCGGCCGACCGCCGCTACCGCAATCTGACCGTGGCGAAGGCCCTCCTGGCGGCGCTGCGCGAGCGCCTCGACGTGGCGAAGAGCGCGCCCCCGCGCCCGAGGCCCGAGCCGATCCACCTCCAGCCGGCCCCGCGGAACGTGCTCAACCAACTCGACCTGACGCTGGCGCTGACCGAGAAGGAATACGACAAGCGGCTCGCCGAGGGCCAGGCCGACCTCGCCGTATTGGCGCGCCGGCTGCACGAGGCGCAGCGCTCGCTCATCCTCGTCTTCGAGGGCCCCGACGCCGCCGGCAAGGGCGGGGCCATTCGCCGGCTGACGGAGGCGATCGACGCGCGCGACTACCGCGTGATCGCCATCGCCGCCCCCACCGACGAGGAGCGGGCCCATCCGTACCTGTGGCGCTTCTGGCGCCACCTGCCCGGGCTGGGGCGCGTCACGATCTACGACCGCTCGTGGTACGGGAGGGTGCTGGTGGAGCGCGTCGAGGGCTTCGCCCTGGAGGCGGAGTGGCAGCGCGCCTACGGCGAGATCGACGCCTTCGAGGAGCAGTTGACCGAGTTCGGGACCATCGTGTTGAAGTTCTGGCTGGCGGTCTCGCCCGAGGAGCAGCTGCGCCGCTTCCAGGAGCGCGAGGAGACGCCCTACAAGCAGTACAAGATCACGCCCGAGGACTGGCGCAACCGCGACCGCTGGGCCTCCTACGAGGCGGCGGCGTGCGACACCATCGAGCGGACCAGCACCGAAGCGGCCCCGTGGGCGCTGGTCGAGGCCGACAACAAGGAGTGGGCGCGCGTCAAGGTGATCGAGACGATCAACCGGCGCTTGCGCGAGGCCCTGGGGAAGTGAAGAGGAAGAAGAATTAGCCACAGATGAACACAGATGGAAGAAAGGAAGAGCGAGGTTCGAGAAGCCCTCTCCTCTGCCCTCTTCTGTCTTATCTGTCTGTTGTCTTATCCGTGTTCATCTGTGTTCATCTGTGGCTAATTCCTCTTCTTACGCGATGACCTGCCGGATCGGCTCGGCCCCCTCGACGCCGACGAGCTTCTGGTCGAGCCCGCCGTAGAAGTACGACAGCCGATTCGGCCCCAGCCCGAGCTGCTGCAGGATCGTCGCGTGGAGGTTCTTGACGTGGAAGCGGTCCCTCACCGCGTTGCTGCCCAGCTCGTCGGTTTCGCCCACGCTCGTTCCGCCCTTGATGCCGCCGCCGGCCATCCACATCGTGAAGCCGTAGGCGTTGTGGTCGCGGCCGGTGCCCTTGGCGTATTCCGCCGTCGGCTGGCGGCCGAACTCCCCGCCCCAGACCACGAGCGTGCTATCGAGCAGGCCGCGCTGCTTGAGGTCCTTCAGCAGGCCCGCGACCGGCTTGTCGGTGTTGCCGGCGTGCAGCGCGTGGTTGCGCACGATGTCCGAGTGGGCGTCCCAGTTGGAATCGTCGTGCGCCCCGCCCGAGTAGACCTGCACGAAGCGCACCCCGCGCTCCACCAGCCGGCGGGCCAGCAGACACTTGCGCCCGAAGTCGGCGGTGCGCGGCTGGTCGATGCCGTAGAGCGCTTTCGTCGGCAGCGTTTCCTTGGAGAAATCGACCGCCTCGGGGGCGTGCTGCTGCATCTTGTAGGCCAGTTCGTAACTGGCGACGCGGGCGGCCAGCTCGCTGTTGTCGGCCCGGCTGGCGCCGTGCTCCTCGTTCTTCTCGCGCAGGCGGTCGAGGAGTTGGCGCTGGGCGGCGCCGGACAGGCCGGCGGGCCGGTCGAGGTTGTGGATCGGCACCCCGGCGGCGCGGATCACCGTGCCCTGATAGACGGCGGGCATGTAACCGCTCGACCAGTTCTTGGGCCCGCTGATCGGCCCGCCGGTCTTGTCGAGCATGACCACGAAGCCCGGCAGGTTCTCGTTGACGCTGCCCAGGCCGTAGTTGACCCACGAGCCCAGGGCCGGGTGCCCCGAGAGGATGCGCCCCGAGTTCATCATCAGCATGGCCGAGCCGTGGATCGGCGACTCGGCGTACATCGAGTGGAGGAAAGCAATGTCATCGACGCAGGTGGCGACGTTGGGGAAAAGGTCGGACACCCATTTGCCGCATCGGCCGTACTGCTTGAACTTCCAGCGCGGCTCGACGATGCGGCCCTGGTTGCGGTGCCCGCCCCGGCCGAACGTCTTGACCGCGATGGTCTTGTTGTCCATGCCGACCATCTTCGGCTTGTAGTCGAAGGTGTCGATGTGGCTCGGCCCGCCGTACATGAACAGGAAGATGACGCTCTTCGCCTTGGCGGCGAAGTGGGGCGGTTTCGGCGCCAGCGGGTTGGCGAACGCTCCAGGGGCAGCGCCGGCCTTGTTGTCGAAGAAGCCGTCGGCGGAGAGCAGGCCGGTCAGGGCGACGCCCGCGAAGCCGCCGCCGGCCTCCCAGAGGAACTCGCGGCGCGTCCGGCCACAGAACTGCCGGGAGGGAGGATCATTCAGCATCGAAACCTCGTTCGTTCAGGTCGGGCCGCCTCGTTTAGCGACGCTTCGCAGAAGCGTTCGCCGACGGCAAATCAATCCAGGTAGATGAACTCGTTCGCGTTGAGGGCCAGCAGGCAGTAGAGCCGTAGGGCCTCGCCCGCCTCGAGCTTGCCCTTTCCCTGAAGGTCGCGCACGAAGGCGACGTCTTTTTTCACCTCGCCGTCGCGCGGCGCACGGCCGGTGGTCAGGCGGATGGCCCGGCGCACTTGCGCCGGGAGGTCGGCCGGCGCCTCGCGCTCCAGCCGGCGGGCGAAGAGGCCGGCCTGCTCGTGGGTGAACGCGCCGTTGAGCATGCCCAGGGCCTGCGTCGGCACGGTCGTCGTATAGCGCACGGGGCAGCTCGAGTCGGTATCGGCCTGGTCGTGGTGCGCCAGGATCGGCACGAGGAGCGAGCGCTTGACGTGGACGTAGACGCTGCGGCGCGATGCCTCGTCGGGGGGCGAGGGGAACCAGCCCTCGCCGGGCCGCGACTGCCCCGCCAGCACTTCTTTGGGGATGGCTGGGTAGGTGCTCGGCCCGCTCATCTGGCGGTTGAGGCCCCCGCTGACGGCGAGGATCGAATCGCGCACCTCCTCGGCCGTCAGGCGGCGCATGTTGAAGCGCGAGAAAAGGTGGTTGGCCGGGTCGAGGCGCAGGGCCTCGGGGCTCGGCCGCGCCCCCATTCGGTAGGCGCTGGAGGTCATCAGCAGCCGGTGCATGCGCTTGATCGTCCAGCCGCCGGCGACGAGGTCGCGGGCCAGGAAGTCGAGAAGTTCGGGGTGCGTGGGGCCCTCGCCGAGCTTGCCGAAGTCGTTGGGCGAGGGCACGAGGCCCCGGCCGAAGTGGTACTGCCAGAGCCGGTTGGCGAACACGCGCGCCGGCACCGGGCTCCTGGAGCCTGTCAGCCACTCCGCCAGGGCGCGGCGGGTGGGGGCGCTGGCCGGCGCCTTCCCCGGCTGGAGCACCTCGGGAAGGCCGGCCTCGACGCGCTCGCCCTGCGCCCGCGGGTTGCCGCGGATCAGGACGTGCGTCGGGCCGGGCCCGTCCACCTCGACGCAGAGGACGCGCTGGCCCGGCGCGGCGAGCTTCTGCTTGCGGCTCACGTCGAGCTGGCGGACGAGCCGGAAGTAGTGTTTGGCGTCGGCCTTGCCCAGCACGTCGGCCGCGTGGCGGCGCATCAGAGCGGCGAAATCGGCCCGGTCGCGCTCGCCCTCCTCGGTCAGGGGCCGGCGCGCCACGCCGGGGCCAGACCAGGCCAGGCGCAGGCGCGGCCTGGCGGTGGTGTTGAAGTAGTCCAGCCGGATCGGCAACAGCCCGCCGCGCAGCTCGACCTTGCCCTCGGCGACCTGGCGCCCGACGCCGGGCCGGTCGATGACTTTCTTGCCATCGATGCGCAAGCGCGCGCCGTCGGTGCTTTCGAGGAAGAAGGTGTAGGTGCCGGGCCCCGGCACCTTGAGCTTGCCCTCGAACACCAGGCCGATCGCCTCGGGGCGCGAGGCCGGGGCCAGCGTGAAGAAGTTGCGTGCGATGGGCCCGGCCGCCTCGTGTTTGAGCCCGTCGAAGTCGGGCAGCGCCTTCCAGGTGTCGCGGTAGAAGCGGTAGGCAACGCCTTCGAGGTCGGAAGGCCCGGCCACCCGGATGCCCTTCTTCGATGCCAGGGCGGCGAAACGCTGCTCGAACTGGTAGGCCTGCCGATAGAGGGCCGCCTCGCGCTCCTGCTTCTGGCGGAGCAGTTTCTGGTGCGCCTCGTGCTGCGCCGGGGCCGGGAGCAGGCGCGCGCTGCCGGGGCCCGAGTCGGTGCGGACGTTCTGGAAGAAGGCGAGGAGGCGATAGTAGTCGCGCTGCGGGATGGGGTCTTTCTTGTGGTCGTGGCAGCGGGCACAGCCGACGGTCATGCCGAGCAGGGCCTGCGCGGTCGTCGAGACCACGCCGTCGAGCCCCTCGTAGCGGGCCAGCAGCCGATCAGCCGGCTCGTCGTCCCAGATGCCCAGGCGGTAGTAGCCGGTGGCGATCAACGTCTCCGGCGTGACGACGTCGAGCAGGTCGCCGGCGAGTTGCTCGCGGACGAACTGGTCGTAAGGCTTGTCGTCGTTGAACGACTTGATGACGTAATCGCGGTAGCGCCAGGCGAACGGCTTGGCCGAGTCGCGCTCGTAGCCGTTGGTCTCGGCGTAGCGCACGACGTCGAGCCAGTGCCGGCCCCACTTCTCGCCGTAGTGCGGGCTGGCGAGCAACTGGTCGATCAACCGCTCGTAGGCCGTCGGGGAGGGGTCGCTGACGAAGGCCTGAACCTCCTCGGGCGTGGGCGGGAGCCCCAGAAGGTCGTAGTAAACGCGGCGCACGAGGGCGACGCGGTCGGCGGGCGGCGCGGGAGAGAGGCCCTTTTCTTCGAGCTTCGCCAGCAGGAAGTTGTCGAGGGGATTGCGCAGCCAGCTTTTGTCCTTGACGGCAGGGACGCCCGAGGAGAGCGGGCCATAGGCCCAGGAGGCGCGATCGGCGTCGGTGACCTGCATGCCCTTGGGGGCGGGGCCAACGGGCTCGAGCTCGCCCCCCGGCCAGGGCGCCCCCGCCTTGACCCAGCGCGTGAGAAGGGCGATCTCGCCGGCGGGCAGCTTGCCGCTCGGCGGCATCTCGAGCCCTTCGCCGTAGTTGATGGCGTGGAGGAACCGGCTGGATTCGGGGCGCTCGACCGAGATGGCGGGGCCGAGGTCGCCGCCCTTGAGCAGGCCGGCGCGGCTGAGGAGCGACAGCCCGCCGCGCGTCTTGTGGCGGCCCTTGCCGGCGCCGTGGCACTTGACGCACCGCGCCTGGAGGATCGGCAGGACCTCTCTCTTGAAGTCGGGGCCGTCGGAGGCCGCCTTCTTGGGCGCCTCGGCCAGCGAGCCGGACGAGCGGACCAGGGGCCAGAGCGCGGCCATGCCGCAGAGGCCGAGGGCGAGCAGGCGGATCGAGCGGGTAGTCATGCCATCTCCTGGGGGACGTTCCTCCTCCTATCATCGCGGCGCGCGGGGCGGTTGGGAAGGAGAAATCCGCCAGACGATCGCTCGGGGAGCGGCAAACCTTCCGGGAGCG
>JBBSEZ010000531.1:0-6226 GCA_038239195.1 Gemmatales bacterium
AACCCAACCGCCGGGGTCGCGGGGGGGGGTTGGGGGGGGTGGCACGGCCGGTGGGGGGGGGGGGGGGGCCCCCCCGTTGGGGCCACCACCCACCGGGGGCCCCCCCCCCCCCCCCCCCCAACAGGGGGCCGACGCCCCCCGCTCGCCGATCCTTTCCCGATCTCTGGCCCGATCCCAATCGCGTTCGCGGTGCGCGCCGCGGCCGTCTGTTCACCCCGTTGCGACAACGCAGGAGTTTCGCCGTGTTCAACTTCTCCAACTGGCTGAGCAAGCTTTCCCCGAGTGCCTCCCGCACGAGCAAGCGGGCCACCCGCAAGACGACGAAGCGCCTCGCGCTGGAGCGACTCGAAGACCGATTGACTCCTGCCGTTCACGACCTCACCAGCGGCCTGAATTACGCCACGATTCAGGCCGCCGTCACTGCCGCCAGCGCCAACGACGTCATCCTCGCAGACGCGGGGACGTACGCCGAACAGGTGACGATCAACAAGGCCCTGACTCTGGAAGGCGCCCAGCACGGCGTGGATGCCCGGACGCGCAGCGGGAGCGAGTCGATCGTGACCGGCGTCGGCAATAATGGCCAGACGCCGTTCTACGTCACCGCCAGCAACGTGACCATCGACGGCTTTACGGTCCAGGGGGCGACCAACAGCAACCAGTTCGGCTTTGGCATCCTCGTGGGCGCTGGCACTTCGGGAAGCCACGTGCTGAACAACATCGTCCAGAACAACATCGCTGGCCTCTCTCTGGCGAACAACAGCAGCATCAACCAGACCACGATCCAGCACAACGTGTTCCGCAACAACAACCAGAGCGGTCCGGGCAGCGGCGACGGGATTTACAGCGACCAGTCCAACGCCGGCGGCACCCTCACCAACGTCCTGATCGACGGCAACTCGTTCACCGGCAATTCCGACGCCGGCATCGACTTCTCCTCGACCGACGCCACCAAGCCGGCGACGCAGATCACCATCTCCAACAACGTCTTCGACGGCAACGCCCGCGGGATGCTGGCCTTCAACCTCACGAACTCGTCGATCGCGAGCAACACGTTCCAGAACTCGACGGACAGCGCCACGGCCGACATCCGCCTCTTCGAAGGCGTCAGTGGGCTGGCCATCACCGGCAACCTACTCGAGAACGGCGCCGGCCGGGCGGTGCGCATCGGCAACAGCGGGACCGGTTCGCCCGACGCGACGAACGTCCGGTTCAACCTCAATTCCATCAGCGGCTACACCGGCCCGGCCGGGACCTTTGAGGTGGACAACTACACCGGAACGCTCGACGCTTCCTGCAATTGGTGGGGCGCCATCTCGGGGCCGACGGTCGCGAGCAACTCCGGCGGCCTGGGTCAGACCATCACGGGGCTGACCAGCCAGGTTACATACCGCACGTGGCTGATCTACGGGACGGATGCCGACCTCACCACGCCCGGCTTCCAGTTGCTGACGACGATCAACGTGACCGCCAGCGGCGACGTCAGCGCCGCCGACAACGATTACACGCGCCTGGCCAACGCCATCGGCTGCGTCCAGAGCGGCCAAACCATCGTCCTGAGCGGCACGTTCGACTGGACCAAGCCGTTTGCCGCGGCCGCCTGGGCGCTGGGCAACGACGGCGTCAACGGCACGGCGGACGACTACACGATCTATGGGCCGGCGAACGTGAACAACGTGACGCT
This sequence comes from Gemmatales bacterium, assembly GCA_038239195.1. Taxonomy (GTDB): domain Bacteria; phylum Planctomycetota; class Planctomycetia; order Gemmatales; family Gemmataceae; genus JBBSEZ01. The sequence continues at coordinate 1,682 of JBBSEZ010000531.1, forward strand.
GACGGCCGCCAGCCTCGGGGCCGCGACCATCCAGGGGCCGGGCAGCATCCCTGGCGTCTATCTCGAGGGGCCGCTCCAGCTCAACACGGGGAACAACGGGGACCGGCTCTATGGCTCGTCCACCAACCAGAACTGGACCATCTCCAACCTGAACATCTTCGATTTCGCGCTGGGCATCGCGATGTTCGACAACTCACCGGGGAACAGCGCCGCCTTCACCGGCACGCACATCGTCAACAACCACATTCGCCTCGCCCCCGACGTGCTCGACCCCGTTACGCCTGCCAACACGATCCAGAACATCGGCATCTACTACTCGCACGGCAAGAACCAGGTCATCCAGAACAACACCATCGACCTCCAGGGCAACGGCGTCAGCGACTCGGTCCACAGCAATTTCTCGGCCGAGGTCGGCATGCAGGGCGACACCAGCGGCGGGGACATCTACGACGGCTTCCAGATCAAGGGCAACACGGTCAACGTCCTTCATGCCCAGAGCAGCGACCCCGAGCTGATTCGCGGCATCTGGGAAAACACCGACGGGACGACGAGCAACATCACCGTCAGCAACAACAAGTTCCTGAACCTGGATGCGGCCAACAACCCGGCCCTGAACAAGCAGATCGCCTTCCGGCTCACGTCGCCCTCCAGCGCGACCACCACCATCGCGTACGCGAACAACCAGGTGGCCGGCGCTCACGTCGGCTTCCAATACTACCCCGGTTATACCAACGGAGGTACCCCCGCCGTCCAGCTCACCGGCAACACGCTCACCAACGTCTTCAACGGCTTCGATTTTACCAACGCGCAGACGGTGAACTACCTGTCGGGGAACTCGGTCACCGGCACGGGCAGCGCCGGGACCGGCATCGGCGTCGGGGTTGGCTCCACGCTGACCACGGACGGCGTCACCGGCACCAACACCGTCACGAGCTTCGCCACGGGCATCGACGTGAGCGGGACGGCGACCTTGACGCAGAACACGATCGCCGCCAATGGGACGGGCGTTCACGTCGAGGCGAGCGGTAGCCTGGTTTCCGCGAGCCAGAACTTCATCACCAACAGCACGGGCGACGGCATCCGGGTCGAAGCGGCCGCCGCCTCGGTTGGGCCCATCACGAACAACGACCTGTCCGGCAACGGCGTGCTGGCGCTGCGCAACCTGAGCGGGAGCACGATCAACGCCTCGACCAACTGGTGGGGCAGTAAGACGCTGGCGGGCGTTCAGGCGGCCAGCAGTGGCAGCGTGGACTACACGCCGTTCCTCGACGCGGGCACCGACGCGCAGCCGAGCACGCCGGGCTTCCAGGGAGACTTCTCGGTCCTCGACGTCACCGCCGCCAGCCCCCAGACCGGCGGCGTCGGGCGCATCCAGGAGGGCGTCAACGCCGTGACGGCGGGCGGCACCGTCAACGTGCTGGCGGGCACCTACGTCGAGAACGTCACGATCGCCAAGAACCTCACGCTCGCCGGCGCTCCCGGGAGCCCGCCCGGCGCCATCCTTTCCCCGTCCTCGGGCACGGGCATCACCATCGGCAGCCCGGCCACCGACGTGACCCTCAAGAACCTGAAAGTGACGGGCGCGACCAGCGCCCTCAGCGCGTCGGGCCTCACGACGCTGACCCTGTCCGACCTGGCCCTGATGGGCAACGGCACGGGCGGGACGGTCAGCAACGTGAGCACGCTCAACTACGTGCCGTCCAGCGGCGGTACGGGCACGACGGTCACGCTCACGGGCAGCACGTTCCAGCGCGGCTCCGACGATACCGTCGGCTACTCGAACGTCTCCACCTTCAACGTGACCGGCAGCAGTGGGGCCGACACGTTCAACGTGACTCCTCCGCCCAGTGCCTCCACCACCTTCCACATCCACGGCGGCGACCCAAAGCCGCCCGCCAGCCCCGGCGACACGCTGAACGTCAACCTCTCCGGCACGACCAACCCGCAGCTCCACACCACCCAGCCGGTGCCCGCCGACGGCTACGCGGGGTCCTGGACGTTCAGCAACAGGCAGTCGATCTTCTTCGACCAGATTGAAACGCTGGGGCCGTCGGCCAACCTCTCCGTCAGCCAGACGGCCTCGGCGAGCCCCACGGAAGGCGGGAACGTCACGTTCACGATCACCGTCACGAACAACGGCCCCAACACCGCGACGAACGTCATCCTCACCGACGCGGTCCCCGCGGGAACGACTTTCGTCTCGTCGAGCTTCCCCGGTTACAACTCGGGGACTGGTCAGGTCAACCTGGGGACGATCACCGCCACGGCTGCCTTTACCGGGACGATCGTGGTCCACCTCCCCGAGGAAGGGGGGATCAGCAACACGGCGAGCGTCACCAGCGACCTGCCGGAGCCCGACCCGAGCGACAACTCCCAGACGCTGCCCCTGACCGTTGCCGATGCGGCCTTGACGGCAGGGACGCTGACGCTCCCCAGCACCACCGTGGGGACGGCGCTCGTCAACGTGGTTCTGCTCCACTTCACCGACAGCGATCCCAACGGCACCGTCACCGATTACAAGGGGACGGTGGCCTGGGGCGACGGAGTGGTCGAGGACAGCGTCGCCAACCCGACCCACGTCTCCGTGGTGGCCCACGCGGGCGGCGGCTTCGACGTCGTGGGCAGCCACACCTACTCCAAGGTCGGCACCGTGCCCTTCAGCGTCGCGGTGCAAGACTCGGGCGGCGCTCCCGCGATCAACGCGGGCGGGGCGGTGGTCGTCAGCGTCCCGAGCGGGGTGACGCACACCCCGCCCGGCTCGATCAGCGTCGATGGCGTGCCCGGGCAGAACGCCAACCAGATCCAGAATCGTCAGACGTTCGCCCTCTACCCGACTACCGGTCCGACGCCGATCCAGTTCAGCAGTCCGATCGCGGTGAACGCCGAAGTCGGGCCGGATACGGCAGACCGGGGGACGGCCTTCGCCGGGCTGACCCCGAACGAGCGGGTTGTGCAGGCGCTGTACCTGGACATCCTGGGCCGGGCCGGGGCGAAGTCCGAGCTGGACGGCTGGGCCGGGCTGCTGAACGGCTCGACGGCCGCGCAGCGGTCGGTGGCGAGTAGCATCGAGGGGAGCTCGGAGGGCCAGACGCGCCTGGTGAAGGCCTGGTACGTCGCTTACCTCGGGCGGCCGGCGGCCGGGGGCGAGGAACAAGGTTGGGTCAGCCTGTTGCAGGCGGGGCAGACCGAGGAGCAGGTCCTCAGCCAGATCCTGGGCACCGGCGAGTTCTTCAATCGTGCCCAGGTGTTGATTCCGTCGGGGCCGGGCTCGGGCTCGGCGTCGGGGCGTTTCGTGCAGGCGCTGTATCAACTCCTGCTCGATCGTCCGGGCAGCCAGAGCGAGCTGGACGGGTGGATCAACCAAATTCCGGGGATCGGCTGGCAAGGAGTGGCGTTGGGGCTCCTGGGCTCGACGGAGTTCCGGTCGAACCAGTTCGAGGGCTACTACGACGTGCTCTTGCACCGGCCGTCGGACGCGAGCGGGTTGAACGGCTGGGTCTTCTCGAACATGGACATGCGGAGCGTCCGACTGGGCTTCGAGGCCGGGTCCGAGTTCTTCGTCAACGGCTGAGCCAGCGGGACAACGTTGCCGTTGAGGAGCATCGCCCAGCCCCGAACGCGCCGCGCGAGGCAAGATCCCAAGGCCCCCCGACGCACCGCGTCGGGGGCCTTCTCGCAGGGCGCCGAGGGGGTGGTGCTCTTGGTGGGTCGCCGGCCCAGGGGGAAAAAGCCGTTGCCGGCGGGGAATGCGCTACGCCCACGCGGTCCGGCTCATCCGGCCCGCGAAGCGATCGCCGAGGTGGACCGACCTTCTTTTGGAGGACAGGTTTCGCTTCGGGTGCCATCCGCCGTTCCTGGCCTGATCGTGTTGCAGGTCGGGCCCTGCGGCTCAGGCAATCCAGCGCTCACCTTGCCATCCGGGCCTCGCCGGCCATGCCGCTTGCCGGCTTCACTGCGCCCCGGCTTTCCAGCCATGCTGCTTTGCCCTGATCAGGTTTCCCCTTCGGGTCGGTCTGGTGGCCCAGGAATGCTGCCCTCGAGTCCTCCACTCTTCGAGGGATCAACCATACCCTTACGCGACGCAAACCGACCGCGATGAGCTGGGCGCGGCCGGGGAAAAAGCATTCTCGCTCCGAGCCGCGCCTTCCCCTGCCCCCTATGCCCGGCACAACCGGAACTGTTCCTCTCATTTGCCTGGGCAGCATCACTTCACGATCACGACGTAGTCTGCCGCCGGGTCCGCTGTGACGGCGCTCACCTCTCCGCCGAGGACGATGCGCACCGTGACGACCTTTCCGCCCGTTCGCTTGGCGATGCGCTGCGGGATGCCGAAGCCGCGGTCCACGTGCCCGCTGCCCGCGAGCACGACGAACCGGCGCAGCCGGCGCTCTTGCTGGAAGCGCGCGGCGCTGTCGGCCATGTACTCGTCCCACAACGTCATCACCTGGTACATGCGCTCCTGCTGGTCCTCGGGCAACTTGACCGGCCCGTGCATCTTGCCCAGGCGGTCGAACCAGTAGGCCCGGTGGTCCTTGACGAAGAAAT
>JBBSEZ010000532.1:0-6184 GCA_038239195.1 Gemmatales bacterium
ACGAGCGAGAACTTGTCGGCGTTCCGGGCCATGCGCGGGAACATCTCGGTGATCTGCATGCCGGGGGCGTTGGTGGCGATGGTCTTGAAGGGCCCGCGGACTTCTTCGGGGGCGCGAGGCTTGGGGTCCCAGGTATCGATGTGGCTGGGCCCGCCGAGGAGGAAGAGCATGATGCAGTTGACGTCGCTGCCCTTGACGTGGCCGGCCGCCTTCTGGGCCAGGAAGCCGGGGAGCGTCAGGCCCAGCGCCGCCAGGGCGCCGGCGCGGAGGAAGTCGCGCCGGGTGAGGCCGTCGCAAAAAGACACGGAGCGCTCGGCATCCAGGCGCAACATGAAGCAGAACCTCTAGGGGACGGGTCGGGGACGGAAGGCTCGATACTTGAAGGGTAACGGGGGAAGGGGGGAGGGTCAACGAAAAAGGGGGGCGACGGGGGGCGAGTTTGTCGGCGCCGGGCTGGTGGGGCGGGCTGGAGGCGTTGTTGATGGTGCGCCGAACGGGTACGCGGGGCTGGCCGTCCGAGAGAGTGGGCTTGGAGTCGGCGCCAGGCGAAGGGTTCCGCCGCGGGTGGGCGATTCCTTAGCGGGTCGGTGCCTTGGCGAGGCACGCAAGCGCCAGCCGGGCCGCCTGAGTCTGCCGGGCTTCGGGGGCGCCTTCGGCGAGCTTCCGCAAGAGGGCGCGGGCCTCGGGAGTGCCGATGCGCTGGAGGACGGCAACGGCGCGAACGCGGCGCAGAACCTCGCCTTCCTTGAGCGGCCAGCCGGGGAGGGATTTGAGGATCGCCCCGATGCGCAGGCGCACCTCCGCCGACTTCGTCTTCGCCAGTTCGCGGCGCAGGGCATGCTCGGCCACCTCCACCAGGTCGGTTAGTTCGCGTGCGGCCAGGACGCGGCGATCGAAGTCGTCGTGGTCGAGGTCGGCGATGAGGCGGCGCATCTGTTCCGGCTTACCCGTGGGGACCGGGCGCAAGTGGACGGCCACAAAGGCGAGGGACTCCGCCCGCGCCGCTAGGGACCAGATAGCTCGGCGAGCCTTCTGGGCATCTTCACCGCCCAAGTCACGCCACAACACGGCCAAGTCCACCTTCCGCAGCCTCTCATTGGGCGCCTCCCATTCCGGCGGCGTGAGGCCCCAGATCAGGGCGGTGCCATCGGACATCGATGACGCCAACTTGTCCCCGGAAGGGGAGAAGGCAATGGCGGTCACTTCGCAGCGATCCTCCGAATAGCGCAACAACTCCTTCCCCGTCGCCACTTCCCAGAGCCGGACCTGCCCTGCCTGGTTTGCTGAACCCAGCGTCTGCCCGTTCGGAGAGAACGCGAGTGAGGTGAACGGGCCCTCATTGCCCTGAATCACCAGGACTTCCTCACCGCTGGCGACGTCCCACAGGCGGATCGCCTTTCGCATCGGCTGTTCGTCCCTTGGCCTGAATTGATCTTCGAGGAAGCTCCCCTCGCCGCCCGCCAGCAATCTGCCATCCGGCGAGAAAGCAAGCGTAGACAAGTATTTGCCGATGCCGCGCACCCGGCGCAACTCCTTTCCGCTCCGAGCATCCCAGACGTAGACGGTCGCGTGCGCGACTGCCGCCAACGTCTTGCCATCAGGCGAAAAGGCGATCCTACCGGCGATCATCTTCTGCTCGTCGCCCCGTCCCGGGAAGGAAAATGTCCCCTGGGCTTTGCCCTTCTCCCTGTCCCACAGCCGGATCAATGATGGCCCTTTTCGCTCTTTCCGGATTTCCAGGGCGAGCCACTTCCCGTCTGGAGAGGCGACGAACGAGTACACTGCCTCCCCACGTCCGGCCCGGTAGCAGCGGGTGACTTCCCCGCCCGTTCCGCAGGGCCAAACATCGAGCGAGCTCCCGGTCGGGGACCAAAGCAGGCCACGCCCTCCCGGTAAGAACGCGATCGACCGACATTGGGTTCGATCGTAGATTGCCTCCGGGTCGATGTGGCGCCACCGGCGTTGACGCAACTGCTTGCCGGTGCCGGCTTCCCAGACGCGAATGGTATTGTCCAGCCCGAGGGTGGCGAGGGCCTTACCATCCGGCGCGAAAGTGAGCGTATCAACTTGGCCGTCGTGCCCCTCCGGTCGAGGGCGCTCCTTGCCCGTGCCCACATCCCACAGCCGGAGTCGGCCATCGAGCGATCCCGAGGTTGAGGCGAGGGTGCGCCCATCGGGTGCGAAGTGGAGCGCGACGACGCCATTCTCTTTCAGGTCGTGGAGTTGCTTGCCCGTGCTCATTTCCCACAACCGCAGAGACGTGTCGCCCGATCCCACCGCCAACGTTTTGCCGTCGGGGGAGAAAGCAACGGACGAGACGGTCCGCTCGCGCGCGTAGCCCGCCAGCCGGCGCAACTCTTTGCCCGTAGGCGCGTCCAGCAACCGAACGGTCCCCTCCCCCGGCTCCCTGCCCTCCGTCCCCACCGCGAGGGCCTTGCTGTCAGGGGAGAAGGCGAGGCAACCGACAGCCCTGTAATCCTCGCCAACCTTGGGGGCTGGTGGGAAGCACCGGGTGGTGCGCAGGAGTTTGCCGCTCGCGGCATCCCAGAGGCGAACGGTCTTGTCCACACTTGCGGAAGCCAAGGCCTTGCCGTCGGGGGAGAAGGCGAGGGAAGTCACCGTGCCCTCGTGGCCGGTCAACCGGCGGATCGGCTTGCCCGTGGCGACGTCCCAGAGGATCAGGACGTGGTCGTCCCCCCCTGAGACGAGCCTCTTTCCATCCGGGGAGAAGGCGAGCGTGCGAACCACCGGCGTGTGCCCGCGTAGTTGGAGCCGGACCGTGCCCTTGCCCGCGTCCAGCAGAACGACCATCGTATAGTCGCTCACAGCGAGTGTCTTCCCGTCGGGCGAGAAGGCCAGACATTTCACCGTCCAGTCGTGCGGAAACCGTCTGAGGGGCCTGCCCGTGCCGGGCTCCCACAGGCGGATCACGCGGTCATCGCCCCCCGACGCCAGCACCTTGCCATCGGGGGAAAAGCCCATAGCGAGAACTGGCTGGACGTGACGCAAGCGGACCGTCCCCATCCGGGCGAGGGCGCCGGAGGGCAAGGGGTCGCCGACGCGGTCGGTCGGAGGCGCCCGGTGCGGCACCTCCGCCGGGGGCCTTCCCATAACGGCGAGGGAAAAGAGGCTCAGAAGCACTGCCAGACCAAGGAGCCTACTCATGAGGAACGCCCCCAATGCACGCCGACAGATATACAAGAACAACTTGACCCGCCGATCCTGCTCGCCGTCGAGGGGAAAGCGGTGACTGCTAGGCGAGCCCAGGTGCGATCCTTGCCCATCCATTCCTTACCACCCTTTAGGTATCCAGTTCACGGCCTTGTTGATGTTCGCGGGGGGGAGGTCGTCGTCAGTCCTAATACTCGTGCCAAAGGTCTGGTTAGTCTCGGAGACCCATGAGGGCGGCTGAGTAGCGACCTTGATACCTGCGCTTTTACTAGCTACCCAGTTGAGGGCCGTACCATCCGGTCTCAGCGTCCCCGAGCCGTTGACCACCCAGACTACCGAAGCCTCCCGCGAAATAGAGCGGTCCCAGTTTTGGTCGGCCCAGGAGGGGTTGGTCGCCGCGACATCGAGCACGAAGATGTATTCCAAACTTATCGAAGTCGCGGTGGCCCTCCCTCCGCCGAGGGGCCGATAGGTCACGGGATATTTCAGGGACGGCCAGTCGGAGCTCCTGGCCTGCGTCTCTCTGGTGCCAATCCTGTGCCCGCGCAAGACAGCGCTAGAACTGTACCAGGGCACGCCAATATACGACGTATCGAGATACGTCTGACCATCGATGCTCGCGGTCAAGGTCTTGTTTCCGGGGAAGTTCACGCGAGCAGCAACGACGAAAACGTGTTGGACGAAACCAACATTGATGTTGGGATCGTTCGGGAGGTCCGCGTGTCCGGACGTTACCAGGCGCACGTCCGCGCGCCAACTCAGTGCTGGGGAGGCAATCGTCCCTGCCAAGAGGAATTTTCCCGGCCTGTCGCCCTGAGCGCCGTTGACAGTCAGGTTCAACGCATCATTCAAGCGAGTTTGTCCGATTGTGCCCGGCCGGTCGAAAGCCCCGACAACGGGGGGGTCGGCTACCTCAACCCTCACCACCCCCACCAGGAAGGTAAGCGGCATGGCCCGGCCCTGAATCTGGACCTGGATGTTGCCCGCAATCGGCAAACCCTTGAACCAGATTTCCGCTTCGGTCCCGTCATCGGACTCCCACTTGATTTGGGCAACCCTCTTCAAGACGGCATCGAGCGACCAGGACAGGATACGGCCGCCGGGGTTCTTGACCTCGTATTCGTACACAGACCAACTCGGAACCTCGTGAGGGCCACTAATCCGAGGCCCAGTTGCCGGGCCGAACCGGAAAGGTGCCACCAACACGGCCAGCAGGGCACCGCCCGCAGCGCGAATCTGCACGGTCCCGAGATAAGCCCCCGCCGTTGCGTACGTGTGGCTCCCGCGAACCGCGAACTGTCCGCCCCCGCCCGTCACGGTCCCACTTGTCGGCGCAGTTCCATCGCCCCAATCGATCAGGGCCGTGTAGGCGGTAGCCGCGGCTGCCGCATTCGGGGTTGTGAACACCCCCACGAGCGCGTTCGTTAGCGCAACGCCGGCACTCCCGACCAGACTGCTGGCGTAGCCTGTGATGGGAGCACCCACCGACACGGCGGCCGTCCCCTGGAGCGACTGCCCACCTGGGCCGGCCACGGTCGCCAAGACGGTGAAGATGCCGGCCGCACCGTAGACGTGGCTCCCCGTCACTTGGAAGGAGCCGTTACCGCCCGACACCGTCCCAGCGCTCGTCCCCGACCCATCTCCCCAGTCGAGCGTCGCCGTGAAGTCCCCTGCGACAGCTGACGTGTTGGCACTGGTGAACGTTGCGACGGTCAGGTTCGCGACCGGGCCCGCGCACACGTTTCCGACAGTGATCGTGCTGCTCGCGGAGGTCGTGGTTCCGTCCGCATCGCGCACCGTCACCGTCGCGGGGAAGGTGCCCGCAGTGGCGTAAGCGTGGGTGCCGGCGACGCTGAACTGTCCTCCCGTCCCGGTGACGACCCCGGCGCTCGACCCCGAGCCGTCTCCCCAGTCGATCGTGGCCGGGTAGGTTCCGGCCGCGTCGTTCGGGTTTGCGTCCGTGAAGGTGATCAGGGCAAACGTGCTCGCCGTGCCCTTCAACCCCGTCTCCGTCAGCCCCCCTGAGGCCGAGAGCGGCGCGACGCCCACGTTCGCCAGCGCGCTGGCGGTTGCCGTGCCCCCAGCAGCGTCCGTGGCGCTGACCATGACGATGAAGGGCCCGGCATGTCCATAGAGGTGTTCGCCGGTGACGACGAAGGTGCCGGCCGCTCCGCTCACCTTTTCGATGCTACTGCTGCCGTCCCCCCAATTGATCGTGGCCGAGAGGTCACCGGCTTGCCAGTTCAGGTTGGCAGTGCTGATCGTCGCCACGGTCACCGGCCCCGTCATGGCCCCTTCTGTCGCGGTGAAGGAGCTCCCCTGGACGGTCAAGAAGGCGTCGTTCACGACCCATGCGATGGTTTGATCAACGGTGCCGCCGTTGCCGTCGTCTGCGGTCACGACCACGACGTAGGGCGCTGCGCGGGCGGCGTCGTTCGCGAGCTTGCCGAAAACCGTCCCGCCGAACGGATCGATACTCAGACCGTCGGGCAGCCCCGTCGCGGTGAAGGTGAGCGAATCGCCATCGGAGTCGCTTGAGGCGAGAGCAAGGGACACGGTGTCGCCGCCGACGTTCCCTTGGGTGCCGGGGTTGCTCAGCGTGGGGGCGTTGTTGTTGGCGTGCCTGACCGCCCAGGTGAATGTTTGGCTCTCGCTGTACGTCCCGTCGGTCACCGTGACCGTAACGCCGTACGGCCCGGTCGAGGAGGCCCCGGCCGGGATGGTCCCCGTGATGAGCCCCGTGTTCGGGTTGATCGTCAGGCCCGGAGGCAAGCCGTCGGCCGCGTAAGCCAAGGTCCCGCCTGTCTCGCTTGCCTGCACCTGGAGCGACACCGCAGCGCCTTCCAAGTTGCTCTGATCGGGGATCGCCGCAAGCGCCACGCGCGGCGTGACCGCCCAGGTAAACGTCTGCCCATAACTGACCGAGCCGTTGCTCGCCACCACCGTCGTAGTGTACGGCCCGCCATCCGCCGCGCCAGCCGCGATGGTCCCCGTGATGAGCCCTGTGGTTGGG
>JBBSEZ010000533.1:0-6115 GCA_038239195.1 Gemmatales bacterium
ATCGTGTTCGCCGAGAAGGCCGGCTGCGACGAAGCCTGGCGCGAAGCATTGAAAGGGTGGGACGTCATGGAGTCGAAAATCGTCAACGAGTGGACCGCGCAGGCCCGCGCCGAGGGCGAGGCCAAGGGCGAGGCCAAGGGCGAGGCCAAGGGCATCGTTGGTTCGCTACTAAGGGTGTTGGAAGGCCGGTTCAAGGAAGTGCCGGACGAACTGCGCACCGCCATCCGGGGCATCAAAGACGCGACTCGTCTGAATGCCTGCATCGACCTCGCCATCCGCTCCCGCAGCCTGCGCCTGTTCCGGCAGAAGGCCGGCCTCTGAATCGACCTCGTCTATCCCGGACGCCCTCGCCGTTCTGGCCCCGCGCCCACCCTTCTGCTACAAAGGGTACGCCCACCAAGCAGAAGGACCACCCTCATGACGCCACGCTCTCTCCTCGCCCTTCCCCTCCTCGCCCTGCTCTGCTCCACCGCCGCGGCCGCACCTCCCACCGTCATCGTCGCCGAGGGCGAACAGTTCAAGCCCCTCGACGCCAAGGGCTGGAAGGTCACTCATCAAGACGACACCTATGGCAGTCATACCTATGGCGGAATGTGGATGACCCACGGCGGTTGCCTCGGCGCCCCCGCCGACAGCAACGGCTCGGTCGCCACGCAGATCGTTCAAGTCCCTGTGGCCGGCAAGTATCGGGTCTGGAGCAAGTACCAGGCCCCGCCCTACTTTAACTACCTCCATCGCATCGACGTCTACCAGAACGGCAAGCGCCTCTTCGCCGCCACCTACGGACGAGCCGGCACGCCGCGCCTGTGGAGCTTCAGCGGCGTCAGCACCGAACTGTGGTGGTACTGGGGCGTCGATCACGATGCTGCCGAGGCCCCCAAACTGCTCGTCGAGTTGGCCGCCGGCCCCGCCGAGGTTCGCCTCACCGCGCTCCCCAACCCAGCTCCTGCCGGCGATCGCTTCATCGACTTCATCGTGCTGACCACGAGCCCCGCCGACGATTACGACGGCTTCAAGCCGAACCGCGTCGGCAGCCCCTTCACCAACGAGGCCCTCGCCGCTACCAGGCTCTACGCCCGCTTCCGCAACACGGGCCCGGCCCCGGCGCAGCTCACGGTGAGTCGCGCGGGCCACTACCAGCCCAACTACGGTGGGGCGACGGCGAAGTTCCCGGCCAGGCCCGTCGCGGCGGGGGCGTGGAGCGAATGGTTCAACGTTGGCCCCTTCTGCCGGCTCGTCCACGATGAGGGGCTCACCCTCGCCCTGCCCGGCGCCCCTGGCGAGTTTGGCGTACAGTTCAGCCGCGATGCCGCCGGCAAGGCACTCGTCGGCGACGTGCAACTACGCTCGGGCGAGGTTGCCGTCGTGCCCCTGGAGATCGCGTGGAAGAAGGGCGCCGTCGTCAAGACGAGCAAGACGTGGGCGCGCGAGATCGTGACCGCGAGCAAGACGTGGCGCACCGCCAACGGCGGCAAGAAGCCAGAGCGCATCCTCTTCTACGGCGCCTTCGGCGGGAACGAGGATTGGGTGAGCGAGCTCAAGGACCGCCTCGGCTACAACACCCTGTTGCCCGAGCGCTACAAGCAGGTGAAACGCGCCACGGTGGCCCAGCACTACGGCAGCCCCACGGCGATCAAGGCGCTGGCGGGCAAGATGACGCCAGCCGAGAAGGAACGGCTGCGCGTCGTCAGCTTTGGCGACGAGATCAGCCTGGGCAAGATCAACTTCGCCGATCTCAAGTTGAGGAGAAAGTTCCACACCTGGCTCAAGGCCAAGGGCGTGACGGCCGCCGACTTGAAGATGCCCGTCGAGGAGGCGACGCTCACCGAGAAGGGCAATGGCCGTCTGGTGTGGTACTCCAACCTCTTCAACGAGGAGGAGCGCTTCGCCGACTACCGAGCCATGACCGAATTGACCAAAAGCCTGTTTGGTCCCGAGGTGCTGACGGGCGCCAACTACTCGCCCCACCACCTCGCGCTCTGTTACGGCCCGGTCTACCAGTGGGTAGACGTCTTCAAGCAGCGCGGAATGAGCATGTTCTGGGCCGAGGACTACGTGTTCAGCGTCCCGGAGGCGCCGCAAATCCTCTCGTGGATGTTCGGCCAGGCTCGCTGCGCCGTCAAGTATCACGGCCAGCCGATCCACTTCTACGTCATGCCTCACGCCCCCGGTCAGGTGCCGGGCTACCTGCGCCGCAACACGTATCTGAGCGTCGGCTTCGGCGCCCGGCACGTGGACAACTTCTGGGTGGCGCCGGCCGAGCGCTTCACCGAGAACTACGTGGCCTGGGGCCGAACCGACACCTTCCGGGCCCTTTATGAGTCGATCTACGACGCCGCCGAGGCCGAAAAGTATCAAGCTGGAGGGACGGTGCGCCCCGCGCGCGTGGCGATCATCACCGGCAAGGCGACCGACTTTCACGAGTCGCGGCTGCTGGTGGACAAGGAGCAAGACGCCTTCACGAAGCGCTGCGCCAACGCGCCGGACAAGATCAACCAGGTCTTGTGCCGCAAGGACCAGCAGTATCTCTACCTCGCTCTGCGCCACGCCCAGCACGCTGTCGATCTCGTCACCGAAGACGACGTGGCGGAGGACGTGCTGAAGAATTACGACGTCGTCTACTTCGCCGGCGAGTGGGCCGACACGCGAGCCATCGCCAAGCTCGACGCCTGGGTGAAAGCAGGCGGCACCCTCTACGCCGCGGCGGGGCTGGGGCACCGCAACCAGTACGACGAGCCGGAAGTTGGGATGTTGAAGCTCCTGGGCCTCAAAGGCACGAAGCTGACGAAGAACGCCATCGCCCCGCGCACCCTGTTGGAGCTCCCCTTGCAACGGCCCATCGACGTCATCGCGCTGGGCAAGAGCAAGGTGGCCGCCCTGGGCATGAAGCAGGTGCTGAGCCCGGACAAGGCGAAGGTGCTCGGGACGTGGTCGGACGGCAGCGCCGCCGTGACGGTCCACGAACACGGCAAGGGGCGTGCCTTCGCCGTGGGCACTCTGGCGGGAGCGAGCTACCTCAAGACGGGCCTGCGCGCGATCCCCTACGCCCGCGGTGGTCGCCATACGGTCTACAATCCGACGGGCTTCGACGAGGCAGCGACGAAGCTGGCGCGCCTCGGCATCGATGCGGCGAGGCCAACGCAGGCGGTGGTGTGCGCCAACCCGGGCGTCGAGGGCGTGGTGATCGACCACAAGGACGGGACGCTGCTGACCCTCGTGAACTGGACGAACGGGCCGGTGAAGGACCTGGCGGTGAGCGTACGGCTGGCGACAGCGCCGAAGGGCGTGCGGTCTGTCGTCGGGCAGAAGGCGGTGCCGTTCGCGTACAAGGACGGGGTGGCGACGTTCAAGGTGGGCCTGGAGGAAGCCGACTACCTCCTGATGGCGAAGTGATTGGTCCCGCGGCGGCCGTACGTCCGGCTTTCCAGCCGGACACGCCCCCGAAGACCGGCTGGAAAGCCGGTCCCACGGCGCCTCCCGAGCCCTCGGGCGCGCCAGGGCTGTTTCTGCGGCGGGCGAGCCGGTAAACTGATAAAGAGGCGGCGTCCCTTCACGGCCGGAACGGCCGTGAAGGGACGTTCCGTTCGCCCCCGCGCACGAACCCACGCAACGAGGGCCCCGAATGTCGCAGTCCCCGCCGCCCGCAAAGCCCCCGACGCGCCTGCCTGTCGGGGCGATCGCGGCGGGCCTGCTCGCCGGCGCCGTCGCGGGCGGGCTCGCCCGGTTCGTCAGCCGCCTCCTCTCGGGAGACGGCACCGATGCTGGCGGAGCGATCTGGGCCGGCGCCATTCCCGGGGCGCTCATTGGCAGCGCCATCAGCCAGGTCGCGGCCTGGACGGTCCGGCGCACCGCGACGAAAGGCGCCGCACGCTTTGCCGTGGCAACTCTGACGGGCGTCGTCGCCGGGCTCGCGCTATTGGCGGCGCTGGGAGGAGTGATGGTTTTTGCGCTCACGGCCCTGGTCCCTCTGACTTCCAACGGCGACGAGCCGGTGCCGAAGTTGCTGCTCCGGATCGCAGCCTGGGGGGCTGTCGTCGGCGGGGCCTCCGGCGTTGCTGGGGCCCGGGCCGACGTGCCCCCCGAAAACAAGGACGGGCCCCGCCCATGACGGTGTTACTCAACTTCGAGTCGCTCACCAAGGCCTACGGCCCGCGCCCCCTCTTCGCTGGCCTGACGATGGACCTCAACACCGGCGAGCGCGTCGGGCTGATCGGGCCTAACGGCTCCGGGAAGTCCACCTTGCTGAAAATCCTGGCCGGGCTCGAGGCGCCCGACGCCGGCATCGTCGCCCTGCGCAAGACCACGCGCCTCGGCTACGCCCCCCAGGAGCCGACCTTCGAGGCGGGCCTGACCGTCGAGCAAGTCGTCGCCGCCGGGATGAGCGACCTGCCGTTGGAGGACTACGAGCGCGACACCCAGGTGTCGATCACGCTCACCAAAATGGGCTTCGCCGATCCCATTCAGCGCGTCGAGACGCTGTCGGGCGGCTGGCGCAAGCGGCTGGCGCTGGCGCGCGAGCTGGCCCGAGAGCCCGATCTCTTGCTCCTCGACGAGCCCACCAACCACCTCGACCTCGAAGGCATCCTCTGGCTGGAGGAGCTCTTGCAGAACGCGCCGTTCGCGTTCCTGGTCGTGAGCCACGACCGCTACTTCCTGGAGAACGTGGCCAATCAGGTCGTCGAGTTGAACCGCACCTACCCCGATGGGTATTTCCGCGCCGCCGGCAGCTACAGCGCGTTCCTGAGCAAGCGCGAGGAGTTTTTGGAGGGGCAGGCGGCCCGGGAACTTGTTCTGGCCAACCAGGTGCGCCGGGAGGTCGATTGGCTGAGCCGCAAGGCGCCGGCGCGCACGCGCAAGTCGAGCTCGCGGATCGAGGCGGCGGGGCAGCTCATGTCGGAATTGGCGGAGGTCAAATTTCGCAACGCCCAATCGCAGACGGTGCAGATCGACTTCTCCTCGACGGGGCGCCAGTCGCGCAAGTTGCTGGTCGCGGAAGGCCTCGCCAAGTCTCTCGGCGGGAAAGCGCTGTTCCGCGACCTGTCGTTCGTCCTCTCGCCGCGCATGAAGCTCGGCCTTCTGGGCAGCAACGGCAGCGGAAAATCGACGTTGCTGCGGCTGCTGAACGAGGAGCTCGCCCCCGACGCCGGCACGATCGCGCGGGCCGAGGGCCTGCGGGTGGTGACGTTCGACCAGAACCGCGAGCAGCTCGACCGCGCCGTCACCTTGCGGAGGGCACTGCTGCCCAACGGTGACACGGTGGTGTATCAGGGGCGCTCGATTCACGTCTCGGCGTGGGCGAAGCGCTTCTTGTTCCGAAGCGACCAGCTCGACGTGCCGGTGGGCGACCTGTCGGGGGGCGAGCAGGCGCGCATCCTGATCGCCCGGCTGATGGTACAGCCCGCCGACGTGCTGTTGCTCGACGAGCCGACCAATGACCTCGACCTTCCTTCGTTGGAGGTGCTGGAGGAGGGCCTGGCCGAGTTCCCCGGCGCCCTGGTGCTGGTCACGCACGACCGCTACCTGCTGGACCGCCTCTGCACCGAACTGGTCGGCCTGGGTCGCGGCGAGGCACGGCTGTTCGCCGACTGCGCGCAGTGGCTGGCGGCGCAGGCCTCGTTTCCCGAGGTGACGGCCCGGCCCACGAAGGCGGCGGCGAAGCCATCGGCGAAGGGGGCCGAGAAGGCGAAACGGCTCACCTACCCCGAGCAGCGCGAACTGGAGCAGATGGAAGGCAAGATCCTGGCCGCGGAGGAGGCCTTCGCGTCGCGCGAGCGCGCGGTGGGGGAGGCGGCGGGCGACCACGTGCGGATGCAGGAGGCGTGTACGGCCATGCAGTTGGCGCAGGAGGAGGTGGATCGCCTGTACGCGCGCTGGGCGGAGCTGGAAGCGAAGCAGAAGTGACAAGGCCCGCGAGGTTTGCCTGGCCGGCGCCTTTTGCCGGGTGGATTCGCCCACGCCGCGCTGCGTGGGCGATGCCCGTCAGGTAAAATGTCGTGGGGGGGGGGGTGCAGGGCGGGGGCTGAGGGGAGGCATCGGGGCAACCAAGTCCCCCCCGTAACCAGAGTGGGGGGGTGGGTGACATTAACGCACTGGAGATGGTGGGGTGGGGGGCCCC
>JBBSEZ010000534.1:0-6111 GCA_038239195.1 Gemmatales bacterium
CGACGACGGGCTGCTTGGGTTTGCGTCCGGGCATAAGGGGAGAGGCCTACGATGGGAAGCAACGGCGGTCGCGCCGTTTGGAGGGATGGTAAGGTTTCTTCCTTCATTATACCCGGCAACTTTCGAGCCGAACACTATTGGACGCAGCTCTTTTCCACACGGGGAAAAGAGCTGCGTCCCCTTTTTCGCGCGAAGGGCCGGGGTTGCCTCTACGGGCCGGGCTTCGAGCGAAGCGATTCCGCCTCGCGCAGCAGTTCCTCGAGTTGATCGGCGACGCCGAGGGATGGCGCCCACTTTCGCAGATGCGCAAGGTCTAATTTCGCCCCCTGCACGACCGCCACGTTGAGGGCGTCCTTCACCTGACGGTCGGACGGCGTCAGGTTGTTCCACTCCAGCTTGGTCAAGATTACGTCTTCGGGGGAAGCAATCGGCACCGAATACCCGTGGTAGGTGCCAAGTTGCCGCCGCTTCAGTTCCTCGACGCTAAAAGGCCGATCTTTCCGCAGGATCAGGTCTGCCTTCCAACCCTCGTCGAAGTCGACGACGTTGAACAAGGAGCGTCGGCGAAGCGCTTCTCGGGCCGTTTGCGGATCGGCATAATACTGGTCGCCCAGAAGGGCCAGAAACCGTTCCAGTTGCTCTGCCGTCGGATCGATGACCAGGTCCACGTCGTTGGTTGCGCGAGGTTGGCCGTGGTAGCTACTGCCGTGTGACCCCGCCAGCATGAAGGGAATGCCGGCCGTTTCGAGAAGCTGGGCCATCCGCTTCAGAAAGTCGTCCTGATTCATGGCTTCACGTCCACGCCGGGGTAGGCCCTCTGGAACAACTCTTCTCCAAGCGTCAGGCGAATGACGGCAAGCCGAACCTGATCGTCGGTGTACTCGGGGTGGCGATTCCGGGCCCCTGCGGCCACCAGGTCGCGCAGCGAATTGCTCATCCGCAACGCGAGCTCCAGCCGTTTGCCCGGCGCCATGCGGCGAAAGACCTCGTACTGTACGAGCGCTGCTTCGAGCGAGGTGTCCGCCGGCACTGCTTCGCGAATCATGGTGGCCTCGGAAAAGAGCTGCGTCCCCTTTTTCGTCAGCCCGTGCGCCCCAGAGGCTGTTCGCGGGCGTCGATCGGCTGATCGAGCAAATCGGCGAGGTTGGTGCCCAGCGCCGCCAGGACGGCCGTCAGCGCGCTGTTGAGCAGCCGCCAGCGCCCCAGCCGGGCCTCCTGCACCGCGACGGGGCCCCAGACCAGGCTGACGGCGTACTCGTCGCTGGCGTGGCGACGCACCAACACGCCGAAGCGCTCGGGCGGAGGCCCGATCACCTCTTCTCCGGTCGGGAGCAGCCAGGGGCCCTCGGCGGGCCCTTCGGGCCAGCGCAGGCGCATGGCGGCGAGGTGCGGCGTGACCCGGTCGTCGAAGTAGCACGAAACGATCTGCGGCTCCGGGAGCGCGCTCATTCCCTTCTCCGTGCGAGCCTCCCCGATCCGTCCGGCTGCGTTGCCGCGGACGCAACCACCGCCCGCTTATACAGCGCGTGCGCCGGGGCCGGCAAGGCGAGATGAGCTTTTCGTTCCCCATTTGTCCGCCGGCCTGGTAAAGCCCGAAGGCGGGGACCGAGCAGGTCGGAAGGGACCAGCCACGTCCGTCTCCTTCGTCTTCCGCAGTCACTGCGACGAGCCGTCCGGCAAGTCCCTGAAGCGCTTCGACGACGCCACCGTCCGCGACTGGTGCCGCAACCGCCAAGTCGTAGGCCTTGCCGGTGACCTGCAATTCGCCCGGGCCATCCCCCGGCAGGATCGTCTTTTCCGGTACAGGCCCACCATCGACAGCCGAGTTCGCCCTGCTGGACCACGGCCCCGCTTGTGTGGCGGCGGGCGCTTTTGGTATCATCGAAGAGTTGAATTGGGCCCAATTAATCCTCACGCGGCAATCGCCACGTCCGGTACGGCCGCCACAATCGGTAATTGCGTCGCCCGCGCCGCTGCGCGGCGAAAAGAGTAAAGAGGTAAAAAGACAAGCCGATACAAAACCCTCACGCCGGGAAAAGGACGCGGAAACCGATGCCGTGGCTGCGGCCGCCGGGGACGTACCCGTTCCGGCAGGCCGCGCGACAGCACCAGCCGCTGACGCCCCAGGAGCCGCCGCGCAAGACACGGCGCTCGCCATCGTGCGGGCCTTGCGGATCTTGCCGCGGGCTTTCGTTGTAGTAGGTCTCGTCGAACCAGTCCTGACACCACTCCCAGACGTTGCCGTGCATGTCGTACAGCCCGAAGGCATTGGCGGAGTAGGAGCCGACGGGCGTCGTGCGCTGGAGATACGGCCCGGCCGGCGCTCCGCCGTAGGGGTGGTTCCCGTCGAAGTTGGCCTGGGTGGAAGACAGGGAGCCGCCGAAGTGGAAGGGGCTTGAAACGGCCCCAGCCCGACAAGCATATTCCCACTCTGCCTCCGTCGGCAAGCGGTACAGACGTTTTTTTCTTTTCTCCTCTCCCATCTCCGACAATTTCTTGCAGAACGCCACGGCCTCCTCCCACGACACCTGCTCGACGGGATTGTTCGGGTTGTCCTTGAAGTGGCTGGGGCTGCTTCCCATCACCTTCTGGTACTGCGCCTGGGTGACCTCGAAGGCGCCGAGGTAGAACGGCCGCGCGATCTCCACCTCGTGGACCGGGCCCTCGTTGGCCTGCCGACCTTTCTCCTTCTTGGGCGAGCCCATCAGGAACTTTCCCGCCCGGAGGAGGGCGAATTGCATCCCGAGGCCGTTCGTCAGGACCGGCGCGCACGGCCTGACTCCCGACGCCAGCAACTCCTGGAGCCGGGCCTCCCGCGTCGGGGCCCCGCGCCCGGCCGGGTTGGCGCTGCGCGCCAGTGTCAGGCGCAGCAGCTCGCCGCGCCGGTCGCCTTGCTCCTCGAGCCAGTCGGCGAGCACCAGCCAGTTCGTCTCGTCGTTCGGGTCGTCGTGAATCTCCTGCAACAGCGATGCTTCCACGTCCATTGCGCCTTGCTCCTCCCGGTGCGAGCGACCGTCCCCAGCGCGAGCGCCGCGCCGTCGCCCAGAGGCCTCCAGGGCGGGAGAAAAAGGGGAAAAGAAAGCGGCGATGAATGCGCCCGCACTCCAAGGCGGTCAGGCAAGGCAGGATCGCTCCCTCACTCGGCCCGTTCGCGCACGTTGAGTTCGAGCTTCCATCGCTGCTTGCCGTCGCGGCTGATGCACCACAGTTCGAGCGTGCCGACCGCGGTGACCTTGCTGTGCAGGTGGACCGGCACGATCTGCCCCGCCTTGTCGGGCGCTTCGAGGGTCGTCTGGAGCGGGCCGAGCTCCTGGATCTCGTCCTCCCACTCCTCGACCAGCGTCCCCGCCGTGTCGCCGCGCCGCACCGTCGAGCCGAAGAAGCGAAACTCCGCCGGCGCCCCCACCACCAGCCCGAACTCTTGCCCCGGCACGTCGGTCTCGGTCCCCTCCTCCATCCCGTAGGGCACCACGCACAGCGCCTTGAGCGGCGGCGGGGCCCCCGGCACCGCCGGCAGCGACGTCTCCACGCCGACGTAATAGACGCGCGCCGTTCCGCCCCGGATGCGCACGCCCTTTCCGCGCCGCACCAGCCCGTAGTAGGCCGCCCCGCGCGCCACGGCCAGGTCGAGGTCGGCGCTGGGCAACACCTTGACGGCGCTGCCCTTGCCCCAGTCGTCGAGCACCGACACCACGCGCTCGCGCAGGGGATCGGCCTTGAAGACGCCGCCATTGAACAGGATGGCGGTGGGCACGTGGCGCTCCTTGCCCCCTCGGCCGGCCTTTTTCGCCAGGTCGCCGGCGTGACGGTGGAGGAAGTGGGCGAGGTGCTTGGTGACGGCGGGGTCGCTGGCGTACGGCAGGCCAATCTCCTGCAAGCCGACGGTCCGCTGCCTGGCGGGCTGGGCGTCGAGGGGGCAGGGGGGGAAGAAGCCCTCGACCAGCACGCGCTCGACGTCGGCGCGCGTCAGTTCGCCCTTGATCGTCCCGGCGATCACCTTGCTGCCGCGCCCGAGCACCGTGACGGGGGTGGACGCCAGTTTGGGGTTGGCGAAGAGCTGTTCCTTGGCCTGGCGGCAACCGTGCCAGAGCATGAGCATCTGCCCGGCGTCGAGCTTGACGTTGCGACCGGCGAACGACTGTGCAACGGTGTGGGCCAGGGCCAGGTCCATGTTGTCGCCGCCGAGCAGGATGTGATCGCCGACGGCGACGCGCGTCAGGGCGAGCTGTCCCTCCTCCTCGCTCACGGCGATCAGCGTCAGGTCGGTGGTCCCGCCGCCGACGTCGCACACGAGCACCGCATCGCCGACCTTCACCTGCTTGCGCCAGCCGTCGCGGCTGGCATCGATCCAGGCGTAGAACGCCGCCTGCGGCTCTTCGAGCAGGGTCACGTGCTGGAGCCCCGCGGCGCGGGCGGCCTCGACGGTCAGCTCGCGGGCGGCGGCGTCGAACGAGGCCGGGACGGTGAGCACGACGTCCTGATTTTCGAGCCGGTTCTCGGGCCGGTCGGCGCCGAGCTTGGCGTTCCACGCCTCTGCGAGGTGCTTCAGGTAGTGGACGGTGGCCTCGAGGGGGGAGACGCGCCGCCCGCCCTCGGGGGCCTTCCAGGGCAGCACGGGCGCCTTGCGGTCGATGCCGGGGTGGCACAGCCACGACTTGGCGGACGTGACGAGGCGCGTCGGGACGAGGCTACCCTGCTGGCGGGCGAACTCGCCGGCGGCGAAGTCGCGCGTGGCGTCCCAGGGCAGTTTGAGGCTGCCCGCGGGCAGCTCGTTGGGGCCGGGCAGGTAGAGGAACGAGGGCAGCAGCGGGCGCTCCGCGACCTCCCCGGGCTGCACGACCTGGGGGACGGGCAGCAGTTGTGGGCGGAGGGCCTCTGCGTCGCCCGCGCCGGTGTCCACGTAGGCGAGGGCGCTGTTGGTGGTGCCCAGATCGATGCCGACGACGAAACGCGATGACGCCACGGCCCACTCCCGGAAGAAAAGAACTCGCCGTTGAGGCACAGAAAAGACAGGACGAGGGGGAAGCCCCTTCTCTCATTCTATCCGGCCTCGTTGAGCCGCGTTTCTGCGAACCGAGGCGAAACAGGGCCTCGTCAGGGGAGTTCCACTTCGGCCGGCGCCAGCACCAGGTCGTCCTGTCCCGCCGGCGGGGCGGGGAGGTTATACGCCTTGACGCGCCAGCCGTGATGCTGGAGCGTGCCCTTGAAGGGCGGTTGGCCGGTGACGTTGCCCGTCAGCCGGATGGCCGACGGGTCGAACCCGGGCGGGACCTCCACGGCGTCGCCCTCCTGCTTGTTCAGGATGGGCTCGAGGGTGAGGTGGTCCTTGAGGGCCTGCTGCGCCTTGCGATGGACCTCGCGCACCCCGGCGCCGAGCGTTTCGTCGGGGGCGGCGCTGACGTCTTCGAGGAGGAAGTCGAGCAGCCGGCCCTCGCGCTGGAGCAGGGCGAGCAGGCGGATTGGCTCGCCGGACAGGCGGGGCGGTTTCTTCGCCTCAGGGGGGGGCGGGGTGAGTAGGGGTTGGACCTTCTCGGCGAAGGCGGGATCGCCCAGCACCTTGCGAAAGGCCTGCCAGGCCAGGCCGAGGCGGGCGAGGCTTCCGCCACCCAGCGCCAGCAGGACGAGCAGGGCCAGGACCAGCACGCCGGCGAGGGTGAGTGACGCAACCACCAACGGGTCATCCATGGGAGCAAACCATCTCTTGCGGTGAAAGAATCGGCGGGCTTCGCCCATTTCTCTTGGGTGTTATATGGAACGAGGGAGGGGCTCGCCCTTGCGAGCTCTTGCCTCGCCTCCCTACGATGATCCTCGTAAAAAGGCGGGGGGCGAAGGACGGCGGCTCCCTCTCTCCACGAATCAAACTCAGGAGGTTCCCATGACGCAGACGGCGGGCTTTCGCGGACGGATCTACGACGACATCACGCAGACGATCGGCAACACGCCCCTGATCCGGCTGCGCCGGGTGGTCGGCGACGCCAAGGCGACGGTTGTCGCCAAAATGGAGAGCTTTAATCCGCAATGGTCCGTCAAAGACCGCATCGGCGTCGCCATGATAACGGCCGGCGAACGCGACGGCAAAATCAAACCCGGCACCACCATCATCGAGCCGAC
>JBBSEZ010000535.1:0-6086 GCA_038239195.1 Gemmatales bacterium
TCAGCGGCCGCCACCTCACCTCACCCAGACCGCTGGCCCGCATCCGCTCCGCCAGCGCCTCGCCGTCGGGGAACTCCATCACGCTGGCCGGCAGGTAGTTGTACGCGCTGTCCTTGCTCCGCGACACCACCTGCCCGATGGCCGGCAGCAGCCGCCGGAAGTAGAAGCGATACATCCGCCCGAACAACCAGTGCCGTGGCCGCGAGAACTCCAGGATGGCCACGCGCCCCCCCGGCCGGGCCACCCGCACCATCTCCGCCAGGCCCCGGTCGGTGTTGGTCACGTTGCGCAGCCCGAACCCCACCGTGACGAGCTGAAACGCGTCGTCGGGGAACGGCAGTTTCTGGGTGTCCGCCTCGACGTAGGTCACCCGCCCCGCCGCCCCCCGGCGGCGCGTCTTGGCGCGCGCCGGCAGCAGCATGGGCAGGCAGAAGTCGGAGCCGACGATCGACAGGCGGTGCCGGGCGGCACGGTCGTAGGCCAGCGCCAGGTCGCCGGTGCCGGTGCAGACGTCGAGGATGGGGCCGGCGCCGGGGCCGTCCAGCACCGGGGGCACCAGGCGCGTGGTGCGCCATCGCCAGTAACGATCGACGTTCAGGCTCAGTAGGTGGTTGAGCAGGTCGTAGCGCGGGGCGATGTTGGCGAACATCGTCCGGATGCGCGCCTCGCGCTTGTCGAGCAGATTGTTGGACACGATCCCTCCCAGGAGTGTGGCCCCGCCCGTTGCGGCGGGCCCTTGTGGGTCATAGTATAGCGCTGTCGCCTCACGGGCCCGAGGTTGCCAGCCCGTCGCGTGCGCCCCGGGCCCGCACCGTTCCGGGGCCGCCGCGAACCGCTCGAGGGCCCCGACGTGTCATCGGCTCTGCCAATTCGTGTCCTCCTCGCGGCCTCCGAGGTGGTCGGGTTCGCCAAGACCGGCGGGCTCGCCGACGTCGCCGGCACCCTCCCCATCGCCCTGGCCCGCCGAGGCCATCAGTGCGGCGTCATCATGCCTCTCTACAGCGCCTGCCGCAACGCGCGCTCGCCCCTTCATCCGACCGACCTCGCGTTTCAGGTCCCCGTCGGCGGCCGCAGCGTGTCCGGCCGGCTATGGCAATCCACCCTGCCCGGCTCGTCGGTGCCCGTCTATCTCGTCGAACAGCCCGACTACTTCGAGCGCGACGACCCCGCCCGTGGCCGGGGGCTCTATCAGCAGGCTCAGCCCGACGGCAACAAGCGCGACTACCCCGATAACTGCGAGCGCTTCGTCTTCTTTAACCGCGCCATCCTCGAAGCCATCCGCCTGCTCGACTTCTGGCCCGACGTGCTCCACGTCAACGACTGGCAGACCGCCCTCGTCCCGGTCTACCTGCGCGAGCACTACCGCCCCCTGAGCGACGCCCACCTGCGGGGCACGTCGGGCCGCCCCCACTACGACCGCATCCGCACCCTGCTCACCATCCACAACATCGCCTTTCAGGGTGTGTTCTGGCACTTCGACATGGCCCTCGCCGGCCTCGACTGGCGCCTGTTCAACGATCGGCAACTCGAGTTCTACGGGCACCTGAACTTCCTCAAGGGCGGCATCGTCTTCGCCGACCTCCTCAATACGGTCAGCCCGACCTACGCGCGCGAGATCCAGACCCCCTACTACGGCTGCGGGCTCCAGGGCGTCCTGACCGAGCACCGCGCCAAGCTCACCGGCATCGTCAACGGCGTCGATTACGGCCAGTGGTCGCCGGAGACCGACCCGCACCTCCCCGCCCCCTACAGCGCCGACGCTCTCTCCCCCGGCAAGCCCGCCTGCAAGGTTGCCCTCCAGCGCCATTTCGAGCTGGCCGAGTTGCCCGACGCCCCTCTCCTCGGCGTCGTCGCTCGCCTCACCGAGCAGAAGGGCGTCGATCTGATTGCCGCCGTCGCCCCCGCGCTCCTCCAGCAAGGCGCGCAACTCGTCGTCCTGGGCGATGGCGACCCGCGCCTCCATCGGCTCTACGAGCGCCTGCGCGACGAGAACCGCGGGCGGATGGGGCTGATGCTCGGCTTCAACGAACCGCTGGCGCACCTTATCGAGGCGGGGTGCGACCTCTTCCTGATGCCCAGCCTCTACGAGCCGTCGGGGCTGAATCAGCTCTACAGCATGCGCTACGGCACCCCGCCCGTGGTGCGCGCCACGGGGGGGCTGGCCGACACCGTCGTGGACACGACGCCCCTCACCCTGACCGACGGCAGCGCGACTGGCTTCCGCTTCGCCGCCTACAGCGCCGAGGCGCTCCAGGAGGCTATCGAGCGGGCCCTGAAGCTGTTCCGCACCGACCGGGAGGCGTTCTTGCAGGTGGTGCGCAACGGCATGCGCCAGGACTGGTCGTGGGACCGCAGCGCGGCGGAGTACGAGATGCTGTATCAACGACTGAGGGCGCGGCCCACGTAGCCGAGGTTCGCGGCTACTTGGGGCGCCCCGGAGAGGGGCCCACGTGATTGCGCTCGCCTTCCTGTGGCACCAGCACCAGCCGTATTACCCCGACGACGTCGCCGGCGAAAACTCCATGCCCTGGGTGCGCCTGCACGGCACCAAGGACTATTACGGCATGGCGCTGCACCTGCTCGAGTTTCCCGAACTGCGCTGTACCATCAACCTCGTCCCCAGCCTGCTCGTCCAGCTCCAGGCCTACACCGACCGCGGCGCCAGCGACCAGTTTCTCGACGTGTCTCGTGTTCCCGCCGACGGCCTGACCGAGGCCAACGCCCTGTTCCTGCTCGACCACTTCTTCATGGCCAGCGCCGAGCAGATGATCCTCCCCGAGCCGCGCTTCGCCGAGCTGTTCCAGCGTCGCGGGGCCAGCCAGAACACCGCCCGCGAGGCCCTCCGCCGCTTCCAGGAGCGCGACCTGCGCGACCTGCAGGTGTGGTTCAACCTCGCCTGGATTCACCCCCTCGCCTTCGAGCGCGACGAGGCCCTCCGTGCCCTGCGCGACAAGGGCCGCCACTTCACCGAGGAAGACAAGAACCTGCTGCTCGACAAGCAGATGGAGATCCTGCGTCAGATCATCCCGCTCCATCGCAAGCTGGCCGAGAGCGGTCAGGTCGAGCTGACCACGACGCCGTTCTATCACCCGATCCTTCCGCTCCTTCTGGACAAGAAGACGGCGCGCGAGGCGATGCCCGACGTCCGATTGCCACACTTCACGCAAAGTTACCCCGAAGACGCCGAGGTTCACGTGCGAAGGGCGATCGAGCAGCACGAGGCGATCTTCGGCGCCCGGCCGGCGGGGATGTGGCCGGCCGAGGGCTCGGTGTCGCAGGGGATGCTGCCGTTGCTGGCCCGCCACGGAGTACGCTGGATCGCCAGCGACGAGGAGGTGCTCAACGCCTCGACGCACGGCCTGGCCGGCCGCGATACCAAGGGGCACGTGCGCAATCCCGACCGCCTGTATCGCCCATACAAGGTGCGCGAGGGCGACGCCGAGCTGAACGTCGTGTTTCGCGATCACGCCCTGAGCGACCTCATCGGCTTCCACTACCAGCGCAGCGAGGCGGGGGCGGCGGCCGACGACTTCGTCGAGTGCCTGCGCGGCATCGACCGCGCGACGAGCTCGACGGGGCCGGCGCTGGTGAGCGTGATCCTCGACGGCGAGAACTGCTGGGAGCACTACCCCGGCGGGGGCGTCGCCTTCCTCCGCGCCCTCTACGAGCGCTGCACGCGCACGCTCGACGTCCGCCCCGTGAAGATCGGCGAGCACCTCGAGCGCCACCCGCCCGCGGAAACGCTGCCCCGCCTGGTCGCCGGGAGTTGGATCAGCCACAACTTCGCGATCTGGATCGGGCACGAGGAGGACAACACCGCCTGGGACGCGCTGCACCGGACGCGCGAGTACCTGCTCCGCCGCACGGCGGAAGGTGACAAGGTGACTGCGGGTGACAAGGTGACAAGGTGGCAAGGTGACAAGGTGAAAGAAGAGCGCCCGCCCGCCGGTGCTGTCACCCTGTCACCCCCTCACCTTGTCACCTTGTCACCCCTCCAGAGGGCCTGGGAAGAGCTCTACGTGGCCGAGGGCAGCGACTGGTTCTGGTGGTTCGGCGACGATCACTCCAGCGCCCAGGACGCGCTGTTCGACTACCTCTTTCGCAAGCACCTCCAGAACGTCTATCATCTTCTGGGCGACGAGCCCCCGCCCGAGTTGGCCCGGCCGATCAGCCGGCAGGCCCAGCGCGCGCACCACACGTCCCCGCGCGCCCTGCTGGAGGTGACGATCGACGGGCGCTATACCTTTTTCGAGTGGGTCAGCGCCGGTCACTATGCCTGCCAGAACGAACGCGGTACGATGGCGATGGCGACGCAGGGCCCTCTCAAGGAATTGTTCTTCGGCTTCGACCTCCAGCGCCTTTTGGTGCGCGTCGATTGCGAAGGGCCGGCCCGCTCCGCCCTGACGAGCTTCGACGTCCTGCGCGTCGGCTTCGTCGAGCCGGCCGGTTACGAGGTGCGCGTCCACGAGCCGGGCCGGCCAGGCCAGCGCATCGAGCTCCTCAAGGCAGGGAAGGCCCTCGTGGCGCCGGGCCTGGAGGTGGCCATCGACCGGATCGTCGAGGTGGCCATCCCGTTCGACGACCTCGGGCTGGCGGTCGATCAGCCGTTGCAGTTCTTCGTGGAGCTGCTGCAAGGCGAGCAGGGCCGCGACCGCGCCCCGCGCCAGGGGACGATCCCGCTGGCGAGGCCGTCGGCCCATTTCGAGCGGATCATGTGGGACGTTTGACCGCCGAGGGCCAACACGCGTGACACAAAGTAAATCGGACGATCAGACCCTTCGGGGGTATGCGACTCTTCTCCGGGAGCTGCCAATGCCGGAACTGCGCAAGGACCCCATCGTGGGTCGCTGGGTCATCATCGCCACCGACCGCGCCAAGCGCCCCGTGGCGCCCAAGCACGAGCCGATGCCCGTGGTCGGGCTGTGCCCCTTCTGCGAGGGCAACGAGACGCACACGCCCCACGAGATCCTCGCCTACCGCGAGCGCAACACGCGCCCCGACGAGAAGGGCTGGCGCGTGCGCGTCGTGCCCAACAAGTTCCCCGCCCTGCAGATCGAGGGCGACCTCAACAAGCGCGGCGATGGCATCTACGACAAGATGAACGGGACCGGCGCCCACGAGGTCATCCTCGAGTGCCCGTTCCACGAGACGACGATGGCCAACCTCGCGGAGGAGAACATCCGCGAGGTGCTGTGGGTCTACCGCGACCGCCTGGTGGACCTCAAGAAGGACCCGCGCCTGGTCTACGGGATGGTGTTCAAGAACGTTGGCGCCGCGGCGGGGGCGTCGTTGGAACACAGCCACTCGCAATTGATCGTGACGCCGATCGTGC
Organism: Gemmatales bacterium; assembly: GCA_038239195.1. Lineage (GTDB taxonomy): Bacteria > Planctomycetota > Planctomycetia > Gemmatales > Gemmataceae > JBBSEZ01. The sequence continues at coordinate 5,333 of JBBSEZ010000535.1, forward strand.
CGATCAACGTCTGGGAGGAGATGTCGGGCTCGCTGGAGTTCTTCGGCTACCGGGGGCGGTGCATCTACTGCGACATGGTGCATCAGGAGCTGGCGACGGAGAAGCGCATCGTGCTGGACACGCCGAACTTTTTGAGCTTCTGCCCCTACGCGAGCCGGTTCCCGTTCGAGATGTGGGTGCTGCCCAAGCACCACAACAGCCATTACGAGAACATCCAGAAGAACGAGGTGGACGAACTGGGGACGGTGATGAAGACGCTGTTGCGGAAGCTGGAGTCGGCGCTGGACAAGCCGGCGTACAACTTCATCATCCACACCTCGCCGTTCGACACGCAGACGCTGCCGCACTACCACTGGCACATCGAGATCATCCCGCGGCTGACGCGCGTGGCGGGGTTCGAGTGGGGGACGGGGTTCTACATCAACCCGGTCCCGCCGGAGCAGTCGGCGCTGTTCCTGCGCGAGGTCGAGGTGGACGTGACGGCGGTGCCGAAGCGGGGGTGAGGAGGGCCATCGCGCGGTTCGGCAATGCTCCGCAGAAGCGCCTTCCGCCACAACGCTTCTTTCGAAGCGTCGCTAACCGAGGGAATGGGCATCGCTCCCCGATCGACACGACTAGTACATGACCGGCGGAATCGGACTACCATCTGCGGGCAGGATTGAGTACATTGCCCAGCCTGTGCAAGTTCTCGATCACCCCAGGGGAGCACTCCGATGCCAGGGAAGGCTGCCAAAGTTACCATCACCGAACGACA
>JBBSEZ010000536.1:0-6063 GCA_038239195.1 Gemmatales bacterium
CACATGCTTGCCCCCGGGGGGGGGGGGGGGGCTCCCGCCGGTGTGGGGGCCCCAAACACGGGGGGGCGCCCCCCCCCCCCTCGCCTCGATCGGTCAATCGAGCTGGAACTGCGCGAGATAGCGCTGCCGCAACTCCGCGTGGACGGGCTCGGGGGCGAGGTCTTCCTTGTGCAGGACGAAGTCCTCGAGGACCAGGGCGTCCATGTCGGTGGCGAGGAAGCAGCGGTAGGCCTCCTCGGGCGTACAGACGATGGGCTCGCCCCGGACGTTGAAGCTGGTGTTCACCAGGACGGGGCAGCCGGTCATCTCGTGGAACGCTTCGAGCAGCGCATGGAAGCGGGGGTTGTGCTCCGGCCCCACCGTCTGCACGCGAGCGCTGTAGTCCACGTGGGTCACGGCGGGGATGGTCGAGCGCACCACGTTGACGCGCCGCCGGAGGTCGGGGTCGCTCGCCATCACGGCCTGCTGTTCGGGAGAGACGTCGGTGTGGTGCCGGGGAAGGACCGGGGCGACAAGGAGCATGTAGGGGCTCTCCTCGCCGGGGCGCAGGCCGAACCACTCGTGGGCGTGCTCCTGCAAGACGGCGGGGGCGAAGGGGCGGAAGCTCTCGCGGAACTTGATCTTCACGTTCATCGCGGCCTGCATCTTCGGGGAGCGCGGGTCGCCGAGAATGCTGCGGGCGCCCAGGGCCCGCGGGCCGAACTCCATGCGGCCCTGGAACCAGCCGACGATCTTCCCCGCGGCGAGCAGGCGCGCCACGTGGTCGAGCAGCTCGACCTCGTCGAAGCGGCGCGCCGGGGCCTCGACGCGGTTGAGGAAGCGCTTGACGTCGCCGTTGCCGAACCTCGGGCCGAGAAAGCTTCCCTTCTGGAAGTCGCTGCCGCCCGGCCAGCGCGGCTCGTCGAGGAGCTGGTGCCAGACGAACAGGGCGGCGCCGAGCGCGCCGCCGGCATCGCCTGCCGCCGGCTGAATCCAGATCGATTCAAAGGGCCCTTCGCGCAGCAGGCGCCCGTTGGCGACGCAGTTGAGGGCGACCCCGCCGGCGAGGACGAGGTTCTTCATCCGCGTGCGCGCGTGCAAGTCGCGGCCGATGCGCAGCAAGACCTCCTCGGTGACGGCCTGGATGCTGGCGGCGAGGTCCACGTGGCGCTGCTCGATTTCGGACTCCGGGCGGCGCGGCGGGCCCCCGAAGAGGTCGTGGAAGCGCCGGCCCGTCATTGTCAGGCCCTGGCAGTAGTTGAAGTACGCCATGTCCAGGCGGAAACTGCCGTCGGGCCTCAGGTCGAGGAGGTGCTTGTAGATGGCCTCCTGGTAGACGGGCCGGCCATAGGGGGCGAGGCCCATCAGCTTGTATTCGCCGCTGTTGACCTTGAAGCCGCAGTAGTAGGTGAAGGCCGAGTAGAGCAGGCCGAGCGAGTGGGGGAACTGCAGGTGACGGTCGAGGCGGATGCGGTTGCCGGTGCCGACCCCGCTGGCGGTGGTGCTCCATTCGCCGACGCCGTCGAGGGTGAGAATGGCCGCCTCGTCGTAGGGGCTGGGGAAGAAGGCGCTGGCGGCGTGGCTCTCGTGGTGGTCGAGGAAGACGAGCGGAGCGCGGCAAGCGCCCAGCCCGGCGCGCACCTCGCGGGGCAGGAACAGTTTTTTCTTCAGCCACAGGGGCAGGGCGCGGGCGAAACTGCGGAACCCAGCCGGGGCGAAGGCCAGGTAGGTCTCGAGCAGGCGCTCGAACTTGGGGAGGGGCTTCTCGTAAAAGGCGACGTAGTCGATCTGCTCGGGAGAAAGGCCCGCCTCTTCGAGGCAATAGCGGACCGCGTGGGCCGGGAATCGTTCGTCCTGCTTGACGCGCGTGAATCGCTCCTCCTGGGCGGCGGCGACGATCTCGCCGTCGCGGACGAGGGCGGCGGCGCTGTCGTGGTAGAAGGCCGAGATGCCGAGGATGGCTGTCATCAGTTGCTTCCTTGCGCGGGGGGTGGGGCAACGCTTCTGCGAAGCGTCGCTAAACGGGGGAAGGGGCGCGGCTCGCCAGTGCGGCCACGCCGCCGTGGCACCACTGGGCCCGTTCCATGAGGCGAGCGTGGAAGTCGTCGGCCTGGAGCGCCGCGAAGTTATTGGAAGGGGGGCGGCGCGTCCGGGCGACGTCGCGGGCCAGCTTCTCCGCATCCACGACGCCGGGCACTCCGCTCAGGAGCGGCGCCAGTTCTTCGGGGGAGCAGTGCATCAGGTCGTCGTAGTCGAGCACCGGGAGGTTGTGCTTCCGGGCCGATTTGAGCAACTGGTAGTAGTAGATCGCGAAGGCGGCCACCTGGCGCTTGTTCACCGTGTCGGCCTCGGCGGCGGCGAAGTCCAGCAGCCAGCGAACGTCGCGGGGCAAGGAAGCCCGGTTGCGGACGAGCGAGCCGTACAGAGCGCCATACCAGGCCTTCACCGGGAGCCTGCTGCCCGGCAGGCTGAGCTCGGGGCGCCGGTAGAGGACGAAGCACCGGAAGCGGGTGGCGAACCAATCGACCTTGAAGGCGCTATAGTTCTCCTTGGTGAAGTCGAGGCCCTCGCGGGCCCAGGTCTTCCGGTAGACCTTCTCGTAGGGCCCGTGGCGCTGGGCGATCTTTTCGTAGTTGTCCACCATCTCGCAGCCGAAGGCCAGGCCGAGAAGGTCTTCGTGTTTCTGGTTGCAGATCGGGTTGAAGAACTCCCGGTAATATCTCAGGTGGGGGGCCTGCCGCAGGACCAGATCGACCAGCCAGTCGGTGCCCGTGTTGGGCAGGGAGAGCAGCGCGATCGGCTTCTCCGGCGGCGACAACGCGACAGGGCGCCGCGCTGCGGCGGGCTTCGGGCAAGCCATCGGCTTCTTGTCGTCGCTCGTCCTCATTGCCTCTCTCCTACCTTCGCGTTGTCGCCCTGCCACGCGGTCGTCATCAGCGGGAAGCGGTGCGCGGGGGCTCGCGCGTCTCGACGAGGGCGCGGGCGATGGGGACGGCCAGCACCTCGTTGCCCTCGCGGTTGAAGTGGCAACAGGTGTCGAAGTAAAGCGTCTGCTTGTGCGCGGCGAAGACCATCGACAGGTCGTGAAACTTGACCCCGCGCGCCTGGAGGCGCTTGCCGGCCTCGCGGAGCATCGGGTAGCCTTGCTCGATCATGGGGCGGGCCGGCTGGGGCTCGAGGATGGCCGTCTTCTTCTCCTCGGCCGTGAGGACCTTGGAACCGGGGACGTACTGATTGGGTTGCAGGAACTGGTAGTAGCGGATGCCATGGGCGGCGCAGGTCTTGTGGAGCAGCAGCGAGCAGCGCTCCCAGTCGCCCACCAGCGCCTCCAGCATCTCCTGGTCGTCGCGGAAGGGGTGGTGCGGCCCGCGGGCCCGGTACGGCAGCGGGCCCTCCCGCTTGCGGGCCCGCAGCGCCGTTTCCGTGTTGACGACGTCGGCATGCAGCCGGCGGTCCTGCCACTTCCAGATGAAGTTGGCCGTCACCGACCAGCGGAGCGGCGCCTTCTGAAACAAGTTGGCCAGGTCGTGGCGGCGCTCGCCCAGGTAGGCCATCTTGCCGACGGCCCGGCGGCTGGCCCGGTCGGGCATCTTGGAGACGATCCAGTGCCAGCCCCCAGGATACAGGTGGTGGATGCCGTGGACCTGGTTGTCCTGCCGATACCAGGCGACCTCGTTGAGCCCGTCGATGTTGACCAGGACGTCGAACTCGCCCCCCAGGGCCAGGACGTAGTTGAGGGCCATGACCTGTTGCGGCTGGCGGAACCCGCCGACGGCAAGGCTGACGAACTCGATCTCCTTGCCGGAAAACTCTGGGGACTGCTTGAGCTCGCGCTCCAGGACGTCGAGCCCCTGGCCCACAAAGATGCTGGCCACCGACGCGCCCGTGATGGCGACGATCGCCTTGTTGGGGGCGCGCTTGCGGACGGGAGAGCGGCCCGCCCGGTCGGTGAACCCGTAGTCGTTGGCGGGGGCCTCTCCGCGCAGCCCGGGGGCCTGCGCGTCCGGGTCGTAGGAGAAGCCGAGGTACGGGTGAATCTCCGTGCGGAAGGTGGGCGTGGCCCCCTGCTGGGCGTCCTCGCCGTTCGCCGCCCAGAGCAGGCGCTGGCGCTCGTGGCGGTCCCGCCCGTAAGAGAACGGGCGGCCGTGGGCGATCCAGTAGCCGACGTAGGACGTCGCCTCGGCCACGACCGCCAGCATCAGCAGGACGGCCAGCCGGAAGCCCCAGCGCTTGCAGCAGCCTCGCGGGCGGGCCTGGGCGGGGGCCGGTAGAGGCGTGGGGACGATCGAATCCATTCGAAGCACCCTTGACGATTGTCCGGAGGGCTTCGCGCTCGCCCTCCGTTGATCCTGTCATCCGCCGAGATGGCCCTAGTAGAACCAGAAATTCGGCGTCGGTGTCAAGGCGACGTGGAACACGCGGCTGGCCCGGCGGCCAGGGCCGGCTCGGGGCCCGCCGCGGCGTGCCCCTGGTAGGCGCTCTCGCGGAGCTGGTCGTAATGTTCGTCCGGCGTATAGAGGCGTGTCTGGCCGGTCAGGGCGAGGCGCAGGATGGACGGGTCGCGGAGGACCGCCCGGAGCCTGGCGTAGAGGTCGGCGCGCGAGCCGGCTCGGAAGACCAGGTCGGGGCAGTCGAGCAGCTCGCGGGCGCCGCCCCGGTCGGAGGTCAGGATGGGCACGCCGGAGCCGACGCACTCGATGGCGACCTGAGGGAGGTTGTCCTCCCAAAGCACGGGGACGACCCCGAGATCGACACGGGAGAGGAGGGCTGGCAGGTCGGCGTGGGTGTAGCCGTCGTGGAAGCTCACGGCGGCGAAGCGATGGGCCATCCGCTTGACGCGCTCGTAGGCGTGCTCGTCGGTGACCTTGGCGGCGAAGACGACCTCGAGGTGCCGGGCCAGGCCTGCCGGCATCTTCTCCAGCGCCCGGAGGAAGAAATAAAACCCCTTGTCCCGGCGCACGTAGCCCAGGTAAGCGATTCGCAGGATGCGGCGGCGCGGAGGGCCTTCGAGCCCGGCGAAGCGCGTGACCGCCCCGGTTGTGGGGGGCAAGAGGCTTGCCTCGGCGCAGCTGGTCTGCGCCCGGCCGGCGAAGCGCGTGCCGATGTACGACGTCTGCACCTTGTGCGGGGCGATCCCGAAGCCCCGCACCAGTTCGGCGACGCGGCGGGAGACGGCCAAGACGCAATCGACGTGGGCGTTGATCGCCTCGACGAAGGTTCGCCTGCGGTCGGCGAAGCGGGCGGCGACGTCGTCGTTAACGATCAGCGGTATCCGCCTTGGCTCGACCGGAGCGGGGCGCCGGCCGAGGGCCCGCCCTGGCAAGGCCACGGCCGCGCGCACGGCGGCGAGCAATCCGCGGAAGGAAAGGCGCAGGGGGTAGTGAACAAACCAGCTCACCGCGCGGTGCAGCGCGCCCGGCGCGCGGATGCCGAGCTTGGAGAGGCAATGGTCCAACTGGTAGAAGCGCCGGGTGCCGCGGGAGTTGATCGGCTTGACGAGGCAGTTGGCACACTTGCGGCCGTCGCGGAAGTCTTTGCAGAGGGCCCGCTCCTGGAACCAGAGGTTGACCTGTGGGCAGAAGGCGAAGTAGTTGTGAACGCTGTAGACGATCCTTGCCCGCGCAGAGTGTTCGCGGGCCAGGCGCAAGAACGAGACGGGGATGCCTTCGAGGTTGTTGAAGTGGACCACGTCGAAGGGCCCGTGTTCGCGCAGGAAATCGGCGAAGACCGCCTCCATCTCGGGCGCGGAGGCCACGTCCTGCCCGAACGCCGTCTGCCCGGGACTGAGGATCGTCGAGTTGACCAGCTCGTACTTGCGCACGCCCTCCTTCTGGGCGGCGACGGGGTTGAGGAAGGGCCGGCTCGAGAACGGGCGGTAGCTGACGCCCGAACTGAGGAACCACACGCGATCGCCCCGCCGCGTCGCCGCATCCACCAGGTTCTGCTGGTAGGTGGACACGCCGCCGCCGCCGTGGCCCTTGTCCTCGAAGTCGGCCCAGTTGTAATAGAGGATTTTTAGCCTCTGCATGCGCTGGTTCTCCCGTCGCGGAAAGTTTGCGGGGGGCCGCCAAGCCGCAAGCGGCA
>JBBSEZ010000537.1:0-6017 GCA_038239195.1 Gemmatales bacterium
AGGGCGCGACGCACGCCGCGCCCTGCGAGCAGGGCGGCTAAATAGGGGGCTGGTGGGTCAGGACTTTTTCGGGGGGGGCAACTCCTCGGGCCCTGGCAGGGGGCGCTTCACGGGTGGCGGCCCGACCGGGGCCGGGCCGGCATTGACCGGGCGCACCTGGGGCACCTTCTTCCAGTCGATGACCTCGCCCCCCGCGGGGGTGATGAGGGCCCGCAGCGTTTTCTCGTCGATGCCCTTCTTGATGAAGCGCACCGAGCCGTCGAAGAGCGCGGCGTGGAAGCCCTCCGGGAAGGCGCCGCCGAGCTTGGGGAGCGGGCCCTTGGGGTCATAGGGCAGGTCGTCGGGCTTGGTCCACGGCACCGCCTCGCCGGCCTCGACGACCGACAGCGTGTTGCTGGTGCCGTCCGTGATCTCCAGCATGCGACGGCCCATGCTCGGGCGCGGCTGGGGGCTCACGAAGGCGGCGGGCCCGCCGGGGAGAAACCCGGCTTCCTTGCCGACGAGCGCCTGGTAGAAGGTGGAGTGGGGTTGCTTCGTCTTGACGCCGGGGGGCGGCGCGTAGATGCGCGGCATCCGAGCCAGCAGTTTCTTGTTCGTCGGCCCGTCCCACGGCTCCGCGAAGTTGAACTGCCGGTAGAGGTTGTCCTGCTCGATGTACGGCAGGATCGCCACGCGCCAGCTCAACAGCGGCTTGCCCGTGACGTCGCAGATGGCCGCGGCGGGCAGCGCGCCGTACGAGTCGTGGAGGTTGAGCAGCGCGATGCCGATCTGCTTGAGGTTGTTCGCGCTGCGCCCGTAGATCATCGCGTGCTCGACCTCGGCGACGGCCTTGGCCAGGGTTGGGGCAGCGATCTTGCAGGTGAGCGTCGCGCGCACCATCGCCTTGTCGCGCTCGACGGCAGCGCTGCGAATCGAGCCTTCCACGCGCCGGAACACGTCCGCCAGCGCGCTCTTGCCTTTGAGGTCGATGCGCGTCTCGCGCAACCCGCCGGCCAGCAACTCGCGGCCCACGTAGAGCGTCGAACGCAGCGACGTCTCGGCGTCCTCGGCGTCGGCGGCACTGCGGCAGTGGACGCGCACGCCGATCTTCACCTCCGGGCCGACGTCGAGCGTGAGCACCGCCGAACGGGCCCGGATCAGCGGCATGAACGGGAGCAGCGCCAGCGCCTCTTGCGGGCGCAGGTTGTCCAGGGGCAATGCCTCGGCCGACGGGGCCTCGTCCACGAACAGGACCGGGGACAGCCCGTCGGCGAACGCCACCCGCGCGAGGGGGACGGCGCCGAACGCGCCCTTCTTTTCCTCGCGGCGCTTCCTCTCGAGCTCCTCCTTGAGCCTGCGCTCCTCCTCGAGCTGCTTGAGCTTGTCGAAGTCCTTCTTCTCGAACTTCTCGATCGGCTTGCTCTCGACCTTTTTATCGACGTCCCGGGGGGGGCCCCCCGCCTCGAGCATCCACAGGGCCAGCATCGCGTTGGGCTGGACCGCCGCGACGACGTGGTGCTTGCCCGCCAGCCGGCGCGCGGCGGCCAGCGGGCCCTTGTTCTCGTCGGCCTTGCCTTCCCGGCGGCCGAGCAAGGCCCCGAGCGTACCGACCGAGCCGTGCAGGAACGTGCGCTCGTCGAGCAGGTGGAGCGCTCCTTCCCGCGGCCCGCCCTTGCCGGAGCGCACGTGGTAAGTCCGCCGACGGAACTTCGTCTCCTTCGCGTCGGGCGAGAAGGCGCGGAGGAGCTTTTCCCTGTCGTAGGCCTTCGCCGTGCGAACGATCAACACCGGCTCGGGGGCGAAGTCCTTGCCCGCGGCCGGCAGCACCACGGTAGCGCGCTCGATGGCCTCGGGGGGCAGCAGCAACAGCTTCAGCGCCTCCCGAACCGCCCGCTCGTCGTTGAGGCGGAGCAAGTCGAGGGCCTTGTCGGCGAGCGGGGCCTTCTTCAGGTCGCCGACGCGCATCGTCGCGAAGAAGAGGGCGTCGGGCGGGACTAACTTGAGGTCGGCCGCGAGCGGGGGCGGCAGGGCCGGCTCCTTGTCGGCGGCGGCGCCCCACGGCCCCGCCGTCAGGCCGGCCAGCGCCAACAGGAAGCCGGCGAGGGCCACGCGGCCGAAGGGCCGGCGCCCCGTTGTTGGGGAAGTCGTCATGCATTGCTCCTTGGAAAATCGGGTTGGGGCCCTTCGCTCACAGTTCGAGCAGCGATCGGTAGGCCAGCAGCATGTGATCGACGTCGGACAGTTCCTGGTGCTCGTCGCGGAGCTTGACGGCGCGCTCCGGGTAGTCGGTGATGATGTTGTCGATGCCGCGCTGGATCAGCCGGCGCATCTCCGGCTCGCCCTGCGACTTCTTGTCGAGCATCCAGGCGTGGACCTCCTTGCCCAGCAGGTGCGCCTTGCGCACCAGGGCGTCGTTCACCAGCGAGGCGTTGACGCTCCAGACGTCCACCTGGGAGTATTTGAGATCGCTCAAGGTTGCGGTGACGATGAGGCCCGTGCGCAACTGCGGGTTCTGCTTCTTGGCAATCAGGAGCCCCTCGTAGTCGAGCGACATGACGATGCACTCCTTCTCGAATTTCTCCTCGCGAATCATGTCGGCGACCTTGTGGGCCAGGCGCTCCTTCTGGACGATGGTGCGCTGCTTCTTCTCGGCGCGCGTTTCCTTCTTGCGAACGGTCCCGGTCTTCTTGCGGCGGGGGCCGTCGCGCTTGTCGGCCTTGTCCTCGTCGGCGAACTTGAGCTCGACGTTGAGCTTGATCTTGCCGCGCGCCTCGTGAATCACCTCGCGCAGGGTGGGGAGCTTCTCGCCCTGGAACTTCTCGCCGAAGTAACTGCCGGCGTCCATCTCCTTGAGCTCGGCGAGCGCGAACTCGCGCACCATGCCGCGCCTCCCGCAGACGCGCATGAGGTCGTCGTCGTGGAGGAGGACGATTTGCCCGTCCTTGGTCTCTTGCACGTCGATCTCGGCGTAGTCGGCCCCAGCGGCGATGGCGGCGCGGATGGCGGCGAGGGTGTTCTCCGGGGCGGCGGTGCTGTGTCCGCGGTGGCCGGTGACCTGGAGCTTGCGGGGCGCTTCGAGGCGCCCGGCCACGAGGCCGCAGGCGAGCAGCACACCACACGCCAGGCCCACGGCGCCATAGCGCCAGCGCTGGATCAACCAGGGCGTGGGCGGGGCCTCGGCGACGACGGCGGGCACCCAGCCGCCCGGCTCGATGGCGCCGAACTGGATGCTGCGCTCGGCGTAGAGGCGCAGGATGAGCAGGCAGTGGACGGTGACGGCCAGGAACGACACCAGGGCCAGGAGCAGCAACTTGAGGACGAAGAGGATCGCGACCGTCGGGATGACGACGCTGGGCCGGGCGCCCACCCCGTCGAGCAGATAGGAGCAGGAGGCGCGGAAGAGAAAGAGGCAGGCAGCGCTCAGAGCGATGCCCAGCAGGTGCCAGCCGCCCAGGACGAGGGCGATGCGCCAGAAGGCCCCGCGCACGCGTCGGGCGCTCTCGTGCATGGCGGGGATCGGCTGGCGGCCCTCGAAGACGACAATGGCGAGCGAGAAGGACCAGCGGACGTAGAGGTAGCCCGTCAGCGCCGCGGCACCCAGAGCGAGGGCGGCGAAGAGGGCGACGGCCTGGTAGAGCGCGGGAGGGCGGGCGGCGAGGTAATAGTTGACGTCGTACTCCGACAGCAGCCAGGAACGCGTCAGGAGGGCCAGCCCGACGAACGGCGCCAGGCCGACGACGGCGGCGGCGAGGATGGCGAGGCCGAGGCGGAGGATGCGGCCAAAGGCGAAGCCGACGATGACGAGCATGCGCTTGATGCTGCTCTGGAAGCCGTAGTGCTTGAGGACGACGACGGTCATCACCCCGGCGTGTTCGAGCAGCCACAGGCCGAGCGTGGCGACGGCGAAGAGGGTGGCGTAGAGGGCCCCCTCGAACGAGAGGAGGAAGGCGGCGATGTCGTTGTTGGTGACGACCGTTCGGCCGGTCGCCTGGACGAGCGCCGACAGCGCCCAGGTCAGGCCGGGCAACAGGACCAGGACGCCAACCCCCTTGAAGGCGAGCTCGAACAGGACGAGCGGCGTGAAGGCGCGGCGGAAGTCGTCCCGGACGAGGCCGGCGAGCTGGCGCAGGGCGAGAGGCGGAGTTGTCGCAGCGCTCATGGGGGCTATCTACTCCGAGGCCCAGGATCGTCAAGCGTCTACTCTTCGTAGGACGGCTCTCCCGAGCCGTCCTCCAGCAGGACGGCTCGGGAGAGCCGTCCTACAGGCCATTTTCTCGCGGCGCAAGTCTTATCGGATCGTCTTGGGCGCTTTCTGTCCCTTGGGGACGAGCGTGGTGTACTTTCGCCCCTTCATGCGCTGCTGGAGATCGGCCCTGGCGTCCTTGACGGCGCCCGGGCCTTGGAACAGGTCGAGCGCGGTGAGGGCGAGCACCTTGGCGGCGACGAGCATGCCCTTGTGGCCCAGGGGCGAGCCGATGGCGGCGACGTTCTGCCAACTGTGTCCGGGGCTGCCCAGGGCGAAGCAGGCCGTGCCGAAGCCACCCGTCGGCACGTGCCAGCTAACGTCGCCCACGTCGGTCGAACCGCCGTCGGCCGGGTAGGGCCTCTCCGGCAGCGGGTCGAGGACTTCGTGCAGCGGCGCTTCGGGGGCGATGCCGAAGTCGGCGCGCAGTGGCTCCTGGAGTTGCCTGGCCAGCGCCCGGTCCTTGGCGTCGAAGACGGGCGGGCCGACCCGGCGCATGTTGCGCTCGATGACGCGCGACAGGGGGAGGTTGGGGACGATCTCGTGGCAGTCGGTGTCGATCTTGACGGCGACCCTGGTCCGGCTCATCTTGGCGGCGCCGTCGGCGATCTCGCGGAGCCAGGCGAAGTGGCGCTCGACGTCCTCGTGGGTGTTGGCGCGGACGTAGTACCACACCTGGGCGGTGGCGGGGACGACGTTGGGCTGCCCCCCGCCGTTGGTGATGACGTAGTGAATGCGACTCGTTTCCTTGACGTGCTCGCGCATGTAGTTGGCGCCGACGTTCATGAGTTCGACGCCGTCGAGGGCGCTGCGGCCCTTGTCGGGGCTGCCGGAGGCGTGGGCGGCCAGGCCGCTGAAGGTGAACTTGGCCGAGATCAGCGCCTTGGACGAGCCGTACCAAAGGCGGTTGCGCGTGCCGGGGTGCCAGTGCAGGCAGACGTCGAGGTCGTCGAACAGCCCGTCGAGGGCCATGTAGACCTTGCCGATGACCGTTTCCTCGGCGGGGGTGCCGTAGACGCGCAGGGTGCCCTTGAGCTTGTGCTTGACCATGGCCTCCTTGACGGCGAGGGCCGCGCCGACGGTGGCGGTGCCGAGGGCACAGTGCCCGCAGCCGTGGCCGGTGTTTCGGCCGGCGAAGGGGAGGCGCTTGCCGCCGGCCTGCTGCGAGAGCTCGGGAAGGGCGTCGTACTCGGCGAGGATGCCGATGATGGGCGCGCCGGAGCCGTACTCGGCGACGAAGGCAGTCGGCATGTTGCTGACGCCCTCGCGCACGCGAAACCCGCCCTTTTTGAGGGCGCCGATGAGCCGGGCGGCGGAGCGATGCTCTTCGAGGCCGACCTCGGCATAGGCCCATACGTCCTGGTTGATCCTCACCAGCTCGGGGCGCAGCTCGTCGAGTCGGCGCAGCGCCTCCTGGTGCTGAGGCGAGAGGGGAGCTTCTTTTTTCGCGGGGCGCGGCAGGACGGGGGCCTCCTTGGGCGCTTCGGCGAGGGCGGCGCGTTGCGGGGCGGGCGTTGGCAGGGAGACGTGAAGCGCCAGGCCCGCGCCGCCGATCAGGAAGAACGTCGTTGCCAGGCGCATGAGGTCGTCCTCGGGAAGAATGGGAGGGCCGAGGTGCAGTGTAACCGGACGAGGGGCGAGAGGCCAGCGCCTTCGTGCAGGAGCAGCCCTGAGAAATCGGACCCCGAGGCGCCGCGCGGAGGGGCGGCAGGGGCGGAGGAGGGGTGGACGGCTCGGCGCCAGACAAAAGGAGGACGACCTCGAAGGTGGACTTCGAGACAGGAACCACACACGG
>JBBSEZ010000538.1:0-5988 GCA_038239195.1 Gemmatales bacterium
CCCCCCCCGCGCCCCCCCGCTCTTGCCCTTGTGGGCGCGCGGTTACGGTGGGCAAGACGTCGGCTCCCGCCGCCCGCATCGAGGAACACGGATCATGGCCTTCGGGACGTTCAAGAGCATTCAGGAGGTCGCCCAGGCCTACCGCCTCAGCGTCCACGTCGCTTCGTTCCTCGTCCCGGCGCCGGTGCCGGTCGATCCTCGCTTCCAGGAGGAACTGACGTTCGCGCTCCAGAACGTGGACGTTCGAGCATCGGAGGCGGCCATCTGCGAGTTTCTCATCGCCCCGGTCTTACGCGCCGCCTGGAGGCCTTACAGCGACTCCCTGCTGCTGTGGAGCCACGTCACCCTGGGCAAGGAGGAGCCTCTGCTGGGCGTGCCCGACTACTTCTTCTCGCGGCGCTCGGCCCTGGGCATCGTGCGCGATCGGCCCTACGTGCTGGTCGTGGAGGCCAAGAAGGACGACTTCGACGCCGGCTGGGGGCAGTGCCTGGCGGCCATGCTGGCGGCGCAGCAGATGAACGATCGCCCCGCGAGCCCGATCCTGGGCTGTGTGTCCAACGGCTCCCTCTGGCAATTCGGCAAGCTCGAAGGCCAGGCCTTCACGCGGGAGCTTCTCGAACTGGTGCTTTCCGACCTGGCGGGGCTGTTCGCGGCCTGGAACTACGTCTTTGCCCAGGCGAGGGACCAGGCCCTCGCCGCCTGAGCAACCCCCTCCGCAACCTGCTTCTGTGCCCCCAAGGAGGCCCTTCCCCGATGACGAGCCCCGTTCGCTGGTTGTCTTCCCTCGCCGTGCTGTTTGCCCTGGCCCTCCCGGCGCGTGCCGACGACTGGCCACAGTGGCTGGGCCCGCAGCGCGACAGCATCTGGCGCGAGAACGGCATCCTCGACAAGTTCCCCAAGGGCGGGCCCAAGGTCCTCTGGCGCGCCCCCGTCGCGCACGGCTACTCGGGCCCCGCCGTGGTTGGCGGGCGCGTCTACGTCACCGACCACCTCAGCAAGAAGACCGTCGAGGGCAACCCGTTCGCGCGCGGCAAGGTCGAAGGCAAGGAGCGCGTGCTCTGCCTCGACGCCAACAGCGGCAAGGAGGTCTGGAAGCACGAATACGATTGCCCCTACAACCTCTCCTACCCCGCCGGGCCGCGCTGCACGCCCACCGTCTCGGGCGGGAAGGCCTATACGCTCGGCGCCGAGGGCAACCTCTTCTGTCTCGACGCCGCCAAGGGGACTGTCCTCTGGTCGAAGGACTTCAAAAAGGACTACAAGGCCCCAACGCCCATGTGGGGCTTCTGCAGCCATCCGCTGGTGGACGGCAAGAAGCTCTTCTGCATCGTGGGCGGCAAGGGCAGCGTCGCGGTCGCCTTCGACAAGGACACCGGCAAGGAGCTCTGGCGCTCGCTGACGGCCACCGGCCCGGGCTACAGTTCGCCCGCGATGATCGAGGCGGGGGGCCGCAAGCAACTCCTGATCTGGCACGCCGAGTCGATCAACGGGCTCGACCCGGAGACCGGCAAGCCCTACTGGTCGGTCCCCTGCGCCCCGATCGCCGGCATGTCGATCATGACGCCGCGCAAGTACGGCGACTACCTGTTCGTCAGCGGAATGTTCCAGGCGTCCGTCCTCATCAAGTTGGCCTCTGATCGGCCGGCGGCGACGGTGGTGTGGACCGGCAAGCGCGACACGGCGCTCTACGCGAAGAACCCGACGCCGTTCATCGACGATGGCTACCTCTACGGCATCGACCTCAACGGGGAATTGCGCTGCGCCAATCTGGTGACGGGCAAGCGGCTCTGGCAGGACTACGCGCCGGTCGGCGGCAAGCGCGTCGTCTCGGGCACGGCGTTCCTGGTGAAGAACGGCCAGCGCTTCTTCATCGCCAGCGAGACGGGGCACCTGATCGTCGCCAGGCTCAGTCCCAAGGGCTATCAGGAGATCGATCGCTGGAAGATGCTGGAGCCGACCGGCAAGGCACACGGGCGCGACGTGGTCTGGAGCCACCCCGCGTTCGCCAATCGCTGCGTGTTCTGGAGGAACGACAAGGAACTGGTGTGCGCGTCGCTGGCGGCGGAGTGAGTGGCGTTCCGCTGCGGACGAAAGAGAGTTAGCCACAGATGAACACAGATGAACACGGATAAGACAAAAGAGGAAGGTGGATCGGAGGCTTTTTCTGGCCTCTCTCGGCCTTTCTTCCATCTGTGTTCATCTGTGTTCATCTGTGGCTAATTCTCATGAGCCCTCCAGTGGCTTTCAACCGTGTGCGGCAGGGGGCCGTTGCTGCTGGCCGGTCTCGACGAGGGCGGCCTGGGCGGGGGTGGGCACCCAGTCGTCGGGCAGGGGGCTGTCCTTGTGGAAGCACAGCACCTTGCCCGGGAAGCGGGCGCTGTTGCCGTGGACGTACAGGCCCTTGGCGTGCAGCAAGCCCATGATCTTGCGCGGGCACTCGCAAGCCAACTGCTTCAACGCTTCTTCGTGGTTCATGCCTCTCTCTCCAGGTGCCGGGGCCCGGCGGCTGGGACACCACCGGACAGCCCGAAAACGGCAACCCGCGCTCCAGGCGCAGCCAGGCGCGCAAGCCGAACCATCGCGCTAGCGCCGGAAGGAGACACACTGCGACGTGCGCTAGGACCAGCGTGCAGACGCGCGGGAAGGGCCTACGGCTGCGAGGCGGCATCGAGGAAGTCGTCGGGTTCGTTGCCAACGCAAGTGTAACGCATGAGGGCGCCACGTCTAGCTCGTTCGCGCCCCTGCCCGGGAGACTTTGAGCGACAGGGCCTGCGTTTCTTTTACGCCCGCGCCAGGATGCCCAACCCTTGCAGGTGCGCCAGAAGACACAATCGTCCCAGCCGGCCATCTTGCCTGGCGCCTGGCCCTCGACGTCGCTCATTGTCGATCGTCGAAGTGGAGCGCCTCCCAGGGCCGGCCGGCGTCGGTGAAGTGCCCGTGGCGCGCCACGTCCACGAGATCGGCCGTCCCGGTCCAGCGATCGCCGGCGCCGGCCAGCGACAGGTCGAACAGTCCCGCCCAGCGGGCCGCGTCGAGGGCCCGCCCCTCCTGGTCGCAAAGCGCGAGCACGCGGGCCCGCTCCATCCCCGGAAAGAAGGCCAGCGTCGCCGTGCAACTCGCCGCGCCCCCCGCGAGGACGACCGCCTTGGCCAGCCGGCGGGCCAGGATCGCCCCGGCGCGATCGACCTTGTAGAAGTCCTTCCCGCTCAGGGCCCCGCCGCCGATCGGCACGCGCGGCCCGTAGGCGTCCATCACCAGTTTCTTCCCGCTCAGCCCGTTGTCGCCCTCCGGCCCGCCCACCTCGAAGTTGCCCGCGCCGTTGACCGTCACCTCCTCCGGTACCGCGGGATGGAAGCCCGGCAAGCGCCACGTCGCCTCGTGAAGCTCCTCCTTCAGGCAGTCGCGCACCGCTCGGTTGAGCTCGACCTCGGGCCCGCCGACCTGCTGCTGGAGCGAGGCGCTGAAGGCCGCCAGGCGCAGCGCTTCGCCCTCCTCGGCCAGCACCACCGCCACCTTCCCGTCGGGGCCGAGGCGCAGGTCGGGCAGTTCCGCGCGCAGCCGCTGGAGCCGGTGCCCGAGTCGATAGGCGAGCCACTGCTCCGCCGGCAGGTGGTTGGCGCCGGGCAGATCGACCGCATGGCCAACGACGATCGACTGATCGTCGGCGACGCGGCGAAACTCCGCCTCGCCCTCGTGCAACGGTCCGAGGCAGAGATCAGCGGTCACCTTCACCTTTTCGGGCCCCGGATACCATTCTCCGCCATGGCCGGCGCTGGCGAACGCCTCGCGCACCAGCGCCGGCACGTCGATGGTTTCGGCGCCAGGGCAAGCGATGCGCCCCGTCACGAAGACGTTGGCCCGGTGAACGGCGACCTCGACGCCGCACAGGGCGCGCTTTTCGCGTCGAGCGGCCTCCTGCACCAGAGCGTCGGCGATGGCGTCGCACAGCTTGTCGGGATGGCCGGGGAATACCCACTCGGCCGCGCGAAAGAGGAGGCTCATGGTCACTTCTCCTGGACGGGGTAGGGTGGTGGGGCCAATGTAATCCGCCGCTCCGCGGTGGGGACCGCGACACCGTCGCGGGCTACATTCCTCCACCGAGCTGGCCCCAGTAGTCGGTCACGTCCTTCAGGTCGTCGCGGCTGGCCATCCCCGGCGTCAGGGCCACGCCCAGCCGTGCCTTGCTCAACGTCTCGCGGTGCTCCCCCGCCGGCGGGCCCACGAAGCCGTCGGTGATGAGCACCGCCCGGCGCACCGCGTGGGCCCGCAGGTGCTCGGCCACACAGTCGATGCTCGTGCCGCCCGTCGTCTCGCAGCGCCCGCGGCGCAGGTCGGCGAGCGACACGTCAACGACCGCCGTCGAGAACAGATGGGCGACGGGATGAACGAAGGCACGGCAGTCGAGGACGGCGCCATAGAGGGCCCCTTTCAGGTTGCCGATGCTGCCGCTCACGTCGAGGTAGACGTGGACCTTCTCCCCGGCCGGCCGGCGCTGCCGTCGCGACACGCTGCCGGCGTGGAGCAAGGGCTGCGCGCCCAGGGCCCGCAGCACCACCGAGCGCCGGTCGAAGGTCGGCAGGGGCGTTTCGACGGGCGAGGGCCCCTCCTTCCAGGCGCGGCGCACGCCATCCTCCCCCTCGCAAGAGCCGACCAGGCGGAACAGTCGGCGCAGCGTCGCGCGGTTGGTGGGGCGCACCTTCGGCCGGACTGCCTCGTCCAGGAGCAGGTCGGCCAGGGAGCGCCCCGCAATGGGATCCGGCGGCTGGGGCCAGCGCTCGACGATCTGGCGCACGGCGTCGAACAGGACCGGGGAGCGGGCCTCCAGCTCGCCGCCGGAGGAACTGCCCCCGCCGGGACGGTGATCGCCCAGGAGCGGGACCGCCGCGGCGAGCGCCTCGTTCAGCAGGTTCGCCAGGGCGCCGTAGAGGTCGCCGTAGCTCGCCCCCTTCGCGGAATACAGCGCCCGGTAGACGTCGCCCACCTCGCGGAGCTCCGGCGCCAGGAGCGCTGGCGGCAGTTCGGGCGCGGCGGGCGCGGGCCAGCCGGCGACGGGGCGCAGCAGGCAATCGGGGAAGTGGTCGTCGCGGTAGTAGTCGGTGAAGAAGCGCACGTGCTCCGGCTCGGGAAACATGCGACAGAGCAGGGCGTTGATGACGGCGTCGAAGGCGAGGTTGTCCACCCAGGTCACGCGCGGGAACAGCCGGCAGTGGCCGAGCAGCACGTGGTGCAGTTCGTGCATGACCAGCATCAGCAACTTCTCGGGCGTCGGCGCCCACTCCGCCACGAACGCCGGGTTGACGAGCAAGCGCGGCTGGGCGCGACACTCGACGGCGGCGGTGGGCACCTCGTCCGTCTCGACGACGTCGAGCAGGCGCAGCAGGGCCACCAGCGCATAGGTCCCGCTGGGGAAGCAGTCGAGGATGCGCTCGGCGAGGGAAACAGTCATGAGGGCCTCCCGTCGGTCGGCAGCAAGAGAATGGCGCGGCGCCCAGAGCGGATCGCCGCCAGGTTCGGCTCCTTGTCGCGCAGGTAGACGTGGGCCGACGACTTCGCCAGTACCGTCAGCACGTCGAGCAATTCCGAGCAAAGGCGATGCTCAGCCCCACACTGGTCCACGAGGGGGACGGCGGCGGGGAGGGCCAACTCGCGCGCATGGGCGCTCAAGCGCCGGCGCAGCTCCGCCTCGACGCCCCGGCCATCCGCCCACGGCCGGCCGTCGAGCAACTCCAGGAGCGCGGCGGGGCTCGTATCGAGCAGGCTAGGCGCCTGATAGACGAGGCGTTGGCCGACGAGGAAGTCGTCGCTGGCGTCGTGGCGCAGCACGGTCCGGGGCGGGGCGGACATGTTGTGCAGGAGCGAGCCGGCCTCGATGTTCGTTTCGCAAGTCTCCCGCCCGTGGGGCAGCCCCGCGCCGCCACGGCGGGGGAATCCAACCCCCCCAGCGCGGCGGGGGTGCCGCTGGAGCCCCAGGCCGGGTGGTTTTGTAAC
>JBBSEZ010000539.1:0-5961 GCA_038239195.1 Gemmatales bacterium
AGGTCGAGGGTGAGCCGGCGGATGAGGGTGGCGTCGTCCGCCTGCGGGGCGGGCTTGACGTTCTCGTCCTTGAGCCGGGCGTCGAGGTAGTGGTCGATGGCTTCGTGGCAAGGCCGGGCGGGCGGGAGCAGGTCCGCGGCGATCGACAGCGGCCCGGCCGCCGCGAAGGCGGCCACGACGGCCAGGGTCAGGCGGAGCATCCTCATCGTGAAGTTCCTCTGGCGGACCGTTGCGGTCCTGTGCCCTCTTGCGGGGCCTGTCGGCGGGAGGCACCGTTGGTGCCCTGGGGGGCAGGCTGGCAGGGAGAGTACGTTTGCCCTCTCATTCCAGGAACATGGTAGCACGGGGCGGGTAAAGTGGGCAACAAGATTTTTCGCAACGGTTTGGGGCGCGCGGCCCGTGCCCTTCTCTGCGGAGGCGCGAGGGGGTAGACCTGGCGCGAAAAATCCTGGCCCGGAAGGAAAAGGCGCGTGGGCAGGACACGCGCGCAGGAGGCCCTGCGGCGCGGGTACGAGCAGGCCGCCCGGGACTACCTGGCCAGCTTGCCGCTGGAGCGTTTCACGGAAGTAAGGACGATGACGAGAACTTGGCTGCGGTCATCGATTTAGCCACTTGATACCGCGACTGGATCGTTAGCCAGAAGTGATGCACTGCAAGGACCGCGTTTTATCTTGGCCGGAGGGCGCGGGCGAGTTTGCAAGGGAGGGCGGCCCCGGTCAGCCGGCGGGGCGTGCTGGGGCGCCAGGCCCGCGCTCGACATCGCAGCCCGTATTGGGGTGCGCACGCGCCTCTCCTGGCCACTCTACGAAGTGGGGCCCTCTGTGGACGTCGATCCGTCCGTCTCGTAGAACATCCCTATCACAGATCGGGCGGCCTGGTGATACCAAACATCAAGCTGCCGCGCCGGGCGGGCCGCGATGAAGAAACGGTTTTCCTACATCCTGATGGTCCTTCTCGCGGCATCGGCCGCGCTGGACGACCAATGCGCCGCCGCCACCCCCTGCCCTGACGACGACGTGCTGGCCGCCCGGAACAACGACTTCACCCGCTCGGCCCCCCGGCACCCGCACAGCAATTCGCGGAAGGGCGCCGAACCGCTGCCCGGCGGCCTGGGCGCCCTTGTTGCCCTCTCGTCCACGCCCGCCCTCCACTGGGGCGGGCCGCTGGGACAAGGCTCTTGCCAACCGGCCCGGCCCCCCCTCCTCTATCTCCTCATGTCCCTGCAACGATGAGCGCCCCTCGCTGAGGGCCTCGCGAACGCGCGTCCGGCGGGCAGCCCTGCGCTCTTCGCTCGTGCCCCGCTCCCGTACGCCGCGATCGAACAAGGCCCTCGGTCATCGGCCGGGCAGCACGGCCCGGGAGCGATCGAGTTGCGCGTGGGCTTGCTGATTTTGGTGGACAGCTCGCTGGAGGGGGCCCTGCGGAAAGACTTCAGCAAAAGGACGAATCATGCCGGCGCTGAGTCGCAAGCTCCGCGAACAGGTCGTGATCGGTGACGGTTGAGTTGGTCTTCGAGCGAGTGCTGGGCACATCAGGCCAGCAGGCGTTCGGGGAGCGTGGCGGCAAGGTAGCGCGAGCGGCGGAGCGATTGCCCTGGACGGTAGTGATAACGGAGGGATCAGCCATGACACCGAGCAGCGGGGCGGCACCGCCGACCTGGGCGCGAGACCTCACGGCCGGCCTGGTGGTGTTCCTCGTGGCCCTGCCCCTGTGCCTGGGGGTGGCGCTCGCGTCCAACGCCCCGCTGTTCGCGGGGGTGCTGGCCGGGATCGTCGGCGGTATCCTGGTGGGGACGTTGAGCGGGTCGCACACCAGCGTCAGCGGCCCCGCCGCCGGCTTGACGGCGATCGTGGCCGCCCAGATCGCCTCCCTCGGGTCGTTCCCGGCGTTCCTGCTGGCGGTGGTCCTCGCGGGGGTGATCCAAATCGGCCTGGGACTGGCCAGGGCCGGGTCCATCGCCGCCTTCTTCCCGTCCAGCGTGATCAAGGGCCTGCTGGCCGCGATCGGGATGATCCTCATCCTGAAACAGATCCCCCACGTCCTGGGCCACGACCCCGACCCGCAGGGGGACATGGCCTTCTGGCAGCCGGACGACGAGAACACGTTCTCCGAGCTCGCCCGAACGATCGGGGGCGTGCAGCTCGGCGCGGCCGCGCTCGGCCTTGTGTCGATCACCGTGCTGGTGCTGTGGGGCAGGTGGAGGCCCCTGAAGCAGTCGCCCGTCCCCGCCCCCCTGGCCGTGGTGCTGCTGGGCGTCGGGGCTACCCTGTGGTTCCGCCGCCTCGGCGAGCCGTGGCTCATCGAGCCCAGCCACCTCGTCCGGGTGCCGGTGGCCGACAGCGCGGCCGGGTTTTTCCGGTTCCTGCAGTCGCCCGACTTCTCCCAGTGGTCCAACCCGGCGGTGTACGCCGCGGCGGCAACGATCGCCGCCGTGGCCTCGCTGGAGACGCTGCTGAACCTGGCGGCGATCGACAAGATCGACCCGCGCCAGCGCACCTCGCTCCCGAGCCGGGAGCTGCTGGCCCAGGGCATCGGGAACGTCGCCGCCGGGCTGATCGGCGGGCTCCCGGTGACGTCGGTCGTCGCCCGCAGTTCCGTGAACATCAACGCCGGGGGCAGGACGAAGCTCGCGACGATCATTCACGGGGCCTTGCTGCTGGTCAGCGTCGCGCTCCTGCCCGTGTGGCTGAACCTGATCCCGCTGTCCTGCCTGGCGGCGATCCTGCTGGTCACGGGGGCCAAACTGGCCAGCCCGGCGCTCGTGAAGCGGATGTGGGACGAGGGGCGCTACCAGTTCATCCCCTTCGCGCTGACCGTGGCGGCCATCGTCCTGACCGACCTGCTGGTCGGCGTCCTGATCGGGTTGGCGGTGAGCCTCGGCTTCATCCTCAACAGCAACCTGCGCCGCCCGATCCGCCGCTTCGTGGAGAAGCACCTGGGCGGCGACGTGCTGCACGTCGAGCTGGCCAACCAGGTGAGCTTCCTGAACCGCGCCGCCCTGCACAAGGTGTTGGACGAGGCCCCCCCCGGCGGGCACGTGCTGCTCGACGCGCAGGGCACCGACTACATCGACCCGGACGTGCTCGACCTGATCCGGGACTTCAAGGAGCAGACCGGGCCGGCGCGGGGCGTGGAGGTGAGCTTGCTCGGGTTCCGGAGCAAGTATCAGCTCCGGGACCAGATCCAGTACGTGGACTACTCCACGCGCGAGCTCCAGGCCGCGGTCACCCCGCGGCAGGTGCTGCAAATCCTGAAGGACGGGCACGAGCGGTTCCTCACGGGCCAACGCCTAACTCGCGACCTCGGCCGCCAGGTGAGTGCGACGGCCGCCGGGCAGCACCCGCTGGCCGTCGTGCTCAGCTGCATCGACTCCCGCACCCCCGCCGAGCTGATCTTCGACCTGGGGGTGGGAGACGTCTTCAGCGTCCGCATCGCCGGGAACGTGACGAGCCGGAAGGTGCTGGGGAGCGTCGAGTACGGGTGCGCGGTCTCCGGGGCGAAGCTGGTCCTCGTGATGGGGCACACGCGGTGCGGTGCGGTGACCGCGGCCATCGATCTGGTCCGCGATGGCCGGACGGCAGCCGAGGCCACCGGCTGCGAGCACCTCGGTGACGTCATCCTGGACGTCCAGCAATCGATCGAGCAGGCCGTATCCCGGGGCGCCGACCCGTCGGCGGGCAAGAAGGAATCGTTCGTCAACGTCGTGGCCGTCCTGAACGTCTTGCGTGTGGTCGAAATCATGCGCCGGGAGCGCGGGACGCTCTCCCGGCTCGTCCGAGAGGGGAGGATCGCCATCGTGGGGGCGATGTATGACGTCACCAGCGGGAAAATCGAGTTCCTGACGGGCGCCGAGGACAAGCAGGAGCAACACCCGGAACCTGCTTGACCCCACGCGGGTGGGCCTCCGCGGGCGGCGGGCTGAGTGGCGGGCCCGCCCTCGACGCCATCCGGGGCCGGGGCTGAGCCCGACCCGGGCTCTCTGTTCCCCGCCGCGCCGAGGGCCGCCGGTCAAGGGCCTGGCCGCGACGAGGGCGGGGAGCTTCCCCCACTCGAATACGCGATCGCGGAACTACGCGTGTCGCTGGTGATCGTGCTCGGCCATTCCAACTGGGGGGCCGTCAAGTCGGCGCTGAAGCACGTCAACGCCAAGGACGCCTTGCCTGGGGCTATCGACGACCTGGTCCCGAATGCTTGCGTCTCGCGCAGGTCGGCGGTACGATCTTCCGGGCCGCGAGCCACCCTCCACCGATCGGGAAAGGCCCACGATGGACGAATCAACGCGCGTGATGACCCGGAACGCGAGCGTCGGTCAGCCCCCCTTCCGCTACCGCGTCGATCTCCGTTGGGCGAAGTTCCCCGGCGACGGGCCCGACGGGGAGGCCGTCGCCGTGGCTGCGACCGGCGCGACCGCGTCTTCGTCTTCCTGCGCGGCCCTCACCCGGTGCGCATCTACGAGCCCGACGGGACGTTCGTGGCGGCATGGGGCGAGGGGGCGTTCGTCCGGCCGCACGGCATCTTCATCGGCCCCGACGACACCGTCTACTGCACCGACGACTTCGGCCACACCGTCCGCGCCTTCACCCCCGAGGGCCGGCCGCTCCTGACGCTGGGGACGAGCGGGCGCCCCTCCGACACCGGGGCCACCAGCATCGACTACCGGACGATCCGCCACGCCGGCCCGCCGTTCAACTACCCGACCAACCTGGCGCTGGGCCCGTCGGGCGACCTCTACGTCGCCGACGGCTACGGCAACGCGCGCGTCCACCGCTTCGCGCCCGATGGCCGGCTGCTGCAATCCTGGGGCGAGCCGGGGAGCGGTCCCGGTCAGTTTCAGATACCTCACGGCCTGGCCGTCGATGCGGACGGCACCGTGTACGTCGCGGACCGCGAGAATAGCCGGGTGCAGCTCTTCGCGGCCGAGGGCGCCTACCGGGGGGAGTGGGCCGACGTGGCCCGCCCCTGTCAGGTGTTCCTCGACCGCGGGTGCGGCTGGGTCTACGTGCCCGAGCTGGGCTTTCGCGCGGGGCTATGGCCCGGCACCGGCCCTGCCGCGCCGGGCGCTCCCGGGGGGCGGGTCAGCGTCTTCGACCGGAGCGGTGCCCTCCAGGCCCGCTGGGGCGGCGGCGACAGCCCTGTGCCCCGGGCGACTTCTTCGCGCCGCACGGCCTCTGCGTCGATTCGCGCGGCGACCTCTACGTCGCCGAGGTGGCCCTGTCGGCGGGCGGGCGCGCGGGGCTCGTGCCGGCCTCCTGCCACACGCTCCAGAAGTTCGTGCGCGAAGAGAGGACGAAGCCATGAACTTTCGACCGGAGCGTTTGCGCGAGCTCGCCTCTGCCATCTTCCGCGCGGCGGGCTGCCAGCCGGCCGAGGCCGAGCGTGTAGCGGCCCACCTGGTCGAAGCCAACCTGGTCGGGCACGATTCCCACGGCGTCATCCGCGTGCCGTCCTACGTCCAGTGGCTGCGCGACGGGAAGGTTCTCGCCAACCGCGACATTCAGGTCGTCTTCGAGAACGAGGCCCTCGCCGTCGTCGATGGGCAGTTCGGCTTCGGCCAGACCATCGGCGAGCAGGCGATGCGGCTGGGGATCGAGAAGTCGGCGAAGCACGGCGTGGCCGTGGTCGCCCTGCGCAACGCGGGCCACCTCGGGCGAATCGGCGACTGGCCCTTGAGGGCGGTAGCCGGCCATCAGCATGGCGTCGAGCTCCGTCGCCTGATGGCGGACGTAGGCCGGCGAGGCCATCAGTCGATCGACGAGCTTGGCGCGCTTGGCGGGATCGGCCGACTCGACGAACGCCCTGGTCTCGGCGGCGGTGGGGATACGGCCCACGAGGTCGAGGGTGAGCCGGCGGATGAGGGTGGCGTCGTCCGCCTGCGGGGCGGGCTTGACGTTCTCGTCCTTGAGCCGGGCGTCGAGGTAGTGGTCGATGGCTTCGTGGCAAGGCCGGGCGGGCGGGAGCAGG
>JBBSEZ010000540.1:0-5943 GCA_038239195.1 Gemmatales bacterium
ATCGTGGAATGCAGGCGACTATCGGCTGGTCGCACCGGTCTTGAAAACCGGGGGCCTCACGGCTCGCAGGGTTCGACTCCCTGGCATTCCGCTCGCCGCGCCCTCGTCCGCCTACTTCTTCTCCGGCGCCCCGCCTTTCTTGGGCGCCCGCTTCCGCATCTTCTCGAAGATCACCGCGAACTCCTTCCGCGTCATCCGGTCCGGCAACTTCACGCCCAGAAGGGGCAGAAACGCCTTCATGCGCTCGGGTATCTCGTCGGGCGTGATGACCTCGTCGCCGTTCGTGTCGAGCCGATCGAAGAACAGGTCGGCCGGGCTCGGCGGGCTCTTCGCCAGCTCCGCCGCCGTCTCGGGGCGCTCCCAGACGTAGCAGACCCAGCCGACCATCATCTCTTCCCACGTCTGCAAGCCAAAGGGCGCCCTCTTTTCCGGCGCCGGGTTGAGCAGGTTGTTCCGCGAGTTGTCCCAGTGGGCCACCGCGTGGATCTTCGACCCCTTCGGCAACTTCACCGGCTCCTGGAAGCGATAGACGTTCTGCCAGTTGAAGTCCCAGCGCGGCACCGAAAGCAGCGTCGTGCGCTTGCCGTCGGGGTAGACCGCGTCGTAGCGGTAGTCCTTGCCGCGCCAGTGCATGTGCGGGACGAAGCTGAGGATGCGGGCGTCGCCGCGCACCCGGAAGGTCGCCTCGGCCTTGTAGTGCGGGTCGTGCGCCGGGACCACGATGTTCGTGTTGGCGAACTCGCTCATCATCATCTCGTAGCGGGGGGGCCTCTTCGCGAACGTCAGTCCTACCGACGAACGGTCCTTCGTCGCCGTGCCGTTGGGCGTGTAGTGCATCTCGATCCGCAGCCGGCTGCCCTTGGGCACGCGCAGGGCGGTGTCGGGCGGGCAGACCAGCCCCAGGTCGCCCGGCGCCCAGCCGACCAGGATCGTAATCGACCCGTCGCGCCCCATGATCCGGCCCGACGCATCCTGCACGTAGACGACCAGGTGATGCACCACCGCCGGCGAGCCAGGCCGGGCCTCGGCCACCCGCACCCAACGGTCTTCCTTGAACTTGGGGTCGATGATCCAGTTCTTGTAAGGCAGCGTCCCCGTCGCGGGGACCTCGAACTCCTCCGGCACGTGGATCACCAGGTCCGGCTCGCCCAGGGCCCACCCCTTGGGCCAGACGATCGGTTTGGGCAGGTCCTTGTCGTTGCCTTTCGGCATCCCCCCCTCGACCCAGTCCGTCAGCGTGGTGATCTCCGCGCGCGTCAGGCGCCGGTCGTTGGAAAACTTCCCGTGGCGCGGGTCGGCGTGCCAGGGCGGCATGCGCCGCTGGGCGGTGACCTCGCGGATCATTCGGCCATGCTTGGCCGCATCGTCATAGGTCAGGAGCGAAAAGGGGCCGGCCTGTCCGGGCCGGTGGCAGGCCTGGCAGTTCTTCTGCAAGATGGGCGCGACGTGCTTGCTGTAATTGACCGGGCGGAGCGCGCGCTTCTGGCCCCGGTCGATCAGACAGCCATCGGCCTCGGCCTCGGGGACGCTGACGGCCTTGCCCGCCAGCACCTCGTCGAGCGCCACGCGCAGGTCGTCGCGCGTCGCCTTCGCCCGGCGGGACGCCACGCCGTAGCGGTCATCGACGCGGCCGCGGTAGCGCAGCACGTGCCCGCCGTCGAGCACCACGACGGTCGGCACGCGCGTGACGCCGAGCAGGTTCGCCGTCTTCTGGCCAACGTCCTTGAGCACCGGGAACGGCACGTCGCGGTCGTAGGCGTGCCCGGCGATCTGGTCGAGGTCTTCGCGCTCGTTGGGATAGATGGCCAGGAACTGCACCTGCTTCTTGCGGTACGTCTTCTCCAGCGCGATCAGTTCGGGCAGGTAGAGGTTGGAGACGGGACACTCCGCCCCGACGAAGGCGAGGACGAGGGCGCGATGCCCCTTGAAGTCGTGGACCGGCCGGCGGTTCCCCCGGAGGTCGCGCATGGTGCCGCCGCGCGGGACGGGCTTGCCGATCGCGAGGAGCTTGGCCTTCTCCTCCCCCTTCGCCTCTGGAACGGGCTCGCGCCCCTGGCCGGGCACGAGCAGCGCGAGCAGCAACAGTCCGCCGAGTGAGCCGCGTCGGATCATGAGTCTCTCCAGGGGGGTGGCGGGGCTACGCTCGACGCGCGCCCTTACGCATCAGGGTACTTCCCGCTGCCCCTCCCGGTTTCAATCGGTTGGCGAGCCGGCGGAAGGATGTGCCCCGAGGCGAGCTCCGGCAGGCCCCAGCGGCAGGATCGCCGGATTGGCCGCCCGGCCCCCCCCTTGCCCGCGCTCACCTGCTACCCAACCTCCGCGCCTGGTTCTTCAACGCCTGACGAGGCCACCGCTCGCGGGGCCTGCCGATCGCCGAAGCAATGGGTCAGGGGAAGGCCTCGGCGATCAGTTCGGCCAGGGCGGCCTCGAGTGCGGAGAGCGCCGCGCGGTCGATCATGGTGTGATCGTCTCCGACCACCCGCAGGGCCCCGGCCGGCAGCCCGCAGCGGGCCATCTGCTCCACCACGCCCGCAAGCGGGAGCCCGTCGTCGGTGCCGGAGTGCAACACGACCAATCGCCCTCGGAAAGGTCGCCCCTCGGCGACCCAGTGTAAGGCCGGTGCGATCAGGAGGCGGGGGGCCGAACGGTCGGCGAGCATCATCGCCACGCTGGCACCGCGCGAGTAACCGACGACGACGTCCGGGCCGAACGACTGCATCGCGTCGTCGCCGGCTCGAACGGCGGCGGGGAAATCTCGGTCGGAGAGCATCGGCGCCGCGACCTCGTAGCCGAGCCCCCGCAGGTAGGTCGGCTTGAAGCCGGACGGGTTGCAACCCAACCCGTCCAGAAAAAGAACGCGCTTCGGGGCCGACGCACTCATTGGACTTGCTCCTGTCGCACCGCAGAGCACTACCCGGATCGCGCGCTCCCCGCTTTCGACGAGGCGGATGGGGCGCCCGCCGGCGTGTACCTTCTTCTTATAATCGATGCCCAGCACGGAGCAGACGGTCGCCAGAACCAGGGTCGGTGCGGAAGTCGAACTTGCCCGGCGCCATGCCGGTCACGACAAAGCTGGCCAGGCGCGCACCGTCGGGGACATGGTCGGCCGGCGCGCCATCGACGAGCAACTGGCCGGCGATCTGCCCGAGCTTCCGCGACCGCGCGTAGCGCAGGGCCAGCAGCCGGCGCGACCGCTCGGGGAGCTGTTCCCGGCAGCGCTCGAGGGCCTCAACCTCGAGCGCTTCGGGGGCGCGGCGCGTTCGACGCGGTCCTAGGCGTCGAGCAGGGCCCGAATCGCCTCATGCGGGCCCGTCGATCCTCCCCTCTCCTTATTGTTCCAGCGATGCGGAGAAAAATGGACGGGATTCCGGCCCTCCTCCGGCGCATGGTTACTGTCGTCGTGGCAGCCTACAATGCGCGCGACCCAGGCACCGCTGTCGCCGGGCCCCTGGCCTGACTGAGGAGCTCTCCATGCCCCGCATCCTCGTCGTCGAAGACAGCCGAACCCAGGCCGAAGAACTGCGGCTCATCCTGGAGCCCGAGGGCTTTGTCGTGGAGATCGCCCGGGACGGCCAGGAGGCGCTCGATCGGCTCGGCGCGGCCCCGTTCGACCTCGTGCTCAGCGACGTACTCATGCCGGGGCTGACGGGCTACGACCTCTGCCGGCAGATCAAGGCAGCCTCCCGGACGAAGGGCGTGCCGGTCGTCCTGTTGACGCACCTCAACGACCCGCTCGACGTGCTCCGGGGCCTGGAGTGCGGCGCCGACAACTTCCTGACCAAGCCGTACGACCCGCGCTATCTGCTCCACCGCATCCACAGCATCCTCGCCAACGCCGGGGCGGCGGGGGAGGGCCCGGCCGGCACCCCGCTGTTCTTCCGGGGCAAGGGCGTCAGCATCACCGCCGACAAGGCGCAGATCCTCGACTTGCTCCTGGCCACCGTCGAGGAGTTCATCCGCTCCCGCGAGCGGGAGCGGGAGGCCCGCGCGGCCGGCGAGGCACTGGCCGAGTCGGGGCGGCGCAAGGACGAGTTCCTGGCCATGCTGGCGCACGAACTGCGCAACCCGCTGGCGCCGCTGCTCACCGGGCTGCACGTCCTGCGTCATGGCGCGGAGGCCGCGGCCCGGGAGCAGGCCCTCGACGCCGCGGAGCGCCAGGTGAGGCACCTGGCCCGGCTGGTGGACGACCTGCTCGACGCCTCGCGGATCAACGCGGGCCGGATGCAGCTCCGCCGCGAGCGGCTCGACCTGGCCCGCCTGGTTCGCACCGTGGCCGAGGACCACCGCCCCGCCCTGGAGGAGGCCGGGCTCGTCCTGACGGTCGCGACGCCCGACGTCCCCGTTTGGGCTCAGGGAGACGACACTCGCCTGTCCCAGGCGGTCCATAATCTGCTCGACAACGCGACCAAGTTCTCCGAAGTTGGCGGGCAGGTCGCCCTGCAAGTCGTGGTGAGCGAGGGCGGCGAGGAGGCCTGCGTCGCCGTCCGCGACACGGGCATCGGCATCGAGGCGGAGGCGCTACCCGGCCTGTTCGATGCCTTCACGCAAGCCGACCGCACGCTGGCGCGGGCACGGGGCGGCCTCGGGTTGGGCCTGGCGGTGGTCAAGGGCGTGATCGCGTTGCACGGCGGCAGGGTGCGTGCCTTCAGCGAGGGCCCGGGGCGCGGGGCCGAGCTCACCTTCTTCCTCCCCATGGAGCAAGAGCCCCCCGCCCTGGCCGTTGAGACAACCAGACGGAAAGAGGCGCCTCCGCGGGCCTGCGGCCGATTGCGTGTCGTCGTGGTCGAGGACAACAAGGATGCCGCCAACAACCTCCGTATCCTTCTGGAGGCGATGGGCCATGAGGTGGCGGTGGCCTACACCGGGCCGGAAGGCGTGCGCATTGCCGGAGAACTGCGCCCCAGCGTGGTGATCTCGGACATCGGCCTGCCCGGGCTGGACGGGTATGGCGTCGCCGCGGCACTGCGGCGCGACCCGGGCACGGCCCGGGCCCTGCTGATCGCCATCAGCGGCTACGGCGAGGACGCGGACGTCCGCCGGGGCCGGGAGGCCGGGTTCGACCACTACCTGATCAAGCCCGCCCCGCCCGAGGACCTCCTGCGCCTGCTGGCGGCGGTTTAGGATCGGCCGGGCGATTCGTCGCGCCGGCTCGCGTAGGCTCGGGACGGGCCCCACGCTACAATGTCCTGAAAGGAGCACGAAGAGGATGACCGTCCAGAACGGAGGCGCCATGTCGCCGGGGTTGGTCTACGAAGTGTACCGCGAGCAAGCCCTCGGGATGAAGCGCGCGGTGGAGCACTGGCGCCTGGAACACCTGGACGCGCTGGCGACCTGGGACGTGGAGCGCATCGTGCGAGCCCTGCTCCAACTCCCCCCCGCCCTCCGGGAGGCCTGGAACAAGACCTTCGAGCGCCTCTTCGTGGGCGGCGAACCGCTGGGCCCCGAACAGGCCCGGTCGAGCATGGCGGGGGCCCTGGAGGCCGTCCTCGAAGCGCTGGTCGCTTACCGCGACCTGGCGATGGAATCAGAACGCCAGACGGGACGAAACATCGAGGGCCTGGCGAACTTTCACGCTGCCATTCGGGAAGTTGGAGAGCTCAACGACCAGTTGCGAGAGCACTGGCCGGCGTTCGGGCCCCGGGAGCTGGCAGAGGCGCACACCGCTGTCCGCAACGGCGAAGGCACCGAGTTGTTGGATGCGTTCGCCGGCGCGGCCGGGGTGGATCGCGACACGATGTTGCAGCGCCTCGAACGACACCGGCGCAAACGTCACCCCGAGGACACGGGGGCTCGCTGACTCTGAGAGGTTGGGAACGAATCGAGGCGAGCGGGGCGGCGCCCGCCCCCCCGGGGGGGGCGCCAACACCCGCGGGGGCCATGCCCCCCCCCCCCCGGCCCCATTTTTTAAATCTCCTGGGGGGGCCCCCCCCACAACCCCCCAAA
>JBBSEZ010000541.1:0-5943 GCA_038239195.1 Gemmatales bacterium
ACCGCTTCCTCCGCCTCCGCCTGGATCGCATGGGCCGACGGCCCTTGTGCGCCCCGCCACCAACCGCCGACCCCCCATCTAACCCCAAGACGGGCCCGGATAGTGCCCCGAATTCTGGGAGGGATTAGCGCTGAGTCTCAAGATTTTGGTCAACATCTCGCCGGTCGCGGGATCGCCCTGAATGGCTACCCAATCGAGGAAGGCGGCCTCGGCCGTCATCCGGTACGTGAAGGATTCTGCATGGGTCGGGTCTTTAGCCGTCCTGGTGTCGTAATCCGCGCTGTGCCGCGCTTCGATCAGGGTCACGAACGCGGAGCCGATGCTCTGTAGTTGGGGAGGGACCGCGCTCCCCGATTTTATGATCAGCGCGCCCGCGCTGTCCTGTTGGGCATCGGCATATTCTTTGCACGCCGACTTCGTTTGCTCGTGTCCGATCAAGCGTCCTAACTCAGCGCGAAGCGTAGCGTCGGCGATCGTTCGCGCCATCGTTTCATACACGAGCAGATGGAATAGCGCGTAGTAAGCCGTTGACACTCCGCGCCGCAGCTGCGCAGCGGGAGGTGCGGGAGGATAGGGCGGCAGATGATCGGGAATCATCCATCGCGCCACGTCCAGAAGATCGTGGTGGAAAGCCATGGCAGTGAGTCACCCTGCTTTGTGCTCGGCGGCGGTGCGGATTCGGACGTAAGGCCACCGGGTAACTCCTTGGGCCGTGAGGGCCTGTCTCAATTTCGGGATGAGTTGAGAGGCGGTCCTCCCGAACTCTCTGCTCGGTGCGCCTTCCTCCACAAAGAGATTAATCCACACGGCCGGGCCACCCTCTTCGTCACTGCCCAGTTCATAGTCCCAATTCACCACCCAGGTCGGCAACGCCCCGGACTGTAGGTTGTCGATGGCCTTCTCCACCTTCGCGTCTTCCTCGGGTGTCTGCAGGTAGGGGCCCAGGAGGTCGAGAATGTTCGCGAACGCCACCTTTGCGTTGCCGACTTGCTGCTCCGAAGGGGCCTGCTGCGGGGGCACCGTCTTGGCGACGTCCCTGAATTCCGTGACCGCGCTCTGTAGCACCCTCTGCCGGTCGGGGCCCAGTTCTGGGAAGTCATCCGCGTTGAAGCCGCGGACAGATTTCGGCGTCAGCCAGATGGCCGCCCGGGCGATCCTCCGAGCCATTGATTGCTGGTCCTCTCCGCCGTTGGTTTCGACCTTGGGGTGAAGGAAGAGGTTCCTGGCGACCCTCAAGTTCGATAAAAATTCCTTCTTGCTCGGGCGCTCCTGGGCCTCGAAGTGGCGAACGACACGGCCCCCGTCGATGAACACGACGTGCGGATTGTCCCCCTCGAAGTGCAGCAGGAGCCGCAACTCGCTGAGCGGCGAGTTGTCCGAGTACGCCCAGGTGCCCCCATTTTGCATCTCGACGCGGACACACAGGCCGCCCTCGAAATGGAGTTTCCCCGGATACCGGCTGCTGGCGGCTGTGGTGAGCACGATGTCCACATCCCCGTCACCCTGCCGGAAGCGCCCCTCCTCGTCAAGCAAGCCGAGGAATTCTGCGGCCTTCGTCATGACCCCGCCTCCAACAACCCGTCCTGCGGGCACTTGTTCGCTGCCACCTGTCAACTATAGCGAAAGGGGCGGCCCACGGGCAGGCGGGCTCGGCCGGCTGAGCGAGGCCGGCCGCCATCGCCAACGGCGTGCTCGACGCGGTTCGCGCCGGCGACGTGCCGAAGGCCAAGGTCGATGACCTGGGCATCATCGTGTCGGTCTGGCTCGACCCGAGCGTGCTCGATCAGACGGTCGATTTCAACGTCCTCTTCGAGACGCACCGGGCCGCGACGGCCAAGGCGATCCACAAGGCGATGCACCACGAGCCGGGCATCGACTGGCTGCTGAAGAACCAGAGCAGCGTGGTCCACTGCTTTCATCAGATGGCGCTCGAAGGCGGCCTGTGAGGCGTCCGCCCGCCCTTGACCTCGTTGGGCAGGCCGATCGGCTTGTCCCCACGAGTTCTGCGCAGGGCAGAGGCGGAAGACGGCTGGCAGCGGAGGATCGACCCGGAATCGAAGAGGGCCGGCGGGCGGGGCGGCTGATCTATTGCTCGCTCGGAGGAAGCGAGTGCGCAAAGGCCCCTTTCAGGGCCCCAACCAATCCTCTTACCACGAGAAAAAGCCGTGCGGCGTAAAATCCCCGTGGTCCACGTCGGGCGCGGCAAACTCGTCGCCGGAGGCCCACACCTTCCCCCGCTGCTGCCCCGTCAGGACAAGGAAACTGGAGCCGCCGCCCCCGCCATTCGCCAAATACAAGGCCCCGGGTGCCCATTCGGGAAGGTCGGGCCAGTGCGGCTCGTCGGAACGCATCTGCTTCAGGACCGCCTCGGCGTCGGCGTCCGTCAGGGGGCAAAGCTCGGCCAGGGTCGCCGGGGCGCTGGCGGGCTCCAGCGGCTCGAGCCCGTAGCCCGGGCCCATGGGGCCGTTGCCCACACGTAGCACAAACGCCCGGTACTCCGAGGGCAGCAGAAAGCCCAGCCGGCGTTCCAGCTTCAACAGCTCGGCTTCGGCGAGTGGCGCTGCGAGTCGATACCGATGCACCCGGGACCCGTAGGCCTCGCACAAAGGGTCGCGGTCGCGTCGGCGCTGCATTTTCTCCTTCAATCGCTCGAGGACCAGCACATGCTCCCAGCCGCCGAGGGGCGTTCCGGTCGAATGGACGATCTGCTCCAGGCAATCGAGCCTCTTGCTAAATTGGCGGTCGCCGGCGGGACGGGAGATCAGGTCGCACTCGGCGCGAACGTAAGGGGCCAGAGGAGAGCCGTGGTCCTCGAGCCAGTCGGCGTAGACCAGGCGGGGAGCATCGTCGTCGGGGTTGGCAAGGATCTCGGCCAGCAGGGCGTCGGCGTTCATGGGAGCTCGCCCGGTGGAGAATTTCTAACGATGATACAACCGCCACGTCCATCCTGGCCAGTGTCGATCAGAACCGACGTCGAGAACGTCAGCCGCTCTCCGATTTTCCCAGAAGGGCATCCACCGCCCAGCACCCACGCACGTGCGGGCCGGGGCCGCGCAGGTGCTCGAGGAGGATCGCGTCGGTACAGCCCGCTTCCTCCAGCGCGTCTGCCAGCACGGCAAGGTGGGGAAGTTGCAAGTGGCCGGCGGGCAAGGTGGGCCTCCATGCCTCCTGGCCGATTTGCGCGATCGTCAGGCGGCGGGGGACCTCCACATCTTCGGCAGGCAGGGCGCGCTCCTCGTAGGCGGCGTGGGCCAGCGCCGTGACGGTGGGCGTCAGCGAGGCGGAGCGAGGCGTCGGGGGACGGAAGGGGTTGGCGAAGACGTCGCGCAACAGGTGGCATTGCTCCTTGCGCGCAGCGGAGAAAGCGACGTGCCACGCCGCAACGGCCGCTTCCTCCCTCCTGGCGTACCACCCGTCGCTGGGTTGCCGCTCGTCCTCCTCGCCGAGTGGGAAGCCACCACAGTCGCTGTGCTCCCTGGCACACTGTCCCTGTGCCAGGGCAGCGCATTCCCAGGGCTCGTAGCGTCGCCTGGCTTCCTCCCCGCCGTCGGTGTACTCGAAGGACAGCGCCGGCGCGATGGCGGCCGCGGCGGACATGGCGGCGAAGTTGGAGCCGGGCACGTCCACCCCGCCGCAGATGAAAACTTCCTGCAGTCCCTGGGCGACGCGATCCGCGAGCTGGAATGCCTCGACCTGCTCGGCTGGGTTTGCCTCTCCGTCCGCCGCCCGCTCGGCCGTTTGCACGGCCCGCCGACTCACCGGCTCCGTGAGCAACCCCCAGACGATTCGGCAGCACGCGGCCGCGAAGAGCCGGAGCTTGCGATCGCGAACCTTGCCGCGCAGGAACGCCAGCATCACCGCGGGATCGTCGCAGGTCAACCACTGGCGCTCGGTCAGGCCGCGTTTCTTTCTGCCCACCCCGCGCCTCCCTTGGTCCTCCCCTCCTCCTCAAACATCGGCTCCACCCTCCTTCCCCGCCGTGTTCTGCGAATCGCAGAGCAGGCTGGGCGTTCCAGGGCCTCAGCGCGGGAATGGAGCGGGCCGTTCGACGGGCGAGGTCGTCCCGCTGCCGGCGGAGCTGACGATCGATTCGATCCAGGCGGCCCCGCCGACGTAGATGCTGAACGTGATGATGGCGATCAGGATGTAGGCGACCCATCGCTCGGGCCCCTGCCCGGTGAAGGCCAGGGTCAACACGCCCACCACAAGGACGACCGTGCCGAAGATGAACAGCCACTCGTACCAGTAGATCGACATCCGGTGGTTGTTCGAGGCCTTCATCGCCGTCTCGCGCAGCGGCTTCCAGGCACCGTTCTCCTTCTCTGCCAGCGCGGTGGATTGCGCGATCCGCAACTTCCGCAACTCCTTGTCCAGTTCGCTCTTCTCCTTCTGCATCTCGTTCAGGCGCTTCTCGTCCCTCTTCCCCCCGCCCTCGAACACCTCGGAGATCTCGCGGTTCTTCTTTTCGATCTTCTGCTGCACCGCCGACAGTTTGGCGTCCCACTCGAGCTGGAGCCCCACCTTGGCCTGGCGATACTGGGCATCGCTCCGCGACACCGACCGCAGGCTGGTCGCGTCGCAACCCCGACCGAGGATCACCAGAATCAGCCCGAAGAACAACATCGGCTTGCCGACGAAGTTGTTGACCAGCCCGGCAAGCGAGAGCCCGCGCAGGAGCCCCTTGCCGTCGCGGGACGGACTGCCCCTCTCTTCGGTCTTGTCGGGCTCCTCGAACGCGAAGCCCTCTCCGCCTCCCTCGGCCACGAACGACGCTTGACAGATGGGACATTTGATGGTCTGGCCGATGTGGCGGTCGGTGACCTGGAGGCGATGGCCGTTGGGACAGGTGACGTTGGGCATCGGGGTGCTCGCTTCGGTACGTGGGGAGGAGGGCTCGCCGAGAACGCTATGGTATCCGAAGATTAAGGCTCCACAAGGTCGAAAGATTATCGGCGCGGTTTGGCCGCCTCCAAGGGCCTTGGAGCCGGTCCCCGCGCCGTCACCGGGCGCTCTTGCGCTCGAGCTTGTACAATTGCGAGCCCATCCGCATCGCGTACAGCACTTCACGGGTGGGGTCGTAGTCGATCCAGGTCAGCGCCCCCCCGCCCTTGACCTCGTTGGGCAGGGCGATCGGCTTGCCCCACGAGGCCCCGCCGTCGCGGCTCTCCACGATGCCGGCGCCGGTCCGCGCTTCGGCATGGTGCTGCCCCTGCAACAGAGGCAGGAGGTGTCCCTCGAAGGGCAGATCACCCGCCAGGAAATGCTCTCGCGAGAGCACCAGGGGCCGAGGGCGGTGCTGAACGCCGTGGAGCGGCTGGCGGGCGGGCACGCGATAGAGGCATCACGGTTGCGCCAGGACGTGGGGATCGCGGAAGGGCAGTTGAGGGATTACCAGGCGCGGCTGGGGCAGCCGTTCCCGCTCGAGCGCTACCTGGCGGAACTGGCGGCGCTGCGAGACCAGTTCAGGGTGGGGCTGTCGGGGGCGACGCAGCAGGAGGAGCCGGTGCCGGAGGCGGGAGAGGTGGCGGCGCGGATCAAGGAACTGCGGGCGGGAAACGTCGTGGAGGCGAGCGCGGAGCGGGTGGTCAAGCGGGTGGCGGGCGAGGAGCCGGTGACGGCGCGGATCATGCGCAAGGCGGAGGACGGCTGGCGGGGGAGGATCGAGGGGGAGGCGAAGAGGGCGAGCGGGAGGGGTGGGTGACCTATACTCGACGCGGGTCAGCGTGACACAATAGACAAAGACCGGAACACCCATAAACTCAGACCATGGAGGAAGGAATGGGAGGCCGGTCATGCGAGTGATTACGTTTTCCGAGGCGGATGTGCAAGCCATCGGCCACGAACGCTATCACCATCCCGATCCGCGTGTGCAACGGCACTACGAGGTTCTGTGGTTGAAGCATCACGGCTTCAACCACGAACGCATCGCCCTCTTGGCTGACT
>JBBSEZ010000542.1:0-5927 GCA_038239195.1 Gemmatales bacterium
CAGGCAGGAGGCCATGCTGTCGTAACTGCTGGCAGTGTGGGGGTGCTGCTCGCCCAGCAGTTTCTGTCTGATCGCCAGGGCCTTGCGGACCAAGGGCAAGGCCTCGGCGTGCTTGCCCTGACTGTTCAGGCAGACCGCCACGTTGCTGTAACTGGAGGCCGTGTCCGGGTGCTGCTCGCCCAGCAGTTTCTGTCTGATCGCCAGGGCCTTGCGGACCAAGGGCAACGCCTCGGCGTAGTTGCCCTGCGCATGCAGGGAGAAGGCCACGTTATGATAGCTCGAGGCCGTGTCCGGGTGCTGCTCGCCCAGCACTTTCTGTCTGATCGCCAGGGCCTTGCGATGCAAGGGCAACGCCTCGGCGTGCTTGCCCTGACTGTTC
Source organism: Gemmatales bacterium (assembly GCA_038239195.1). Classification (GTDB taxonomy): domain Bacteria; phylum Planctomycetota; class Planctomycetia; order Gemmatales; family Gemmataceae; genus JBBSEZ01. The sequence continues at coordinate 380 of JBBSEZ010000542.1, forward strand.
AGGCAGACCGCCACGTTGTTGTAACTGGTGGCCGTGTCTGGGTGCTGCTCGCCCAGCACTTTCTGGAAGATCACCAGGGCTTTGCGATACGAGGGCAACGCCTCGGCGTGCTTGCCCTGCCTGTCCAAGCAGGAGGCCACGTTGTTGTAACTGGTGGCCGTGTCCGGGTGCTGCTCGCCCAACACGTTCTTCCAGATTTCAAGTGCCTTGCGATGCAAGGGCAACGCTTCAGCGTGCTTGCCCTGGTATTGCAGGCACAAGGCCACGTCGTTGTAACTGGAGGCCGTGTCTGGGTGCTGCTCGCCCAGCACTTTCTGTCTGATGGACAGGGCCTCCCGGTATTTCCGCTCTCCCTGGCGATTCTGCCCCTGCTGGGATAGCCGGTAGGCTTCACCGTTCAGCCCCATCGCGCGAACGACCTCTGGGCGATCCTTCTTCGCGGCCTGGCACAACCGCTGCCAGCGCTCTGCCGCCAGGTGGGCATTGATCGCCTCGGGATGACGTTTGCCCTGCTTCTCGCTGCGACATGCGGCGATCTGCTTCGCCAGGCGGGCCGCATCCTCGAACTCGCCCTTCGCGCCGTGACCGGAGAGTTGGTCTTGCCACTTCGCCACGACCTCGAGTTCCTGCGCGTTGAGTGGCCGGGACAACAAGGGGGGCCCGGCCGCTCGCGTTCCCGACACAGTTACCAGCAGCGCCAGCATCCACACGCCCCACGCTCGCACTGTCCGCATGGCTTCCCTCTGGTCGAGCAACGACCTGTCTTATGAGCCCTGGCTGCACTTGTTATCTCAATCAGGATCGTCGAGGAGGGACGAAGGCGGCCCAAAACTTCGGATGCGCGAAAGGCCACCCTTCTCGGGTGCCTTCTCCTTGAAAAGCAACTGCACCTTCTCGAACGAGCCGCGCGTGCTGTCCTTTTTCAGTCCAGCGATACCTCGTCCCGCTTTCTGACGCGGCAGATCGCGGAGGGCAACGATTGCGAGCCATCCTCACTTCTCCTTCGCGAGAACGGGAAACGCCCACAGCTCCAGCCCGTCCACGCCAGGCGCGCGCAGAAGCTCCTCGCTCAACTTCAGCAGCGGTGCTGTCCCCGCCACCTTCACGAATGACCCACGCTGCACGCCCAGGACCGGGCCGACAGGGTGAACTCCCTTCGCGTCTGCCACCCACACCGCCTCCCCAGCCGGCGTCGGTTGCCAACCGATCTCTCCTCGCTGCCTGCTCCACGCGTTGTAGGCCGGTAATGCCTTGCGCGATGCCACAAAGCCCAGCACCTGCATGCCTCCTGCCCGGTTGTCGTCCAGTTTGAACAGGGTGAGCGAACCGTCCCGTTCGGCTCGCGCAGGGCACTTCAGAAACCTCGCACGCGGTGGAGGCACTGTCCGGTCCGCCTCGTTCTTTTCGTTCGCGGGCCAGATCAGCTGTTCGCTCCCGTCCGTGTTGAATGCCAGGAGATAGCCGTAGACGTCCTCGGACAGTTCCACCTCCACGCTGACAAGCGCGCCGTAAGGCACCTCGAAGAGCTCCTTGCCGATTGTGCCCAGGGCGCGCGAGCCCGTCTTGCTCGCGCTCTCGCGTTGCACGATGCGAAACTGCTGAACCACGAGCGGCCCGGCCGGCGCCCCGGGCCGCTCACCCTGTTTCAACGACTCCGACCGCTCGCCCTGTCGCAAATTCGTCCCTTCCGTGCCCCCATTTTCAGGCCGCCACGACACCCAGGCAATCGCGCCCAGCAGCAACAGGGCCAGGCCGCTTCCTACCACGACACCAGACCGGCGCCCCAACGGGCGAAACGAGCCCGTCCCCCCCTCGCGCACAGGTTGTACAGGGTTGATGAAGCGCTGGGTGGCCTGCCCGGGCTGCGAGGTTCGCGTTTTGCGCCAGACGTCCAGAGCGGCCCCGAAGGCGACGGCGGTTGGGTAGCGCTCCTTTGGGTGTCGGGCCATTGCTTTGAGTACGAGGAGCTCCAGTTGGGGATCGAGCTCGAGCCGATGAGCCGAGGGCGGTGGCGGGGCCTTGGTGGCAATCTGGTTGAGGAGGGCCGCGTAATGCCCGGTGAAGGGGAGATGACCCGTGAGCATCTGATAGAGGACGACGGCCAGGCTGTACTGATCGGACCACGGCCCGACACCGCCCAGATCGAGCGTCACCTGCTCGGGGGCCATGTAGGCGGGCGTCCCGAGCAAGGAACCGTCCGCCGTCAGGTGCGAGCTGTCCCGATCGATCCGGGCCAGCCCGAAGTCCGTGAGCAAGGGCCGACCCGTGCGGTCGAGAAGGACGTTGCCCGGTTTGAGGTCGCGGTGGACGATGCCGGCCTCGTGAACGGCCCCGAGGCCGGCGCTGACCTGCTCGATCAGGGCCACGGCCTCGGAGCAGTCGTCGAAGCGGCCCTGTCGGGCGAGGCGCTCGGCCAACGTTTCTCCTTCGACCAGGGCCAGGACCACGTACGGGACGCCATCCTGAGCGCCAACGTCGTGGATGGGGCAGACGTTGGGATGATGCACCGCCGCCGCGGCGCGGGCCTCGCGGAGGAACCGGTGGGCCGCCTGGGCGCGGGCCTCCGGCGAGCCATCGAAGCGAGGGACCTTGATGGCGACGACACGGCGCAACTGCGGGTCGTTGGCGCGGTAGACCGTGCCCATGCCGCCGGCGCCGAGCTGGCCGAGGACTTCGTACCGGCCAATGTGGGCGGAGGGTGGGCTCGTGCCTGGTCCGAGGGGAAGCGCGTTGGGGGTAGGCAAACGGGACGAGCTGGGCGCCGGGGTAGCGACGTCCAGCGTGGGCGAGATGCGAACGAGACGCTCGACGAGGGCGGAGACACCGGGCTGATCGGGTAGCTGGGCGCCAGGGCCCACGCGCAGGGCCCGCACCAGCGAATCGTCGGCGTCGAGAGAGCTGAGCGCCACGGCACAGCGAGGGCAAGCAAGCAGGTGCTGCTCGAGCGGCTCGACCTCGCCCTCGAGCAGATCGCCGAAGGCGAGGCGGCGCAGGTCGCGAGGGTTGGGGCAAGGGGTCGTGTCCGTCATGGCGGCCCTGGAATGCGACAAGATCGCGGCACCGGCGCCGCGGACCTGGGGTGCGTCCCCTTTAGCCTACGCGATCGAAGGGGCGAACCTGCCAGGAAAATGCCGCTCGCGAAGAAAATGATCGACTCTGTCAAGAAACCGGATGAACGAACGGGCGCCCTCGCAGGGCTGAAACCTGTCACTCTGGGGGGCCTTGAAGCCGCTCGTGGGTTACCGAAAGCGTGAATCGGGCCTCGTGAGCGCATGACCTGCGAACCTGCCAGGACGATCACCGGGGCGTGAATCGGCCCCGCCGCCGGCCCCAGACCGCTGCGGGGACAGGAGGAAGAAACCGTCTCTCTTCGCCCCTTCGCGAACGGCACAAGCCCAGGGGCCGGCCTCACCGCTGCAAGAGGGGGAGCCAGACGTTGGAGGCGGCCTGGTCCGCGGGGCGGCCCAAGATTTCCTGGTAGGCCGCCATCAGCCAGTTGTTCGCGTCGCTGCCGTGGTTCTGGAAATACTCCGCCGAGCCGACGAAGCCGGCAATGACGTCCTCGTTGCGGGCGCCGTGCTCGAAGGCGCTCACCCAGCCATCGACCTCGGCCTGGGTGGCGTTGCGGCCCAGGAAGGTGAAGTAGTCGTCGCGCACTCGCGCGCCCTCGCGCTCGGCGCTGGCGGCGAAGCCGTAGGCCACCTGCTGCGGCGACGTGCCGCTACTCAGGGCATTCACCCAACCGTTCACCTCGGCCTGGGCCGGCGCACGGCCCAGCAGGTCCTGGTACATGCCCCGCACCCACCCGGCGCCCTGGCCGCCGTGGTTGGCGACGTACTCCGGCGAGCCGATGAAGCCGGCCTCGAGCTGCTCGTCGCTCAGGCCGTTCTGCATCGCGCCCACCCAGGCGGCCACCTCGCTGCCCGCCGGGGCCCGGTTCAGGTAGTTCTGGTAGGTGGCGACGATCAGGTTCGAGTAATACTCGGCGCTGTGGGTCAGGGCGCTGGCCACCGTCGGGAGGGCCGCGGGCGGCGTGGTGGTGGCGGGGCGCGAGTACGCGACGAACAACGTCTGCGCCGACGACGCGCTGGCCTGATAGTGGCTGCTTCCGCTGTACCAGGCGGTGATGGAGTGAGGGCCGAAGGCCAGCGCGGACGTGACGAAGTAGGCCTGGCTGTTCTGCAGGTTGGCCTGGCCCAGGTAGGTGCTGCCGTCGTAGAAGCTCACGGAGCCGCTCGGCGTGCCACCGGCGGACAAGACCGTCGCGGTGAGGCCGGCCGCGGTCCCGCCGGCCACGGTCCAACTTCTCATGGTAAAGGTCGTGGTGGTGGCAGACGCCGTGGCGCCACTCGACGAGCCGCCCTGTCCAGCGACGACCGACCTGGCCCCGCCATTGGAGGCGCCAAGCACACTCTGCACCCACGAGCCCATCTCGCTGGTCATGGCCGTCGCCCAGCCCTCGCCGTTGGGGAGGGCGTGCTTTGCCGCATCGCTGTCCCCAAACGAAACGACGGCAACGACGTCGTAATGGCCCTGGGGGTCCAGCGCGAAGATGGGGCTGCCGCTCTGCCCGTTGTACACGCTCAGGCCGCCGGCATCGTTGTACGCATAGTTGTGGTAGGCCAGGAGAGGCGTGTGGCTGATCCACTCCTTCGTGGTGTCGATCCCGGAGGCGTACCCCGTGGTCTGGTACGGAGAGCCCACCTGCAGGTTGGGGATGTAGGTCGGGTCCCCGGGGTAGCCAATCTCGTACAGCTGCAAGCTGCGGTAGTCGAGCTGGTCGGCGTTGTTGGTGACCCCGAAGTTGTAATGGGCCGGATACCCGCCGTTGGGGTCGAGCGTGATGACGGCGAGGTCGTGGTTGCCCAAAACCCCGTTCGTGCTGACGTAGAGCGGGTTGACGGCCATGTACTTGCCCCAGTAAGCCTGGCCGCTGCTGCCCCCAACCTGGACCTCGACTTGGTCAGCGTAATGCCCGTTGTCGTTCGACTGAGGGTTGTAGACGCAGTGGGCCGCCGTCAGGATGTGCGTCGCGTCGATGAACGCACCCGAGCCGCTGAAGGAGCCGACGTCGTTGAACTTGGCGGTCAGCAGCACCGCGCCACTGAAAGGGTCGCCGCCGGTCCAAGCCTGGGGCACCAGGGCAAGCGCCGGCACCACGCGGTCTTCCAGGCCCTCCAGGCTCGGCACGAACCTCGCCCGCCTCGGCGACTTCGCCGGGCGAACGAGCTTCCGCAGGCGCGCACCGAGTCGCTTCAGGCCGGTCAATGGCGTGATCATGGCTGGTCCCGTGTTCGTACTGGGGGCTGGGAAGGATCGGGCGAACCGTCGCCCGCCCTGTCCGCATCAGACTACGGGACGGGACCGCCAGACCTGTCAGGAAAATGTGCGCGACGTGAAAAAAGACCGAAATCAATCCGGATCGCCGATGAGGACGAAAGCGGCCCAGAACCTGGGGTGAGCAAAGGGCCTGTCCTTGCCCTTCTCGGCCGGCTTCTCCTCCTCGACGGGAGGAGGCACCTTCTCGAACGATCCTCGATCTTCCCCC
>JBBSEZ010000543.1:0-5902 GCA_038239195.1 Gemmatales bacterium
ATCCGCGGGCCTCGAGCCGGGGGGGGGGGGTTCGCGAGGCTTCGCAGAAGCGTGGGGGCGACGAGGCTACGGCTACGCGTCGCTAACCCACCCTAGTTCGTGATGCCCTTCGTGATCCGCATGAACACCTCTTCGAGGTTGATCTCCTCTTCCTTGAACATCTTGAGGCGCAGGCCGTTCTTCATCAGCAGATCGACGAGGAAGGTGCCGTCCTGCACTCCGTCCGCGAGGGTGACGCGCAGGCAGCGTTCCTCCGGGCGGTCCTCGACGGTCAGCACCTCCAGGTGGCCCTCCAGGTGCTCCTTGGCCGTCGGGTTCTGGTCGTTGGCGACGGCGATCAGGTAGACGGTGTGCTGGCGCACCTGCTTGATGGCCGATTCGACGTCGCCGTTGAAGATGAGCTCGCCGCGCTCGATGATGCCGATCTTGTTGCAGATGTCGGCCAGCTCGGGGAGGATGTGGCTGGAGACGAGGATCGTCTTGCCCATCTTGCGGAGCTCTTTCAGCAGCCCGCGCATCTCGATGCGCGCCCGCGGGTCCAGGCCGCTGGCCGGCTCGTCGAGCAGGAGCACCTGTGGCTCGTGGAGCAACACGCGCGCCAGCCCCAGGCGCTGCGTCATGCCGCGCGACAGGCTTGTGACCAGGGCGTCGCGCTTGTAGCCCAGATCGACCAGCTCGAGCACCTGGTCGCACTTCCGGCGCCTTTCCGGGCCCGTGATGCGATACGCCGCCGCGAAGAACTCCAGGTACTCGGTCACCTTCATGTCGTCGTAGACGCCGAAGAAGTCCGGCATGTAGCCCATCAGCCGGCGAATCTCCTTGGCGTTGTTGTAGATCGAATAGCCACACACCGTCGCCTCGCCCCAGGTCGGGTTGAGCAGCGTGGCCAGGATGCGCATGGTCGTCGTCTTGCCGGCGCCGTTGGGGCCGATGAAGCCGTAGACGTCGCCGCGCTCCAGCTTCAGCGTGAGCTTGTTCAGCGCGTACAGGTCGCCGTACATCTTCGTCAGGTCGCGCGTCTCGATCATGGTTTGCCCTCGTCGGCCGGGCGCTTCGGCTCGGCCCGCGTTCGCACGGGTACGTACACGCGCACGTAGGTTTCCTGCGTCACGAAGCCGCGGATGGACGGGCGCGACGCGCCTTCCGTGCCCGGCAGCTCGCCCAGCCACAGCCGGCTCGGCGAGGAGCCGTGCTCGATCGTCGCCTCGGCGCTGTCCGACAGGATCGGCGTGCGCGCCAGCAGCACCACCTCATTGCGAAACTCCCCTTCCTGCCCCTGCGCCGGTTGGCGGTCCAGGCGCCAGCTCTGGTCGAGGCCGCGCATCGCCGCGTCCTGCTCCAGGTGCTGCACGGTCGATTGCTTGTAGAACAGCAGCGGCCTCATGAGCGCGAAGAACGAGCGCTTCTTTATGTCCCTCTCCGACAGGTTGCGCCCGGCGGGGACGATCGGCTGTGCGGGCAAGAGCGCTTCGGGGTTGACGAACCACTCGCGCGACGAGTTGCCTTCCCGCAGGTCGAGGCGGCGCGTCTCGCCGGGCACGAGCGGCTCGTTGAGGACGAAGGCCCGGCCGCGGTAGAACAGCACCACCTTCTGGAGCTCGACGGGCAGGTTGTTGGTGATCCGCCCCGTGAGGTTGCCCTGCGCATCGACCCGCAGGGCGCCCACCTCGCCGTCGTCGCCGAGGTCGCGCACGTCGATGGGGGGCGCCTTCGCGGCCACGGGCACCACCCAGTTGGCCGCGAACGAGCGCGTCGCCCACACCGGCACCGGCACGCCCCGTACTCCCGAGTCGTCCTCCGCATATTCGTAGGGGCGCGGGAAGAGCCCCTGCGAGCCGGTGCGCATGCCCCGGTCGCTCCCCTCCATCATCATCAGCGTCGGCCTCGTCCCGAAGAGCGAGCTTTCCGAGGGCGTCGCGCCCCACCCCGGCGTGGCCGGCTGGACGCCGACCACGTACGTCTGGATGCGCGGGCTGAACAGGGAGAACCAGGTGTAGCCGTACACCCTGCGCGGGCTCTGGGGCGTTTGATGCAGGTCGATCTCGATCAGGTCGAGCTTGTTGATGCGCAGGTCGTCGCCCTTGAGGGCCCAGGCCCCCGCGTAGGCGGTCGCGCTCACGAGCAGGACCGTGATGGGGAACGTCACCCACGTCAGCTCGAGGCGCTTGAACACCTTCTTGAGGATGAAGTAGTCGAGCGGGCCGACCAGCCCGATGTAGAACGCGATGAACAGCGCCACCCAGCCGAACGACACGACTGGCACGTCGTCGCCGTGCGCCTCGAGGCCGTGCTTGAGCACCCCACGAATGTCCTGGCCATCGGCCGCCCCCCGGCCGCCCTTCTGCGCCAGGACGGGCACGAACTGCTGGGTCATTTGCTTCCAGAACGGCACCTGGCCGGCCCAGCCGGTGAAGGGGGGCGTGTCCACGTCAAAGGCGATCACCATCACGCGCCCCAGGCCGCAGGCCCCCTGCACGACCAGGGGCACCTTGGCCCCGGGCTTGTCGGTGCTCTCCTGTAGCCAGACCGAGGCGCCGGGCCCTGGCACGAGCTTGACGACCTCGACCTTGCGGAGGGCAGCCTGGGCAGGCAGGCTCAACCACGACGACAGTTCGAGGAGGTCGGTGACGGGGGAGGTGCCCTCGAAGGCACAGTCGAGCAGCGGGGTGCGCTTGAAGAGCTCCGCGGCCATCGCCTGGTTGCTGCCGACCGAGACGATCAGCCGCCCGCCCCGACGCACCCACTCGCGCAGCGCGTCGCGGCGCGGGGCGTCCTCGAGCAGCTTGCCGATCAGGTCCTTCCGGCTGGTGCTCAGCACCACCACGTCCACGGCGTCGTAGCCGATCCAGCGGTCCGGCAGCATCTTTTCGCTCTCGATGAGGGCGAAGCGTCGCTTGATCGGCTCGGAGGGGCGGTCGCCGTCCTTCTTCTTCTTCTTGCCCTCGGGCTTCTTGGCCTCGGCGTTGGGCTGTTGCACCTCCACCGCCTCGCGCAAGCGCGTGAGCCCCGGCCCGATGCCGAGGACCAGCACGTCGGCCAGCCCGACGACTTCCTCGGTGGCGTCGCGCGACAGGCGGTCTTTTTCGACCACTTTTTCCCAGGTGGGTGGATCGTCCTTGACGAGCTTTTCGAGCCGGAGGACGAAGTCGCTGGTGGAACTGCCCGGCACGACGTAGACCTGTACGGTCTGCTCCTCGCCCGGCGAGAGCGCCGGCACGGAGGCCGTCGAGCGGTAGGGCGTCTCCTCGATGTCGATGGTCTCGACGGCGAGGCGGTACTGGCCCTTGGTGTTGCCCTCGCTCGTCCCCTTGAGCGCGACGTAGACGGGCGCCCAGACGCCGTTGCGCGACAGCCCGCCCTCGCCCTTCCCGGAGGGCAGGCCGATGCGGTGCTTTTCGATCAGGGGAGGGGTGTAGGCGAAGGCGCCGGCCGGGAGCGCTGCCGAGGCGAGGATGGGGGCAAGGGCGAGGAGGGCCGCGCGGAAGGTTGTAGACAGCGAACTCATGGGGTGGTCACCGGCCTCGGTTGTGCAGGGCGGTCATGGCTTCTCTTGCTGGCCGCAGCCGCAGGGCGTGCCGCCACAGCCGGGGCAGCCGGCGCCGTACTTCGCCGCGAAGGCCTTCTCAAGGTCTACGCCGGCGATGTTGGCAAGGGTCGCCAGCCAGGCCAGGACGTCGGCGAACTCGGCGGCCAGTTCGTCGGGGGTGCTGTGGCGCAGGGCCGACGCCAGCTCGCCGACCTCCTCCATGAACCACATGAACGTGCCCTCGGCGCCGCGCCGCCCGTCCTTGGCGCCGTAGAGGTCGCGGATTCGTTGTTGCAAGGCGGGCAACGTCAAGGCCATGCGAGAACACCTTCGTTTTGCGAGCGGCGGGGTTTATCCCCGCCGGCAGAAAGCCGGCGGCTCGCTGGCATTTCCCGTGCGGGACGCAATAACATCATGGCCTACCAGACTGCCGAGGACAAGCCATGATCCTGCGAGCCCTCAAGGAAGCCCCCCAGGCCCCTCGCGCGGTCAGGGGAGGTCCACGACCTCGGCGCCGCTGCGCGTGATCATGGCCCGGATGGTAGCTTCGGGCGTCTTCTCGGACACAAAGCGCACCGACCCGTCGGCCATGCCGACGTTGAAGCCGCCGCGGAAGTGCCCGCCCAGGGGCGGCAACGGGCCGTCGGCGTCGAACGGCAGGTCGTCAGGGCGCGTCCACTCGACCGGCTCGGCCGCCTCGACGATCCAGAGGGTGTTGCTCGTCCCATCGGCGATGTCCGCGATGCGCGGCTGCCGGCCCAGCGTGGGGTCGAAGATGGCACCGCGGCCGATGAAGGCGCGGTAGTAGGTCATCCCCTCGGGCGCCTTCTTGCTGCCCGAAATGACGTACGTCTTGGGCATCATCGGCAGCAGGCGCTTGTTGTGCGCGCTGTCCCAGGGCTCGTCGAGCCGGAACTGCTTGAACAGGTTGTTTTGCTCGATGTAGGGGAGAATGGCCACGCGCCAGCTCAACAGGGGCTTGCCGGCCTTGTCGCAGATGGCGCCCTTTTCCGGGAGGCCATTGTAGGTGCTTTCGTAGTTGTGCAGGGCAAGGCCCATCTGCTTGATGTTGTTGCTCGAATTCATCCGGGCGGCCGCCTCGCGCACCTTGAAGACGGCCGGGACCATCGCCCCGCCCAGCAGGACCACGACCACCAGGCCGATCCCCAGCAAGCTGCCCACGATGCCCAGCACCAGCCCGGTGATGGCGAGCCCGCGCCCTCCCAGGGCCCGCTCGTTGCGGCCGATGTCCTTGATGGCCAGCGCGCCCAGGATTATCGCAGGCAGTCCCAGGAAGAAGAGGATGACGAAGCAGAAGACCGACAGGGCGCCCAGGATCGCGGACGTGACCGCCTTGCCGCTCGTCGCCGGGGCGGCCCGGGGCTCGCGGTCGTCCTCGCGGGCGCGGCGCCGAGGGCGCGGCTCGTCGCGCTCGGGCAGGGGCTCGTCGGGCCGGTCGGCCTGGACGCCCTCCGTCGGCGCCTGGGCGCGCGGCACCTGCACTCCCTCGCTGGCGGGAGCGGGCCGGTCGCCCAGCGGGACGGCGTTGACGCGCTGGCAGTTCGGACAGGCGGCCTGCTTGCCGGCGTACTCCTCGGGCGCTTGCAGCTCGCGCCCGCACTCACAGGTGAAGCGAATCATCCGGGCACCTCGACAAGAAGAAGCGTTCTCCGGTGGTTATACGGGGCGCGGGGAGATTTGACGCGGGCGCGGGGCTTCGGAGGGCCCCGAAGCCCCGGTGCTCTGGAGTAACGCAGCCCCTGGCATCACCTTCTGCGGACAGGGGAGGCGAACGTCCCCTCGAAGCACCTTCCCCCCGAGCCTCGCGCCTGGGCTGGGCGCAGGCTCAGCCGGCGGGGACGACGCGGACGACCTTGCCCTCGACCTGGAGATTGACGCCCTGGAGCGCGGCGAGGGACGCCAGCAGGGGACCCGTTCCGCAGGGCCGTAGCCGTTGCGGCCGTCGGAGCCCCAGGTCAGTACGAGCAGGCCGTTCCAGAAGGTGGGGTGGCCGTTGCCCGGCGTGGGCAGGTCGAACAGCAGGCGGGCCTCGGGCCGGGCGGCGAGGAAGTCGAAGGTGGCCTGGCGCACGGCGGGCCAGTTGGCGTCATCGACCACGAGCAGGGCGCGGCGGGCCAGCAGGGGGACGGCGAGGAGCAGGCCGAGCAGTTGCGAGCGGTAGTCGTGGGCGCCGTCGTAGAAGAAGGCGCCGAGGCGCGGGGCCGGGGCGCGGAGGCCGAGGAGGAACGCCTCGAAGTCCTGGTCGTGGAAGCGGACCTGGCCGGACAGGCCGGCGGCGTCGAGGTTGCGGCGGAGGGCGTCGCGGTTGTGGCCGTGGGGATCGAACTGGCTGAAGTTGTCGGCGGCGTGGGCGAC
>JBBSEZ010000544.1:0-5902 GCA_038239195.1 Gemmatales bacterium
CGGCCGCGCTGGTGCATCGAGAACCAGGGATTCAACGTGCAGAAGAACAGCGGGCTGAACCTGGAGCACGCCTACAGTGAGGGGGAACACTGGGCGGTCTACTACTTCCTGTTGCAGATCGCGCACCTGTTGTTGCAACTGTTGGAGAAGGGGAGCTTGCTGCGGCAACTGGCGCGGGAGCAGGGCAAGAACAGCGCGATGGCGTTCTTCGGCAGCCTGAAGAACGTGGCGGAGCGGCTGCTGGAGAGCCTGCGCAACCTACTCTGGCCGGAGGAGGCTTACGCCGCTGTGCGCATCCAGATCCGCTTCGACAGCAGTTAGCAAGCGCTACAGAAGAGGCCAGCCACACGACGGACGGAGAGAGGAGAGAGCGGACAACGCACGACGAAGCCCAGCCGGCTTCGTCGCAGGGGCCGCACCGCCTCGACCGGCCGCCACCACCCTCCCGGAACCAGCGGTTGGTGCCGACCCGCCTGACTTGTCACCGCTGTAATCATTAGATCCGTCTTGAACATCCACAGATCGACCTGCTACCCTAACACTACAGCGCTAGTATAGTGGTTTGTACAGTAGTTCTGCCGTCCCCGACCCCCAAGCAGCGCCCACCAATCGCCAAAAATACCTGAACAAACTACTGTACTAGCGCTGTAGTGCTAAACAGGTTGTGGGCGTTTGGAGCGATCCACGCCCCCATCAGATCAACCTTCCTCAGGAAGGCCCTGCCTGCGCTGCTTCAAAGGGGAAGTGGATGAACGCCTGGAATCGCCTGTCCACCCTTGCCCGTTTCGTCCGCGCCCTCCCGCGCTGGCTGCGGCAGACCTGGGCCTCTCGTTCCGACCTCCTGGACTGGTTCCGCCGGCGATGCGTCCCCAAGCGCACCCGCGCATCGCGACCAAACACCCGGCCGCGTCTCCTTCTCCTCGGACCGCAAGCGCCGGAATCGCTGGAAGACCGCGCGGCGCCCGTGGGCCTGTTCGGCGCCGCGCCCGACCTCGGGCCCGCTCTGACCTCGGGGCTGACCGCCGGCACCGACGTGACCCCACCGGCCATTCCCGCGCCCCAATTCACCGGCGCGAGCCCCGACCCGAACGTCACGGGGCCCTCCTTCAACGGGGCCGCAGCACCCACGGACGGTGGCGTAATGCCGCCCCCCGTCACGCCGCCGCCAACGGCCACAGCCCCCTCCACAAGCACGCCCCTGGCCGATCCGCTCACCCAAAATGCCCTCGCAGACGTCCTGGCCCCCGATCGACCACCCGCGCCGCCCCCTCCCAACTCACCGGCCGACCCGACGCAGGGCGGCGGAGGAGGAGGTGGCGCAGGTGGCGAGGGTGGCGGCGGCGGAGCGACCCAGCAAGCCAGCAACCCCAGCGTCGCGGGGGCGCCGGCCTCCAGTGGGGCAGCGAACCTGCTCGGGCCCCCAGCAAACGCCACCCCGACGGCAGCGGCGAGTCCGGCGGTTCCGAACGCGCTCCCCACGTCGCCCTTGCAGTTGGTCAAGCCGGCCGACCAGACCAGCAAGGAAGGCGACTCCGTCGCGCTCGCCGTTCGCGCCACTTCCCCCAGCGGGGCGACTCTGACCTACCAGGCCGTCAATCTGCCGCCCGGGATTGGCATGGACAGCGCCGGCAACGTGAGCGGAACGATCGCCGCCGGGGCGGCGGGCGGCACCGAGACCGATTACGTCGTCAACGTCTTCGTGCAGGACGAGCAGGGGAACGCGGGCGCCCAGAGCTTCACCTGGGCGGTGACAGGGCCGGTGAGCCAGTACCCGCCGAACCTCGTCGCGCCGGACTTCCAGAACAACTCGCCGGGGGACGTCGTCTCGGTCCCGGTCACCGCCAGTCACCCGGAAGGCCTTCCAATCGCCTTCGAGGCGGAGAACCTCCCGCCTGGAACCACGATCGACCCGAGCTCCGGCCTGATCTCCGGCACCATCGCGCCGGAAGCCAACGCCCAGCCCCTGTACGACGTGGTCGTTCGCGCCAGCGCCGGCGGGCAAACCTCGACCGTCGATTTCCAGTGGGCGATCCTCGACTCGGCGCCGGCCCCCCTGCTCGGTGCCCCCGGCGATCAGGTGAGCGCCCTGGGGGACGTCGTCTCCTTCGACGTATCGGGTGGGGCCGCGGGAACCGTCAACTACGCGGCGACCAGCCTGCCCGCGGGCCTCGCCATTGGCCCGGCCGACGGCATCATTTCCGGCACGGTCAGCGCGCCCGCCAGCGCTGCGCCCAGCCTCGTTACCGTGACGGCGACGGACGGCACGAACAGCGCCAGCGCCTCCTTCAATTGGGTCATCAACGGCGTCTCCGCGGTGCGCCCGAACGATCAGAACAGCGCCGTGGGCGACTCGGTGGCCCTGCCCGTGATCGCGACCGATTACGCCGGGGGCCTTGTTACCTCCACCGTCTCGGGGCTGCCGCCCGGCCTCGCCTTCGATAGCACCACCAATCAGATCACCGGCACGATCGCACCGACGGCCGACACGACCACTCCCTACGTCGTCACCGTTACCGCGACCGAAGGCGCGCAGTCCGACACCCAGACGTTTTCGTGGGCCGTCTCTCCCGCGCTGACGCTCGATGCGCCTCCCGACCAGATCAACTTCGTCGGCGATACGGTGTCCTTGCCCCTGTCGGCCCAAAGCCCGTTCGGACAGCCCCTCGCCTACTCGGCCACCGGGCTCCCGCCCGGCGCAGTCATCGACAGCGCCAGCGGGCTCATCTCGGGCACCCTCGCCGACGGCGCCGACAGCGCTGGCCCCTACACGCCGCAGGTGACGGTGTCCGACGGGACACACACCGCCACCCGGGCGTTCGGGTGGGCCGTGCAGCCGACGCTGGCCCTGGCGGCCATCGACGACCAGAACAACTCCAGCCGGGACGCCGTTTCCTTCCAGCCCACCGCTGTCGCCCGCGGTACGGGCCTGTCGTGGAGCGCCACCGGCCTGCCGTCCGGCGTGGCGATCGATCCGGCGACAGGGAACGTGGCGGGCACGCTGGCGGATGGCGCGGCCTCGGCCGTCCCGTACTCGGTGACGGTGACGGTCGCCGACGGCACCACCAGCGCCAGCCAAACCTTCGAGTGGAGCGTGGCGCCCGCCGTCACCATCGAGCCTTCCCCCGACCAGAATAGCGCGGCCGGGGAAAGCGCGTTCCTCGCCTTGCGTGCCGCTTCGTCCCGCGGCGCCGACCTCAGCTACGCCGCGCAGGGCCTGCCGCCCGGCCTGGCCATCGACAGTGCCACGGGGGAAATCGCGGGGACGGTGGGTGCGGGCCTCGGCGCGGTGGGAAGTTACCCGGTCTCGATCACCGCGAGCGACGGAACGAGCAGCGCCACCGAGACGTTCGCCTGGAACGTCTCGGCGGTGGGCATCGCCGGGGCCGACGACCGTACCGACCTGCAAGGCGACACCGTCTCCGTGCAGCTGACCGGCACCTCGGCGAGCGGGGCCCCGCTGGCGTGGCAGGTCACCGGGCTGCCGGCGGGCGCCACTTTCGATCCGACCGCCGCCCTGATCTCGGGGACGCTGACGGCCGCGACCGACGGCCCGGTCGCGGTGACCGCGACGGCCAGCGACGGCACCAACACGACCACCCAGACGTTCGAGTGGACCGTCTCCCCGCGCATCGCCATCGACCCATTGAGCGATCGGACGACCGAGCCGGGCCAGCCGGTCAGCCTGCCCGTCGCGGCGTCCTCCCTCGGCGGGGCCCTGACCTATAGCGCCACGGGGCTCCCTCCGGGCACGGCTATCGACCCGTCCACCGGCACGATCTTCGGCACCATCGACCCTGCCGCGGCCAGCGCCACCCCGTATGCGGTGACGGTGACGGCCACCGACGGCACCTGGTCCGCCAGCCGAGCGTTCGCCTGGAACGTGCCGGGCCTCGTCTTGCCGGCCATCGAGGACCAGAGCAGCCTGAGCGGCGACTCGGTCGCGCTGCCGCTGGGCGCGCGCCATCACGGCACCGGCACGCTGCTCTATCAGGCGACGGGCTTGCCCGCGGGCTTGACCATCGATCCTGCCAGCGGGATGGTGACGGGCGCCCTCGGCGACAGCGCCGTCGAGGGCGGGCCGTATCAGACGACGGTGACGGCAAGCGACGGCACCTTCTCCGCCAGCCAGACGTTCGCGTGGATCGTCGATCCCGCCGTGTCGCTCGGAGCGCTGGGAGACCAGAGCGGTCGCGTCGGCGATGCGGTGAGCCTCGACCTGTCCGGCGAGGACGCGCGCGGAGCGGCGCTCACCTACACGATGCAGGGCCTTCCCCCCGGGCTGATCTTCGATCCCGCCAGCGGGCTGGTGACGGGCACCATCGCGGACACTGCCCGCACCGACCAGCCGTACCAGGTGACGGTGACCGCGGGCGAGGGCACCTCGACCTCGACCTCCACGTTCGCCTGGAGCGTGGCCCCAGCCTCCGCGACCGCCAGCGCGGGCAACGCGGTTGGCGCGACGAGCGCTGTCGCCGCGGCGGCCACGAACGCGGCGGCGGGAGCCGTGGCGGCAACCGCAGCCGCAACCGCAGCTGCGAGTGTACCGGCGGTGAGCTGGTCGGACCTCGACAGCCCCTTCTACGGGCGGAACCTGACGGAGGCGAAATACCGGGCGCGACTCATGGCCATCACCACCAGCGGGGACGGCTACCCGAACGGCGCCGTGGGCGACCTGGTCGCCCGCTATTTCGGCGTGCCCGCCACCACGACCTGGGCGGCTTTCTTCCCGCGCGCCGAGTACGATCGGCTCGTCCAGCAGCGCCAGACGGTGGCCAACGCACTCGACCCGCGCCTGCTGGCGGCGCTGCACCAGGACTGGCTGCAAGCCACTCAGGACAGCGGCTATACCGACTACGCGGCCATCGGCCCGGCCGTCGCGGCGCGCTGGCAGCAGGACGTCGGCTTCGAGTGGGCTCGGGCCGAGACAAACTGGGCGGAGCTGTACACCCTCCAGGACTTCCGCCGCATCACCGCTCTTCAGGCGCAGCCCATCCCCAAACTGCCCGACGTGGGGCTCGCGCCCACGACCGCTCCGCTGAGGCTAGCGCTCAACCAGAGCGATCCCCTGTTGCAAATCACCTACGAGGGCCTGTCCTGGCAGGACTACCTGGCCAGGGAGTTGCGCCAGAAGTTGCTCCCGCGGCTGTCGTACGCCAGCGCCGCCCAGGTCGGGGCTTACGTGCAGGGGCTCACCCCCGCGCAGCGCCTCACGCTCCGCTATGCCGTGGGGCGCGAGATCGCCCGGCTTACCGGCATCGTCGGGCAGTCGGCCTCAATGGGACAGGCCGCGGCGGCACAACGGGAGGCAACGTCCAACCTCGCGCTGTGCAACCTCCTGTATTCGGAGTTGGGTTACACCGGGGCGAGCGCCGCCTACGGGGCGCAGGCCCCGAGCGCCAGCGGGCTCGCCGCGGCGCTCCAGAGCCTCAACGCGGGGCTCCAGAGCAACCCTTGGTCCACGATCGGCCTGAGCGCCCAGAACCGGGGGAGCCTGGCGCAGCGGGCCTCGTTCCTGTCCGACACCGATTACGACACCTTCCGCGCCCGCGAGCAGGCCTCGGGGGCCGAGGGGATACCCACCGCCCAGGAGTATTACGCCTCGCGCGACCGCCTGCTCCAGGCGGTGGACTACGCCCAGCAGGCGGGGAGGCCGCTGTCCACCGCCGTCGCCCCCCTGCTGGGCAACTGGTATCGGCAGCGCCTGACGATGACGGTGAAGTACCCCGGCTATTGGGAGAGGGGGCTGGCCGGAGACAAGTGGGTCCCAGGCATGTCCGAGGAGCAGGTGCTCGTCCAGGGCGTCCCGAACCCCAACGCCCGCGTCGATCAGTTCGTCTACGACCGCTACCTCCGCGGCGCCGAGTTCTCCATGCCGGTGCAGTCCTACTACGCGCTGGACCGC
>JBBSEZ010000545.1:0-5892 GCA_038239195.1 Gemmatales bacterium
GAGGTTCTTTCCACGTGATGGCGCGGCGAGCCCCGCACGCCTGGGAAGCCGGCCCTGGAGGGGTTGCCGGTGACCGTGGTCCAGTCCGTTGGCGACGAAGCCAAGGGGCTGTTGGCCCACGCCCGCGACGGCCTGGGCGTGCCGCACGGCCCCGACCTGTTCCACGTCCAGCACGAACTGTGCAAGGGCACCGCCCTGGCGGCGCAAACGCGGCGGGCGCAACAGCAGGTGGCGGGCGCCCAAGCGCGTGTGGACGGCTTGCGCAGCCAGGGGCGGCTGAGCAGCAGCTCAGCGCGCCGCGCGCCAGGACGGCGGCAGGCTCGGCTTGGTCGCGACCAGGATTTCGCGAATCGCCTTGCGGTCGGCGGCGCTGAGGTGCGCGAAGTCCTTGCTCTTGTCGCGCCCGCTCAACACCTGCCAGATGCGATCGAGGACGTACTCGCGCATGGGGCCGGGCAGCGCGTCGAAGCTCTCGGAGTAGATCAGGTAACTGCACGGGTACTTGAACAGCCGGCGCTCCAGGTCGAAGTCGCGCAGCGACCGACCTCGCCCGTCGCGCGGGCCGCGCCTGGCGAACTCGGCGGCGAACGCGGACGTGCCGCGCACCTTGCCGGTCAGGGGCGCCTCCTCGCAAAAGAGGAGGTAGCGCACCAGGTCGTCGCCGGCGCTCTTGATGCGGACGCCGGTACTGTCCCAGCGGTGCGTCGGCGACAACTTCATCTCGCGGTTGATCTGCTGCTCCAGGTGCAGCGCTTGCCGGGCCGTGAAGTTGGCGCGCGTGAGATAGTTGTGGGCAGCCGCCTGGTGTTCCAGCACCATCAGGGCCACGACGTCGCTGTGTCCCGACAGGTACGCCGAGCGCGTGAAGCGGTCGCCCAGGTCGGTCACGTTAAGCCCGGCGCGATTGTCCACGGGCTGCTCGACGCGGCGGGTGCGGACGATCAGGTTGCCCAGGTGCTCCTGCTTGCCGTGCGTGCCTGTGACGTACCAGCCGCCCCAGCGTCGCTCCAACGGCGTCGTCTGGTCCACGCGATACGTCCCCGCCGAGAGGATCGGCAAGCCCTGCGCGTCGGGAAAGACCGAGCGCACCACCAGCCCGGGCACCCCTTGCGTCGAGGAGGAGCCATGACAGAGCAGACAACTCTCCGTCTGGCGCACGAAACGCGGCTTCTTCACTGCGTCCTGCTCCAGCGTGTAGAACACCGCGCCGAGCTTCGGGTCGATTGCCGACAGTTCCAGCATGTCGCCCTTGGCGCAGTAGCCGACGTAGACGCTGTCGTTGAAGTAGAGGGCGCGCGGCGTCTGCGGCGAGATGCGGTGCCGTTGGAGGCTCGTCTTCGAGAAGACCAGCATCTGCGACGAAACGGGCACGTTCAGCTCGCGCAACACCGAGGCGAGGTAGCCGGCCTTCTTGTCGTGCTCCAGCTTCGCCTTCCCACCGTCGAGCCGCTTCTGAAGCTGCGACACGGCATCGTCCGGCGTGGCGGAACTGTAGCCGATCGGCTCGCGCTCGAACTCGTCGGCCCCAGAGGCGAGAAGCACCGCCCCGCCCAGCCAGAACGCCAGCCCCAGGCCCCACCGCACCGTCCCCTGCCGAGCCGCACTGCCCATGCGTTGCCTCCGTGGTTGCCTATTCTGGACAACTTTGTCCGATTTACAAAGGGTAGCACTCCAGGGCGAGCGGTTCAAGGTCGTCTGACGCGATTTCGCGCATGCGTTGCTCTGTTTCTTGCAGCGGTGGGCGGGGGGAATGGCAAGAAGCCCCCTGGCAACGAGTTGCGCCCGAGTGGCACAGAGCTTGCAGCGTGTGGTGGGAAGGGGAGGGGCGGATGAAACGAATCGGCATCCTGACGGCGGGCGGCGACACGCCTGCTCTGAACGCGACCATTCACGGGGCGGTGCTGCGCGCCAGCCAGCGGCGGGTGGAGGTGCTCGGCTTCATCAAGGGCTTCAGCAGCCTGTTCAACCCGCGCGTGCCCCACGTTCGCCTGAACCCGCTCTTCATCCCGATCCCCGAGCTGGACATGACCAAGGGAGGGACCATCATCGGTGCCTCCCGCGACTACGTCGATGCCGCCGACAAGGCGACGTTGGGGGAGGTGGTGGACCGGCTCCAGCGCCTCCACGTCGAGGGGCTGATCTGCGTGGGGGGCGATGGGACGCTGAGCGGGATGCAGGCCCTCTCCGAGCACCTGCCGACGGTGCTGGCCCCCAAAACCATCGACAACGACCTGGGCCTGAACTACCGCCACGAGCCGGACGAGTGGGCGCGCGAGCCGCTCGCATCGCCGCCGGGTTATCGCTACGTGCGGGGCCCGAGCCGGGTGCAGTTTAACCTGGAGCAGATGGTCAATTACGTGACCCCCGGCTACGCGACGGCCGTCTTCGTCTCCGCGAGCGGCGTGGGGCGCATCCGCACCACCGCCGAGAGCCATCGCCGCATCGCGATCATCGAGGTGATGGGCCGACACTCCGGCTACCTGGCCCTCGGCGCGGCGTACGGGCAGCCCGACATCATCCTCATCCCCGAGGTGCCGCTCGACACCGACCGCCTCGTGGAGCGCGTGCTCGAGGTCTACGAGCGGCAAAAGAACGTGGTCATCGTCTGCGGCGAGGGCGCCGTGGACGAGCACGGGCAGGAGCTGGGCCTGGAAGAGGCCTCGACGGACCCGGCGGGCAACAAGGTCCTTTCGGGGGCCGCCGAGGCGGTGCGCCACCTCCTGATCGAACGGCTGGGGGACAGTTACTTCACCAGCAAACGGCGCAACGAGTCGGCGCGGGCGGCCATCTTCGTGCGGAAAGTGGGCCATACGCAACGGGGCGGGCGGCCCATCTTCTTCGACCGCTTCTACGGGGCCCAGCTCGGCGGCAACGCCGTGGACCTCCTCCTCGAGGGGCACGCCAACGGCGTCTCCATCTTGCAGTGGGACCGCGCGCGCGGCTTCCACATTGGCGGGGTCGATGGCAACGACTTCCGCGACCGCTACGGCCACATCCACGCCCGCCGCGTCCACCCGTCGTTTTACGACCGCGAAGAGCTTTTGCTGTCGCGCACGGGCATCGAGTACCTGTCTCCGATCTTCGCCAACGCCATCGGCCTCGACGACATGGAGGCGGTGCGGCAGACGCTGTTCCATTCGGGCAATCTGACGCAGCCGTATCACTCGGTCAACGTGGACGTCAACAAGCGGATCTGTTTTCTCGATTAACGCAGTTCCGCCTCGCGGCCGAGTTGACCCCGATCAGCAACTCGATGGTCGGCCCGTTGGGGCCGATGGTTCCGCAGAGGACGGGCATGGACGCAGGCTCCGTGAGGAGAAAAGCACTGGCTCCGTCTTGCTGATCCGGCGAGCGAGGAAGGGCTCCGTCGTGGAGGTGTCGTAGCCCAGGCGCAGCGCCTCGTCGAGGTTGTCGCGGACGCCGAGCACCTCTTCGCCACGGATGACGACGTATTTCCCCTCGTTGGCGAGGAGCTCCGAGAGCTTGTGGCGATAGGTTTCGATTTCGCGTTCCAGGGCCATGACGGCACCTCGGCCAGGAAAGGATGGGGCTGTCCGCCGGGCCGCGCGCGGTCTGTCACCTTCGACCCGGAGCTATCATCAACTGAAAGGAAAACAGGCAGCATGCCGGACGACAACCGCGGCGGGGCGGCGGGCCCGGGCCGTCCAGCCAACCGAGGCCTCGCCCTGGGCCCCTCGGTTGGCTCAACTCGCTTTCTCGAGTTTCGCGGCAAAGTCGAGAGGGTCGGCAAGCCCGTAGGCGTCGAGGATCGCCCGCGAGGCCAGGAGGTGGCGCGGCAGCACCTCCGCTTCAAAGGAGAACACCGGGAGTGCGATGAGCGCGCCCGTCCCCTCATGTTCGTAGACTCGGGCGGGGGCCTCCATGGTTGCGGTTCGGGTGGAGAAGCCCAACGACCGCAACACCTCATCCAGCCTGCCGTAAGTCACCTTAGACATGCTTTTCTCCCTCCCCGGGCCGGCCCAAGGCCTCCTGCTTGGCCACCCGCATCTTCGCCACGGCCCGACGGTTGACCGTCTGGCGCAGGGGCAAGCGAACGCGCACCGTCTTCGCGCCCTTCTTCGGCCGACGCGACTGGCCTTCCCGAAAATACTGCTGAACGTGGAGCCAGTACGCTCTCTTCGTCGAGGCGTCGAACAGGACCAGGATGACCGGCATGAGCTCCATCATCCACAGGTTGTAGTCTCGGACGTCCAGATCGAAGACGTAATCGGCCCCGAGCGCCTCCAGCGCTTCCGACGCCTTGAGCTGAAGGTAGACCGATCCCGGCTCGGCGTACCCGTTCGCATCGTAGGTGATCACGTGCAGGTCGTACCCGTAATCGTACTCCAGCCTTTGCCCCGTATGCCCCTCATCGATGATGAAACGCTCGACGTGGCTGACGCTCTGGGCCGCAATCGCGTGCTGCCGGGTGCGCTGCTTGCGGGGAGTGAAGGTCTGCCTCGCCACGGCTTCGTCCTACCTCCAGGCCACGAGTTGTCGAGTTTTCATTCTACTCTGTGGAGGCGGATGACGCAGCAGGAAAGGGCTTCTGCGTCTCCCCGGGAGAGAACAGGCCAGGACGCCAGGTAGCGGTTGACGTGTTCTCAACGCGTTCGTGAAACGGCTTGTCCAGAAACGAAAAAAAGGAGAACGCCTGGCGACCGCCGCCAGGCGCCTCCCGTGGGGAAGAGTTGGTGCCGATGGTGATGAAAGAAGAGGGTGCGGGCCGTACATCCCCCTCGGCTCACGCCCATCCACAAGACGGGCCCGAGGCAGGTGCGGGAACTCGCGCTTCGTTCGCGGCGCTGTGGGCCGGGGAGGTTCGTCCGGCCCGCTCCCTCTTCAGTGAAGGCCTCTGCTCTGTTCGGGGGGGAAATGCGCGGCCAAGGAGGACTTGCGCGCGCTTGCGCGGAATTTTCGTATTTATTCCTCGGCGGCCCTCCCGTGCGGTCGATCTCCTCCGTGGGCCCGTCTTTCCGTTAGGCCCTTGCGAGCTCCCTTGCCCCAACCGAGGTCGTACGTGTTTATCCTGTTCGGCATCCCGCTCTGCATTCTGTTCTTCGGAGCGCTGATCGCGGCCGTCCCGATCTACTTCGCCGTGCGCATGAAGCGGCGCGCCCAGTTGATTGCCGAGCTGAAGCTCTCCGACGTGGCCAAGCTGCGGCCCGGAGTGCGCAAGATCCGGGGCCGCGTCCGGGCCCACGAAGACCTCCTGCGCAGCCCCATGACCAAGCGCGACTGCGCCTACTACCACTTCCTCGTCGAGGAGCAGCACACGCACCACACAGGCGGGCGCCACGGCGGGACGACCACGCACTGGGTGGCCGTCGTCAACGACCGGCAGTGGGTCTCGCTGACCATCGAGGACGAGACGGGCGACGTGGACGTCTGGATCGACGAGGCGGAGGTCGTGCTCAAGTCGGCCGAGCGCGAGTCGTCGGGCATGTTCAACAGCCCCCCGGAGCGCCTGCGGCGGTTGATCGAGAACCGCTACGGCCGTTCCACCCAGGGCCTCCTCTTCAACAAGACGATGCGCTTCAGCGAGTCGGTGCTGGAGGACGGAGCGCGCGTCCTCGTCGTGGGCGAGGTCGTCGAGAACAAGCGCGGCCGGCTGGGCTTCCGCAAGGGGGTGGCGAAGTTGGTCCTGTCGGACAAGAGCGAGAAAGACCTCGTCAGCCACTACGGCAGGCAAGGCATCCTCCTCTGGGTGGTCGCGGGCGTCATCGGGCTCTTCACGCTCATTGCGGTCGGCTTCTCCGGCTTCGTCGTGACCATGATGAACGTCGCCGGCCGGTAGCGCGGGCCCGAACCGCCGGGCGGCGGAAACTGTCTGCTCAGGCGACCGGTAGGGGAAGGCATGCCTCGTAGGACGGCTCTCTCGAGCCGTCCAGA
>JBBSEZ010000546.1:0-5881 GCA_038239195.1 Gemmatales bacterium
CAGCTCGAGCCGTAGCAGCTCGAGCCGGAGCAGCCGTGGCTCTTGTGCCCGCCGAACAGCTTGTGGCCGCCCGTGCAGCCCCCACCGCTGAACAGCTTGTGCTTGTGCCCGCCGCCGCTACAGCTGCCGTAGCAGCTCGAGCCGTAGCAGCTCGAGCCGTAGCAGCTCGAGCCGGAGCAGCCGTGGCTCTTGTGCCCGCCGAACAGCTTGTGGCCGCCCGTGCAGCCCCCACCGCTGAACAGCTTGTGCTTGTGCCCGCCGCCACTACAGCTGCCGTAGCAGCTCGAGCCGTAGCAGCTGCTGCCGTAGCAGCTCGAGCCGTAGCAACTCGAACCGAAGTGTGACGCCGGGGCGTCGGCACCACCGGCCATGGCAACCATCAAAACGACGCCGTACATGTCAAACCCTCCGCGACTCGTAGGAGAAACCGGGCTTCCCAGCGAACCGGCAACCCACCCGAGGTGAGCCTCTTCTGGCCGTTCCCGCTCTCTCAGGCGCTCCCTTTCCCGAAGCAAAAGTCGCCCGAGTCACCACACCACTCTGTCCTGGTGCAGGTGCCCGACAAACGAGCACCAAGGTGTTAGACTGGGAAGTCTGCGTTACATAGTATATTTGAGATCGCTTTAGGTCAAGAGGGAATCAGGTGGAATGGGCAAGAAGACAGGCCGGCGGGCCGGGGCACGATTCGATTGTGCGGGCCCTGCGGGTTGGCGAGGCGAAAGAAGGCTTTCGGGGCGGCTCGCGAGGCTTTAGAATCATCCTCTCGCTCTGTCGCCGGAGGTTGCCGCCATGACGAACGTTGCTCTGTTGTTGTGTGGGCTGATGGTTGGCGCCCCTGCCGTGGAGGCTGACGTGGTCCTCCGGGGCGGGCTGCTGGTCGATGGGAGCGGATCGCCGGGCGTGGTGGGCGACCTGGCCCTGCGCAAGGACCGCATCGTGGCCGTGGGCAAGTTCGAGGTGGTCGGCAAGCCGCGAACAATCGACGCGCGGGGGCTGGTGATCGCGCCGGGCTTCATCGACCTGCACACCCACAGCGACGCGGCGCTGACCGTCCCGGCGACGCGCGCCAACCTGTCGTACCTCTACCAGGGCGTGACGACGGTGGTGACCGGCAACTGCGGGATGGGCCCGGTGGACGTGGCAGGCTACTATCGAGAGCTGGAAAAGGGCAAGGTGGGCAGCAACGTCCTCCACCTGGTGCCGCACAATGCCGTGCGCCGGCAGACGATGACGAACGCCAACCGTTCGCCGACGGCGGCGGAGCGGAAGAAGATGGAAGCGCTCGTCGAGCAGGGCATGCAGGCCGGCGCCTGGGGCCTCTCGACGGGGCTGATCTACGTCCCCGGCACCTACGCGAAGACCGACGAGGTGGTCGCCCTGGCGAAGGTGGTAGCTCGGCACGGCGGCCTGTACGCCAGCCACGTGCGCAACGAGGGGACGGGACTGCTGGAGGCGCTCGCGGAGGCGTTGACCATCGGCCGGCTGGCGGGCGTGCCCGTTCACGTGTCGCACGTGAAGGTGTCGGGGCGCCTGTCGTGGGGCAAGTCGGGCGACGCCATTGCCCTGATGCTCGAGGCGCGCCGGGCGGGGCAGGTGGTGACGGCCGACCAGTATCCCTACGTGGCGAGTAGTACGCGCCTGGACGCGACGCTGGTGCCGGCGCGCTTTCGCGCGGGCGAGCGCAAGGACTTCCTGGCCCGTCTCGACGATCCCGATCAGGGGCCGATTCTTCGCAAGGCGATCGGGCAGAACCTGAAGCGAGCTCGGGACGGCGCAAGCATTCGCATCGCCTACTACAAGCCGAAGCCGGCCTGGCACGGCAAGGCCCTGGCGACCATCGCCGCGGAGCAGAAGAAGCCGGCGCTGGACGTGGTGCTGGAGATCGAGCGCAACGGCGGGGCACAGATCGTGAACTTCAACATGAGCGAGGAAGACGTGAGACTGTTCATGAAGCAGCCTTTCGTCGCCACGGCCAGCGATGGGTCGAGCCAGCTCCTCACGGCGAAGACGGTGCCGCACCCTCGCAGTTACGGCACCTTCCCGCGCAAGATCGGGCGCTACGCGCTGGTGGAGAAGGTCATCGCGCTGGAGCAAGCCGTGCGTAGCGCCAGCGGGCTGCCCGCCGACGTGCTGCGTTTGCCGGAGCGCGGCTATCTCAAGGCGGGGCACTTCGCCGACGTGGTGGTGTTCGACCCGAAGACGTTCCGCGACGCGGCGACCTTCGAGAGGCCACACCAGTACGCGACGGGGGTGCGCTACCTGTTCGTCAACGGGGCCCTGGCGATCGAGGAGGGCAAGCACGGGGGAGCGCTGACGGGGCGCGTGCTGCGCCACAAGGGAGCGAAGAAGTAGCCCATTCTTGCTTGTCGTGTAGCGCGCCACGAGCCGCGCGAAACGACAAGCAATAGGGGACGCGCCGCACCGCCCCGCCCGAAACGACAAGCAAGAGGGCACGCGCCTCACCGCACCGCGTAGACCATCGTCTGCGGCACCGCGGCGAGGTAGCCGTCCTTCTCGGGCACCAGGGGGAGGGCCTTGTCCTTGAACTGCGCCCACTCCTTCCCGCCGCCCTTCGCCCAGATGCGCACCGCCTGCGCGTTGACGCGCCAGCCGCCGTCGGCCACGTCCACGGTCTGCCCGGGCGCGACCGCGACTTGTAGGGCGTTGCCCTCCGTGCCGTCGGGCTTGCCGCTGGGGAACCAGGCCAGTTCGTTCTTGTCGGTGCGCGTCTGATACTGCACGTAGACGACGACCTTGTCCTTGGTGTTGTTGTGCAGGCGCAGGTTGCGCACGGCCTGGCGCCGGTCGAGGGCGTCGCGCGCCGGGTCGAGGGAGGGCGGCTCGTCCTTCGGGACGGACGGCGGCTCGCCGGGCAGGGGGATGGGCTCGGTGCCCTCGTAGCCGGGGACGGGCGGCGGGGCGCCCGGGTCGTCCTGGCCGGGGAGCACGCTGAGGTCCACGCCGGGGCCGAACGGGTCGTTGGGGTCGGTGGGCACCATCAGGAAGGGACCGGAATCGAGATAGCCGGGCACGTAGCTCCCGCCGGAGAGGCCAGCCAGGGCGCCGAGGGCAGAGAACTGCGTGTTGAGGAAGCGCGCGTTCCAGATGGCAGCGCCGAGGGCCCGGCGCTGGAGGGCGAACGCGGGGGTGAGTGGAAGGCCGTTGAGCCGCCAGCGCAGATAGGCCAGGTCGCGCGCGCCGAGGGGGGCGCCGCTCAGCGCGTTGCCGGCGATGACCTGGCCGCGAGCGCCCCACGTCGAGGAAGCGGCCGCCAGACTGAGCGCGGCGCCCGGAGGCAGGGCGTTTCGACCCAGGAGGGCGCCCGACAGCGCCGCCTTGTCCGTGGGGCTGGTGAGCGCCGGCATCACCCGCGAGGCGGCGCTCCAGCGATCGCCCGCGCCGTTGAGGGTGCGCTGACTGAGGTAGGCGCGGACGGCCGGCTGGTTCTGGGCCAGCCGATCGAGAGCGGTCTTCTCCGCCGTGGAAAGGCCGGCGCTCCCCCGCCCCGTCGCCAGCAGGGCGCGCGCCCCCGTCCCGTTTCCGGTCGGGCGAAGACTGGCCTGGTTGCGCCGGTCGAGGGCGTTCAGGGAGGACTGGACCTGTGCCCTCTGATTGACCGGGGACCGCGTCAGCAGGTCGGTGCGCGTCAGGGGGCGCGAGTTGGGGTAGGGCAACTGCACGGTCCCGGCGCTTGGCGTGCCGAAGCCGGCCCCCACTCCGCGGAAGCCAGACACCGAGCGAGTGCCGGCGAGGGGCGGCAACACGGTGGTGCCCGTGGAGCGCGGCATCGGGAGCGCGTAGGTGGCCGGACGCACGCCGGAGGACGGAGAGTAGCTCGACGGGGGCCGGGAATAAGCCGGCGCGCGATAAGCCGGCGCACGGTAAGCAGGGGCGTGATAGGCCGGAGCGCGGTAGTGACCTCCGCCGCCGGAGTAATGCCCACCCCCACCACCCCGGGAGCCGCCCCCGCCATGCGGGGCGCTGTGGGCGAGGCCGAGCCAGGCCCCACCGGCGACGAGTGTACCGAGGGCACCGACGAGGAAGCGCTTCACGGCCGTTCTCCTGCTGCGAGAGGCGAAGGCGCATCCCGGCGCGAATTTTCCTTCCTCGTCAATTATAGGGGGAGCGGCGAAAGGGGTGGGAAGGGAAAAGAGGAGAAGCTCGGGAAATGTGCGAAGCGGCCAGCGCGCCGGGTAGCGCGGGCGGCTTCCCGGCGAGCCAGTCCTCGCTTCAGTTTTTCGGCGCGGGACGGGGCGCCCCCACCGTGACGCGCTTCCAGTCAGTAGGCAGCCCGTGCAGAATGCGCTCGCGCGTCACGGCCGGGGCCTGGCTGTACTGGAAGTCGATCATCACTTCGCCCGTGGCGTGCTCGGTCCACGTGTGCCGCACCCGATAATGCTCGCGGTCCACCACGATTCGACGGCGCGTGAAGTCCCGAGCGTTCTTGCCCGGCTTCGGGCGCACGTCGAGGTAGACATACCACCGATCCTCTTTCACGAGTTGCACTTCACAGCGCGTCGAGAGGTCATGGACCGAGGAGGCTACCAGGGGCAAGAAGAACATCTCCGCGTTCGCCTTCGGGACGGCGCGGGAGAGCTTTTCGAGCCAGGGCAGGGCCGGACGTTCGTCTCCGGTGGGAAAGACCAGCACCGTCCGGTCCTTACCTCGGTAGTGCTGAAGGGACTGTTCGGTGCCGATGAGGACGTCCGCCGGCTCGCCCTTGTAGGAGGTCTCGACGCGGAACAGGTGGGGCCTTTTCAAGAGGCCGTAGCCCTTCTGAATGGTCTTCTCCCCGAACGGATTGTCCCGCGTCGTGATGCTGAACCGATACTCCAGTACCTGTCTCTTCTGGTTCGCCTCCGCCCACTCGCGCAGCACCTGCTCTGTCCGCGTTTCTTTCTTCGCCCTGGGCGGCTGTAGTGGCTTGGGCGCCGGGGGGGGAACTAGCCTGGGGGCCGGTGTCGGCGGCGCGGCCCGCCGTTCCCCACGAGGCGCCCCTCCGCTCGCTTCAACGACCGGCTGGAGCGCTTTCTCGCTCCTCGCCCCCGTGTTGGCGCCGAAGAGCGCCAGGGCCACCAGCAACGCCATCTTGCTTCGCCCCGTCAGCATCGTCGTCCCTCCTTTGGGAGCCAAGGCCAGCACCTGTGCGGGAAGGGCTCGGCTTCCACCTCTTTCCGAAACCGCGCGAAAAGAGCAAGCGCCGTCAATCCCCCACCGGATAATGCACGCTCGGCCCCGCCACGCAGCTCAGGTGATCGAGCTGCGCGCACGCCGCCCGGAAGTTCCCCGTCGCCGCCGTGTGCGTCATGATGACGAGCTGCACGCGCTCGCCCTCGGGCTCGTCGGCCATCTCGTGCTGGATTACCGACGCGATGCTGATCTGGTGCTGCGCCAGCACCCCCGCGACCTCGGACAGAACGCCCGGCCGGTCGTCCACCAGCAGGCGCAGGTAGAACCGGCTGCGCACCGACTCCGCCGAGCGCATTCGCACGCGCGCCCCGTTCCCCGTCCACAGCCGCAGCGTGTGGAAGGTGCGCTGTGCCCGGCCGACGGCCAGGTCGATCAGGTCGGCCGTCACGGCGCTGGCCGTTGGCATCTGCCCGGCGCCCTGCCCATAAAACAGCACGTCGCCCACCGCGTCGCCGACGACGCGGACGGCGTTGTAAGCGCCGCGCACCTGCGCCAGCGGCGCCTGGTGGCGCAGCAACACCGGCGAGACGTGCAGGGCGAGCTGGTCCTCGTGCAGCCAGGTCTCGGCCAACACCTTGATCGTGTACCCCAGTTCGCGCGCGAAACGAATGTCGATGGCGTCGGTCCCGGCGATGCCGCGGCGCTCGATGGCGGACAGCGGCACCGCCACCCCGAAGGCGATCTGCGCCAG
>JBBSEZ010000547.1:0-5873 GCA_038239195.1 Gemmatales bacterium
CACCGTCCGGTGCCGGCCCCCGTGCTTCGCCGGCGGGATCAAGGGCTCCAGAACCGCCCACTGTTCATCTGTCAAGTCGCTCGGGTATGCTTTTCTCATACCCTTGTTCTATAAGGGAAAGCTTTGGAGACAGCCTCTGAGCGCTTCCCCTGCCTCTGGTGCCGACCGCTGTCTGTGGCGCCTGGTCGCGGCAGCCGAGCAGGCGGTCCCCCTTCTGAAGGCGCGGCTCCGCCCGGTGGCGATCGTGCCGGCCGGCCGGCGCGCCGGCCTGATCGACGCCCTCGACGACGAGCGCTTTGCGGTGCGCACGCGAGCGCGCGAGGAACTGTCGCGCCTGGCCGAGGGAGCCGAGGAGGCGCTGCGCAAGGCCGCAGCGTCGCACGTCTCGCTGGAAGTGCGGATGCGCGCGCGCAAGCTGCTGGACGAACTGGCCGTGCCGACGTCCGAGCGCCTGCGCGAGGTCCGAGCCGTGGCCGTGCTCGAATACGCCGGCACGGCCGAAGCACGACAACTGCTTCGCGAGCTCTCGCGCGGCGAGCCGAAGGCGGCGCTGACGGCGGACGCGAAAGCGTCGCTGGCACGGCTCGGACGCTGACCGTCGCCGCGGTTAGCGACGCTGCCGCCCATCGGGTAGAATCGACCGCTGGTCAAACGCCCGCCCCCCGAAGGCCCCGAACCCATGACCACCCCACACATTCCCTACCGCTCCTACCGCGGCCTGCCCCCACTCGCCGGCCTCGCCCCCATCGCCGACGCCACCCGCCCCGGCCTCGGCGTCGAGGCATGCGTCGCGCGCCTCAAGCGCTTCCACTACGCCCTCGTCCGCCTGCACGAACTGCTCACGGCCCGCATCACCGCCGAGCCGATCTACGAGCTGAAAACCGCCTTCTCGCACCATGCCTATCTCTGCGCCGAGCACGCCCAGGCGCTGCGCACCCGCGTCGGCGAGATGCGCGAGCCGCCGCTCGGGCTGGAGGAAATGCCCCACCTCGGCCTCGCCGTCCTCTTCGACGAGGCCCTCGCCGCGCCGACCGCGGCCGAGTTGCTCATCGGCGCCTATCAGGTGGCCCTGCCCGCCCTCGACGCCGCAATGGCGAAGTACCTCGCCGAGACGCACCCGCTCGCCGACGCCCCCTCCCGGCGCCTTCTCCGCTTCGCGCGCCTCGAACTGGCCGACCTGATCGAATTTGGGACGAAAGCCATCGCCTGCCTCGTCGATACGGCGGAGCGCGAGGCCATGAGGCCGTGGGTGGCGCTGCTCGAGCGCTCCCTGGAAGCGGCGGGCGGCCTCGACGGCACGTCCCCCCTCCCCGACCTTGCCGTCGAGCGCCAGCACTCGCGGGCCCCCTACGAGTACGACCCAGTGCCGAAGCGCGACGAGCGCTTTCAGGACCTCTACAACCAGGGGGTCAACCCCGAGGCCTTCCTCTACGACCCGAGCTTCGACGCCCGGCCCAAGGCGTTGATGATGCTGTTCAAGCGCCTGCGCGAGATCGACGTGCCCGAGATGATGGCGAGCATCATCGTTCAAACGAAGGGCAAGCCGTGGGAGTACTACCTCGCCATGTCGCGCCAGTTGTGGGACGAGGCCCGCCACGCCATGATGGGCGAGGTCGGCTTCGTCGCTTTGGGCGTGGACTGGACGAAGGCGCGCATCACCCACAACTGGTCGCTCCGCCTCAACACCGAATGCACTCCCATCGAGCGCCACGCCGTCCTCTACTTCATCGAACAGGGGCTGATGACGCGCACCGGCAAGCGCTACGAGTGGGAGGTGGCGAGCGAGTCGGGCCTGCCGCTGGCGCGGACCTTCCAGGACTTCGACTGGGCCGACGAGGTGCTGCACGCCGCCCTGGGGCGCGAGTGGTACATACCGCAGATCGGCGACCGCAAACAGGCGATCGAGTACGGCGACCAGTGCTGGTCGAAGATTTTGAGCAACTGGGCCAGCGCCCGCGACCAGGGGCTGACGCGCCACGAGAACTGGTGGCCGGGGGTCTACCGGCAGGCGTGTGAGGCGTGGGGCGTCGAGCCGGACCCGAAGGTGCTGGCCTACGACGTGACGTATGAGGGGCAGCGGGCGGACCTCAAGGCGGTGTCGGGCAGCGCGTGAGGTGGCAGATGAAGCGGGCGCTCTGGCAGGTCGTCGTTATCGGGCTGCTGCTCGGGGCGGTGATCGGCGGGCTGCGCTTCTGCGAGCCTTACGTGAGGCCCATCAGCGAGGGGAATTCGGCGGATTTCTGGTGCGCGGCGTGTGCGGTGGAGCTCGACGGGGCAGGCGGAAGGGGGCTTCGCGCCCACACCTATCTACCGCGGGAAGGCTGGTTCATCTACGCCATCACCGGTATGCACGGCGAATACCTGTATCGCGTCCCCGAGGCCGAGGTACTCGCAACTTTTCCCACCGTCCTGCGCGAGTTGGAGGCAGGCCGCTTTGCCCGCAGCCGCGAGGACGTCGAAGCCGGTTATCGCGACTGGCTTGCGGGGGGCGGCTCGACCTCCGACCCGGCCGGCTTATTGCGATCCATCCACACCGCGCGGCCCCTCCGGTCATGGTGGCATGAATCGGAACAGGGACGGGCCTATCTGCGGGAGAGGGACGAGCACTTCGAGGAGCGCTGGGAGCAGGCGAAGCGCTGGCGCTGGAACATCGTCGGCGAGTTCCTCTTCTTCACCGGGCTGATCTTCTTCGCCGCCTGGCCGTGGCTGCGCAACTCCCCGCCGTGGCGCTGGGGCATGCACTTCGCGCTCCTGCCCGTCCTCTTCTGCCTCCCCTACTGGCTGGGGTATGCCTGCCTCGCCTTCACCTCCGCCGGGTCGCAGGGAAGCGTGATGTATCCGGCCATGCTGGTGGAGTTGCGCGGGTTACCTCGCACGGACCTCGACCGCTGGATCATCCTGCGCCTGCCCAAGTTCCTCGCGGACTTCTCACCTTACCCTGGCCCGATGTTGGCGCTCACTTTCATGGGCGGTGTGGGCCCGACCGCAATGGTCGCACTTGGGCTGGCGCTCGGCGTGTTCATCCGAGACGTCCGCACGGCCCTGACCGTCTCGCCGAAGGCGATCTTTATCGTCCGCTTCGCCCTTTGGATCGAGAAGCGCTGGGGGCAGCAAGCGAGAGGGCGCCGGGGTACGCCAGCGCCGATCAAGGCGCCCTCACCGCCCGAATGATCTTCACCGGCGGCGCCAGCGCCTGCCCCTTCGCCGGCGCCGACTGGATCTTCTTGACCACGTCCATCCCCTTGACCACGCGCCCGAACGCCGCGAAGCCTTGCCCGTCGGGGTTGCGCTTCCCGCCGAAGTCGAGGGCCGGCTGGTCGCCCACGCAGAGGAAGAAATCGCCCGTCGCCGTGTCGGGCCCGTCGCGCGCCATCGAGATCGTGCCGTCCTTGTGCGCCAGCCCCGTCTTGTTGGTCCGCTCCAGCTCGATCGGCGCGCGCTCCTTCTTCTTCGCGTCGATGCCGGCCTGGACGACGCCGATCTTCACCTTGTCGTCGGGCTGGTTGTCCGCGCGCACGGTGCGATGGAACCGCCCGCAGTCGTACAGCTTCGCATCGACGTATTTGAGAAAGTTGGCCGTCGTCACCGGAGCGCGAGCGTCCAGCTCGACGACGATGTCGCCCTTGTCGGTCTGAAGCAGCACGCGCACCGGCTTCTTGTCGGCCGGCGCCGCGGCAAGGGGGAGGGCGAGCAAGAGCACGAGCAGCAGGCAGCGCCGATTCATGGAACGGACCTCCCGGCCCCCGAAACCCCAGGCCCTTCTTGCTTGTCGTTTCGCGGCGCGAGCCTGTAGGATACAGTGTACACACCGCCCGCGCAGCGCAAAACCCGGCAAGCGAGGTTGGCATGTTGTTGAAGTTGGCCCGCCGCATGCTCGTCGAGACGGACAAGCGCCTCCTCTGGAAGCTCGCCTGGAACATGGGCCTCAAGGGCATGCTCTCCGTCCAGCGCCACAAGTCTCGGCTCAAGCGCGGCCAGTTCTTCCCGCCCTTCCTCTACGTCTCCGTCATCAACAGTTGCAACCTCCGCTGCCAGGGCTGCTGGGTGGACGTGGCGAGCAAGCAGCAGACCATCTCGCCCGACGCCTTCCACCAACTGGTGCGCGAGGCCAAGCAGATGGGCAACGTCTTCTTCGGCATCGTCGGCGGCGAGCCGTTCATGCACCCCCACCTCCTCGACATGCTCGCCGCCCACCCCGACTGCTACTTCCAGATCTTCACCAACGGCCATTTCATCACCGAGGAGCGCGCCAGACGGATGCGCCGCCTCGGCAACGTCACCCCGCTCATCAGCGTCGAGGGCACCGAGATCATCAGCGACGAGCGCCGCGGCCGGGCGGGCGTCCTCAGCAAGACGATGCAGGGACTGCACAACTGCCTTGCCCACAAGGTCTTCACCGGCGTTTGCACCAGTCTCTGCCAGACCAACATCGACCTGCTCTCCGAACGCTGGATCGACCGGCTAATCGAGATGGGGGTGCTCTACACCTGGTTCCACGTCTACCGCCCGATGGGCCCCGACGCCTGCCCCGACCTCTGCCTCACCACCGAGCAGCAGATTCAGGCGCGCAAGTTCGTCGTCGAGATGCGTGCCCGCAAGCCGATCATCATCGTCGATGCCTACTACGACGGCGAAGGCAAGGCCCTCTGCCCTGCTGCGACCGGCATCAGCCACCACATCAACCCCTGGGGCGACATCGAGCCTTGCCCCATCGTGCAGTTCACGCGCGAGTCGATCCACTCCAGCCAGGCCGATGGCCGATCGCTTCGCGACAAGTTCCTCAAGTCGGAGTTCCTGCGCGAGTTCCGCGAGGTGGCGCAATCCGCCACGCGCGGCTGCATCGTGCTGGAGCGCCCCGACCTGCTGCGCGAATTGGTCGAGAAGCACGGCGCGCGGGACAGCACGGCGCGCGGGACGGCGCTCGCCGAACTGGGGGCGATGCAGGTGCGGACCTCGCAGTACAACCCGGGGCAAGAGGTGCCGGAGAAGAGCTGGGTCTATCGGCTGGCGAAGCGCTACTGGTTCAACGATTTCGGCGTCTATCGCGGGCACGACCACAGCCGCACGGCGGCGCCGGGGGTGTTGAAGCAGGCGCGGGCGACGGCCACGGTCTAGGGAGGGAGTGATGCCTTTACTGGATCATTTTCATCCGCCAATGCACCCGAGCCACTCGTGGGAGTCGTTTCACTCGAACTGGGCGACGCGGTTGGCGGACGCCCTGAGCGAGAGGCTCCCGGCCGAGTTCCAGGTCGAGGAAAACACGCGCGGCGGCGGTCGCCTGGAGATCGACGTCGCGACGTACGAGGAAGCGGCCACCCTCCCATCGCCGACGAACGCCACCCCCGCCGCGACCTCAACGACTGTTGCCACCGCGCCGGCGCAAGTGTGGGCGCCTCCCGCACCGCCTTGGACGCTGCCTGCGACGTTTCCGGACGACTTCGAGGTGCGCGTCTTTCAAACGACCAGCGGCCTCACCCTCGTCGGGGCCATCGAGCTCGTTAGCCCCAGCATCAAGGACCGCCCCGAGGAGCGTCGAGCGTTCGCCGCCAAGTGCGCCAGCTACCTGCATCGTGGCGTGAGCGTGATTGTCATCGACATCGTCACCAATCGGAGAGCGAACCTCCACAACGAAACGATGCGCCTGATGGAAGCGGCCCCACGCTTCGAGCTCGCTCCCGACGTCTCCCTCTACGCGGTCGCCTACCGCCCCGTTCGCCGCGCAGACCGGCCCGAAATCGACGTCTGGCCCGCCCCTCTCGCGCTTGGGGCGGCGCTGCCGGTCTTGCCGCTCCGCTTGACGGGCGATCTGTTCGTGCCCGTCGATTTCGAGGCGACGTATCAGGAAGCGTGCCGGCGACGCCGGTTGAGTTGAG
>JBBSEZ010000548.1:0-5856 GCA_038239195.1 Gemmatales bacterium
AGCCTCGGCCCACCCTACACAACATCTGACCTACGCAACCTTCCCATGATCGTCACCATCGATGGCCCCGCCGGCTCCGGCAAGAGCAGCGCCGCGAAGGCCCTCGCTCGCCGGCTCGGCTTCGAATACCTCGACACCGGCGCCACCTATCGCGCCGCCGCCCTCGCCGCCCGCCGCGCCGGCCTGCCCGCCTCGCCGAGCCCGCTCCTCCTGGCCGCCTTCCTCGCCACTCTGCGACTGGAAATGCCTCCCGGCGGCAAGGTCGTGCTCGACGGCGAGGACGTCAGCGGGGCGATTCGCACGCCCGAGATCTCGGCGGCGTCGTCGGAGATCGCCGCTCTCCCGGCCGTGCGCGGGGCCCTGACCGCGTTGCAGCGAGCCATCGCCGCGGGGCGCGACATGGTTTGCGAGGGCCGCGACCAGGGCACCGTTGTCTTTCCCGACGCAGGCTGTAAGTTCTTCCTGACGGCCAGCCCCGAGGAGCGGGCCCGGCGGCGCCAGCACGAGATGGAAGCGCGCGGCGAGACCGTCGATTTCCTCGCGCTGCGCACGGCCCTGGAGGTGCGCGACCGGCGCGATGCCGGGCGCGACGTGGCGCCGATGAAACCGGCCGACGATGCCGTGCTGCTGGACAGCACCGGCCTCTCGCTCGACGACGTGGTGGAGCGCATGGAGCAAGAAGTCCGGCGCCGCCGTTGAGCTTTCCCCGACCAAGAGGACGCCCCGGATGGACCAGAGCTGGCGCTCGGCCCTGTGGTACAAGGCAAACTTCTGGGCGATGTACACCCTTTACACCCTCGGGTTCAGCCTGCGCACCGAGGGGCTCCACAACGTGCCGCGGCGCGGCCCCGTGCTCATCCTGGCCAACCACGAGAGCTTCCTCGACCCCGTCGCCATCGGCATCGCCGTGCGCCGGCGCATCTGTTACCTGGCGCGCAAGACGCTTTTCAAGAACAAACTGCTGGGCAACTACCTGCGCAGCGTCGGCTGCATCGAGCTCGATCAGGAGGGGGTGGGCAAGGAAGGGATCAAGACGAGCATCAACCTGCTGCAAGGGGGGAACGCCCTTCTCGTCTTTCCCGAGGGGGAGCGCACCCTGAGCGGCCACATGGTCCCCTTCAAGGCGGGGATAACCTTGCTGCTCAAGCGCGTCTCGGTGCCGATCCTGCCCGTGGGCGTGGCTGGGGCCTACGAGGCCTACCCGCGCTCGTCCCCGTTCCCGAAGCTGGCGCCGCTGTTCTGGCCGGCGAACGGGACGGGCGTGGCGGTGTCTGTCGGCCGGCCCATTCCTTCGACCCGCTTCGCGAACATGCCGCGCGAGCAGATGTTGAAAGAGCTGTTCGACGAGGTGAAGGTGGTTGTCGATCGGGCCGAGAAACTACGCCGGAAGCCGTGAGGGAGAGCGCTCGGCATCGAGCAGACGGGCCCGCAACTTGCGCACGGCCTTGTACTTCTCGTCGCTGACGCGCTCGACGGGGGCGCCGATCTCCCCGGCGATCTCCTGGGCCGTCCACCCTTCCATGCTCAACTGCAAGATGCGCTTCTGGCGCGCGCTGAGCAGTTCCTCGGCCGCCAGGCGCAACGCCTCGCGGTCGTCGGCGAGGCGCCGGTCCTGCGCGTTGCGGGCATCGGCGAGGGACTCGACGTCGGGGTGGAACTTGCGGGCGCGCTGGGTGCGCTTCTTGACGGCGTCGATGGCGCGGAGCAGCTCGCGGCGCTCGTCGCCCTCGCCGCGCAGGGCCATGCTCCAGGAGGCGGTGGGGACGCGCTCGAGGAGACGGGCGAACACCTCTTGCGTGCAATCGTTCCAGCTATCGGCGGGGAGGCGCGCGTTGCGCCAGCAAGTGGTGCAGTAACGGCCCAGGTCGGTGATGGCCTGCTGGGGGCCCTCGGCAGACTGGGCACGTAGGGCCGGCGTCGGGCTGAGCGACAGCGCGGTGCCCAGCATCATCGCGACCACGTAGCGGCGCTGCGAGCGGGGAAGAGGGGCAACTCGGCTCGACATCGGCACGATTCTCCCGATCCAGACGGACGATCCCGACCTCCCTCCAACAGGGACGGGCACGGCAGGCAATCTCGCCGCCGGGGGGAATACTTTAATTGTACCCGATGGACGAGCCCCGTGCGAGATAAGCCCGCCCCATTTAGCCGCCCCGCTTGCGGGGCGGCTAAATGGGGCGGGCCGGGGCGATCGTGGTTCAGGGCGCCTCGAACGCCCGCGCGAAGCGCTCCTGGGCTCGCTTGACGATGCGGCGCACCGTCCGCTCGGAGCAGTGGAGCTGTTCGGCCACCTCCTCGTTGGTGTATTCCTGCAACTTCAGCTCCACCACTTGCCGCTCCTCCTCTTCGAGGGAAGCCAGCACCTGCTGGAACTGGTCGGCGAACGCCGCCGCCTCGGCGGGAGACGGCCCCGGCGTCTGGGGGGCGAGCCCCGGGCCGCTCTCGCCGTCGGGGAGCTCGTCGGACACCTCCCTCGCCAGGCTGCGCCGCTGGCGCAGGTGAAAGCGCGTCTGATTGCGAACCTTGGTCAGGGTGATGGCGCAGAGCAACCGCCACAGGTCGGCGCTGTCGTCGAACTGGAACTCGCCGCCCTGGGCGCGGCGCAGGAAGGTGCGGCAAACGGACTGCACCACGTCCTCGGGGCCAACGCGACGCAGAAGCGCCCGAGGCAAACGCTTCTCCGCGAGCCGGTGGAGCAAGCCCGCGTACTCCGCGCAGAACTCCTGCACGATCTGCCCCTCTCCGCTGCGAAGCCCCTGGATCAACCGCTCCCAGCGTTCTTCCTCGCTCGCCATGCGACGTTCCTCCTCGACGATCCTCTCGCTTCCTCACGGCGGGCCCCCGGCCTCCTTCAGGAGCTGGCGGCGCGCCGCCCAGGCGCGATCGTCCAGCTTTCGGACCACGTCCTCGGCGCCCATTTCCATTCCGGTGAGGGCCTCGACCCAGAGCAGGACGCGCGCCGCGTCGTCGTGTACGGGAGGAGGGACCGCAGTGAGCCGGGCCACCCGGTCGTCGCTGGCGGTCAGCACCGTTCGGCCGTCGGCGCTGAAGGCCACGGAGCCCACCTTGCCCCGGTGACGCACGGCGGGGCCGAGCGGCCGGGCCGCGGCGGTGGCCCAGAGCCGGGCCGTCTGGTCCTCGCTGCCGGTCAGGGCCACCTTGCCGTTGGGGCTGAGCGCGACGGCCCAGACCGGGGCCTGATGGACCAGGGGCGGGCCGGACGGCTGGCCGGTGTCCGGCGCCCAGAAGCGGGCCTCGCCGCCGCGACTCGCTTCTCCGCCGCCGGTGAGCACCCATTTCCCGGCGGGGCCAAACGCGACCGCGAGGGCCCGGCCGTGGTGGGCGAATGGCCCACCGAGAAGGCGCCCGGTCGGTGCATCCCAGAGGCGGGCGCCGAGCGCGCCGGCCGTCAGGAACGCCTTGCCATCGGGCCGGAACGCCACCGCCATGCGTGTACCTTCCTGCTCGAGCGGGGCGATCGCCCGGCCGGTGAGGGCATCCCACAGCCGGAGCTTGGGCTCGGCCCGGCGCGACATGCCCGGGGGCACGGGGCTGCCGGTCACGGCAGTCTTGCCGTCCGGGGCGAACGCGACCATCTCGACGTGCCCGCCGTGCTTCAGGATGGGGGCCACGAGCTTGCCCGTATCGGCGCGCCACAGCCGCCCCGTGCCGTCGCGCCCGCCGGTCAGCACGACCTTGCCATCGGGCCCGAAGGCGATTGCAAAAACGAGGTCGGCGTGAGGGGCCGCGAGCGCTGCCCCGAACGGCTTGCCCGTGGCCGCCTCCCAGCGCCGCGCCGTCCCCTCCCCGCCGCAGGTCAGCACCGTCTGGCCATCGGGGCTGAAGGCCGCCGCCGAGACGCCGTTGGCGTGCGCGAGCGGCCCCCCGACCGGCTTGCCCGTGCGGGCGTTCCACAGGCGCGCCGTGCCGTCCGAATCCGGGGTGAGGACCGCGCGCCCGTCGGCACTCAAGGCCGGCAGCCATCCGGCGATGGCGCTGGGCACGCGCACGCCGAGGAGGGGGCCCAGGTCGGCGCTCCACAGCCGCCCCACCCGGTCGGCCCCCCCCGTCAAGAGGGACCGGCCGCCGGGACCGACCGCCACCGCGAAGACCTGATCGGGGTGTGGCAGGGGCGTGCCGAGGGGCTCGCCGGTGCGCCCGTCCCAGAGCCGCGCCGCGCCGTCCGCGCCGCCCGTCAGGATCGCGCGCCCGTCCGGGCTGAAGGCGACCGCGAGGACCGGGCCCTGATGAACGAGGGGCCGGCCCAGGGCCTTGCCGCTGACCGCCTCCCAGTGCCGGACCGTCCGGTCCTGCCCGGCGGTCAGGACGGTGCGACTGTCGGGCCCGAACGTCGCGGCCACGACGTCGGCCGTCCCCAGGGCCCCGGCCTTGAAGGCCTCCAGGCCGTCCTCCGGCGCAAACGGCACAGCGTCGGGATCGATGAGGCCGGCATGGATCAGCGGGCCTCCAAGGGGCTTGCCGGTGTTCAGGTCCCAGACCTGCGCGGTGGGGCCGCGGGCCAGCAGGGCCAGTTTGCCGTCCGGGCTGAAGGCGAGCACCGAGCCCTTGCCGAGCGGAACGTTCCTCAGCGCCTTCCCCGTGCCGACGTCCCACAGGAAGACCGGCTGGTCCTCCCCGCCCGTGAGGACGGTTCGGCCATCGGGGCGGAACGCGACCGCCTTCAGCCGCCCCTCGTGCGCGAGGGTGAAGCGAGGCCGGGCGGTGGGCACGTCCCAGAGCATCGCCGTGCGGGCCCAGCTCCCGGTGATGGCCGTTCGCCCGTCGGGGCTGAAGGCCACGGCGACGATCCGGCCCTGAATCGCGTGTTCGATCCTGGCGCCGAGGGGCCTGCCGGTGGCCGTGTCCCAGAACTGGGCGCTGGTCCCGCGCGACGTGAGGGCGACCTTGCCGTCGGGGCTGAAAGCGGCGGCCAGGACCACGCCCTCGGGCGCCAGCGACGCGCGCAAGGGGGCGATCTGGCGCGACCAGAGGGCCAGGTTGGCGCGCACGGCCCAGCGCAGGTCTTCGTCGTCGGCGGGGGCCATGCGCAGGGCCCGCGCCAGCCACAACAGGCCGAGCCGGACGTCGCCCTGCTCGCAAAACGTCAGCCCCCGGTCGAGGGCGAGGCTGGCGGCGAGGCACTCCGCCTTGTCGAGGGC
The DNA here is from genome assembly GCA_038239195.1 of Gemmatales bacterium. Taxonomy (GTDB): domain Bacteria; phylum Planctomycetota; class Planctomycetia; order Gemmatales; family Gemmataceae; genus JBBSEZ01. The sequence goes on from JBBSEZ010000548.1 coordinate 5,160, forward strand.
GTCCCAGGTCTGCTTCTGCTCTTCCTCGAGGCGCTGGGCGGCGGCGGTCTTGGCGTTCGCCGCGTTCGCCTGTTGGACGGCGAAGGCGACCGACACAACAGTGACGCCGACGAGGGCGACCGCGGCGAGGCCGGCGACGACCGCCAGGGCCGGGTTGCGCCGCGCCCAGCGCCACAGCCGCCCCGCCGTCCCGACCGGGCGGGCCCGAATCGGCTTGCCCTCGCGAAAGGAGCGCAGGTCGTCGGCCAGCTCCAGCGCGCTGGCGTAGCGACGAGCGGGCTCCTTTTCCAGACATTTCAGACAGATGGTCTCCAGGTCCACCGGCACCTTCGACTGGAACTGGCGCGGCGGCACCGGGTCGTCGGCGAGCACCTGCATGATGGTCTCGACCGTCGTCGTCGCCTTGAAGGGCGGTCGGCCGGTGAGACATTCGTAGAGGATGGCGCCCAGCGCGTAGACGTCGGCCGCAGGCCCGACGTGCCGAGCCCCGCCGCTGGCCTGCTCCGGTGCCATGTACGAGGGCGTGCCCATGATGGCGCCGGTCTGCGTGTGGCCGATCTCGTCGAGGCGCTTGGCGAGGCCGAAGTCGGCGATCTTGGGAAGGGCAAATCCCTCACCCCACCCACCCACCCCCGCTCCCAAGAAGGGCAAGAGGGGAGCAAGACGGGGGGCGGGGGCTGCCGCTCCCCACCACAAC
>JBBSEZ010000549.1:0-5832 GCA_038239195.1 Gemmatales bacterium
ACCCCATCGCCGCGCCGGGCCGGCCCCGCGGCCCCCGGCGGCGGTGCGCCACCAAGACGGGCCCGCCATGTCGAACTTGCCATCGGCCATCGAGGTACAGGGCGTCAAGCTCCACCTCAGCCGCCCCGACGTCACCGAACAGGGCTGGATCGGCCAGAACGTCGTCCTCCGCCAGCTCCTCGCCTGCTGGCTGGTCGTCGATCCCGCCGACCGTCCCCTGTCGCCGCGCCTTCTCGGCCCGCCCGGCATCGGCAAGACCACCCTCGCCATGGCCGCCGCCCGCGCCCGCGAGCAGCCGCTCTACATCACCCAGTGTACCGCCGACACCCGGCCCGAAGACCTGCTCGTCACCCCCGTCCTCGCCGAGTCGGGCAAGATCGCCTACCACGCCTCTCCCCTCGTCTCCGCCATGCTCACCGGCGGGGTGTGCGTCCTCGACGAGGGCAACCGCATGAACGAGAAGTCGTGGGCCAGCCTCGCCCCGCTCCTCGACCATCGCCGCTACGCCGAGAGCGTCATCGCCGGCGTCACGCTCCACGCCCACGCCGACTTCCGCGTCTGCGTCACCATGAACGAGGACGAATCGACCTACGAGGTCCCCGACTACATCCTCTCGCGCCTCCAGCCGACGCTCACGCTCGGCTTCCCCAATCGGGAAGACGAGCTCGCCATCCTGCGCTACCACCTGCCGTTCGCCCGCCCGGAACTGCTGGCGCTGACCGTCGAGTTCCTCCAGAAGGCCCACGAGCTCAAGCTCGACTTCTCGCCGCGCGACGGGATCAACATGCTCCGCTACGCCCTCAAGCGCATGGCCCAGGACAAGGACCATCCCCTCGGTCAGGATGAGGCCTGGCACGAAGCGCTCCTGGCCGTGCTCGGCGAGGAGGCCGCCGATCTCGAAGAACTGGGCCGCCGCAAGAGCCAGGCCCTCGGCGGGCAACACTCGCCCCTCGGGCTCGGCGACCTCTTCTTCGACCCCGACGACCCGCTCCACCCCGACGCTGACGAAGACGAGGACGAGGACGAAGAGGAGGACGACCGATGAGCGCCGACGACTTCCTGAAGATCGGCGACCGCGTCCGCGTCTTGCCGATCGTCCACGGCTCGGGCGATTTTGCCGTCCGCGTGCGCGCCGAGATGCTCGAACGGCCCTACGACTGCCTCGCGGTGCCGCTGCCGCCCTCTTTTCAGGAGGACGTCGAGCTCGCCGTGCAGCGCCTTCCAAACATCTCCGCCGTCGTGCAGCGCGACGCCGGGCGCGATGGCTTCAGCTACGTGCCCATCGACCCGTGCCAGGGCGTCATCGCCGCCCTCCGGCTCGCCCTGGGCGAACGAGTGCCGCGCGCCTTCATCGACCTCGAAACTCCCTGGTTTACGGCCAACGCCGGCGTCTTTCCCGATCCCTATGCTCTCAAAAAGGTGAGCCCCGCCGGCTTCGCCGCCGCCGTCCTGCCCGCCATCCCGCGCCCGGCCGAGGGCCAGCACGCCGACCGTATCGTCTGGATGGCCGGGCGCCTGCGGCAACTGGAGCGGCGCTACCAGTCCATCCTCCTCGTCTGCTCGCTCCTCGACTGGCCCTGGATACGCCAGGCCTATCAGCAGGGCCAAACGCTCGACGAGCCGGAGCCGTTCTTCGCCCCCATCCAGAGGTTTGACGTCGAGCCGCGCACGCTCGTCTTCCTGCTCGGCGAGCTGCCCTTCCTCACGGGGCTCTACGAGCGCGGCCGCATCGACCTCGGCGACGACGAGAACCTGTCGGTCGATGGCGTCAAGGAGATGGTGCTGGCCGCGCGCGACCGGCTCCGGGGCACGCACCCGCGCATCGCCGAGCGGATCACCCCGCAACTGCTGTCGATCTACTTCCGCTACGTGCGGAACCTGTCGCTGATCGGCCGGCGCCTGACGCCCGACCTCTACACGCTCGTCGTCGCCGCCCAGCAGACCGCCGGCGACGACTTCGCCCTCGCCCTCGCCGAGACGGCCCGCGACTACCCCTATGCCCGCAACGACGAGCCCGAGCAGGGGCCCTTGCTGCAAATGGGGGTGGAGCAGGCCCGCGTGCCCGGCTGGGGCGTGGGCCCGATGGTCAGCCGGCTGCCGGGCCAGGCGTTCGGCTGGTGCTCGTGCGAATTGCGCCCGCGGCCGGCGCGGCAGGACCGCGAGCGCTGGCAGCAGCGCTGGGACCCATATGGCCAGTGTTCGTGGCCGCCGGAGGACGACCGCATCGAGAGCTTCCAGCGCCACGTGCGCGACCAGGCGAAGGCGCTGATCGGCGCCGACCTGGCGCGCTCGGAGAAGTTCACGACGAGCGTGATGGACGGCCTGGACATGCGCGAGACCCTACGCCACTGGCACACGGGCGACGTCTACGTGAAGATCGTGCCGCCCAGCCGCGGCTCCGTCGAGATCGTGATCTTTCTCTTCGACGTGCCCGCCGACCCGCGCCGCTATCCCTACCGCACCACCTGGTTCGCCGAGCACGCCGGCGAATCGACCCTCGCCTACTTCGCCACCAACCCGATGGAGAACATGGTCGGCCCCGGCGTCGCCCAGGCCGAATACGGCGGGGCCCTGTTCCTGTGGCCGCCGCGCTCCATTCCCAACGTCTGGTCCGATCGCCGCCTCGACTTCGTGGACACCCTGGAGGAGCGCCTGCTCGCCGCGGCGCTGTTGCACAGCCGGGAGGCCCACGTCGCGCTGGTCAGCCCCAAACCGCCACCCGCGTCGTGGCGCCGGCTGGCGCGGCGCTACGGGCGCAAGATCGTCCACCTGCCGCTACAGCGCTTCAGCGGCCAGCTCGTCGAGCGCCTGCGCCGCTTCCACGTGCTCAACGGCAGGGAGGTGCGCTCCTACGCGGCCGAGTTCATCCGGGATTCGTAGTCAGTCCGCGATGCTCCCCCACACGCGGACCGCCTTGTCGTTGGCGGTGGCGAGCAGGCTGTTGCCGCTGAAGGCCAGGCCGGCCCGGCCGGAGGCGTTCAGCGTGCCGGTCTCCTCCCACGACACGCCTCCCCAGCCCCACACGCGCACCTTGTCGTTGCTCAGCGCCGCCCCCAGCCTCGCCCCGTCGGCGCTGAAGGCCAATCGCTCCACGAGGGCGCCCGCTTCCAGCCGATGCTCCTCGCGCCGCGTCGTCGCGTTCCAGATCCGCACCGTGTTGTCCGTCTGCGCCACCGCCAGGCGGGTGCGGCCGGCAAAGGCGATCGCCTTGACGTCGCCAAAGACGCGGAACAGGTACTGCCCGGTGCGGGCGTCCCACACGGTGGCCTGGTTGGTCTCCACGTTGAGCGCGGCGACCATCTGGCCGTCGGAGGCGACGGCCAGGCGGGTCGCGCTGCGATTGGGTTGCCAGTCGCGCGTCCCGAACTGGGCGATCTCGCTCTGGAGCGTCGCGGCACGGAACTTGTGGAGCGTCCCGTCGCTCGACGCCGCCAGCAAGAACGTCCCGTCGCTGTAGGCGACGTCGGTGAGGCGCGTGAGGACGAGGTCCTTGCTGACGTCCACGACGGCCCCCTCCTCGGCGTCCAGCGACCACGTCCGCAATTGCGCGGTCCCGTCGGCGCCGTCGCTCGCGGCCGTGGCGAGGCGCTGGCCATCGGGACGGAAAGCCAGCGCGTAAACGGGGCCCTCGAAGTCCTTCAGGGAGAACGTCTGGCGCGGCCGTTCGCGCACTTCAAAGAGGCGCACGCCTCCCCTGGCCGGGGGCGCCTCGCCGCGCGGGGACCAGGCCACGGCGAGGACGTTCCGGTCGAGCGGGTTGAACGCCAGGGCGACCGCGGGCGCGGGGAGCTCGGGAAGCACGACGGGCTTGGGATCGCGCAGGCAGCGCTGGAGGTGATACCACTCCCAGTGGCGCAGGTGGTTGGAACAGCGTTCGAGCGTCGCGCGGGCCGAATCGACCAGCCCGCGGTCGATCAGGGCCTCGGCCTCGCGGAGCAGGCGCACGTAGTCGGCGAGCTCTTTCTGGCGCTGGAGCGCCTGGACGCGCGCCGCCAGTTCCGCGGCCCGGGTGCTGCTGCTGTCGCGGTCGCGCCGCGCCGCGTCGAGTTGACGGCTCAGCCCGGCCCCCGTGTCGGCGCCGACCAGGTAGGCCGTCAGCATGCCGGCGCCGGTCAGGCAGGCGAGCAGGAGCAGGGCGGCCAGGGCGGGCCGGCGCCGCAGCCACAGCCCGAAGCGCTGGGAGGCGCTGCACGGCCGGCCGCGGAGGGGCAGGTTGGCGGCACAGCGGCGCAGGTCCTCGGCGAGGTCGCGGGCGCTGGCGTAGCGGCGATGCGGTTGCGACGACAGGCACTTGCGGCAGATGGCGTCGAGCCCCGCGGGCACGCGCGAGCGGGCCTCCTTGGGAAAGGTTGTCTTCCCCGTCTGGATCGCGTCGACGATCTCCTGGGCGTCGCGCCCCCCGAAGGGCGCCCGGCCGGTGAGCAGGAAGAAGAGGATCGCGCCGAGGCCGTAGACGTCGGCGGCGGGGCCGATCTCCTTGGCCCGGCCCCAGGCCTGCTCGGGCGACAGGAAGCCGGCCTCGTCGCCATACAGGTCGAGGTCGTTGACGTCGCCCTCGAGGGGCTTGTGGGCCAGCCCGAAGTCGGTGAGCTTGGGCACGTAGGTGCGCTCGTAGAGCGAGCAGCCGGCCGGCGGTTGATCGAGGGGCTTGCGGGCGGCCTCGCGCTCGGCGAGCTCGAGCGGTTGAAGGAGGACGCTGGACGGTTTGAGGTTGCGGTGGACGATGCCGCGCTCGTGGGCGTGATCGACCGCCAGGGCGAGGGCCTGCATCAGGCGGGCGACCTGAGAGAAGGGCAGGGGCCTGTCGCGGACCAACTCGGCCAGGGGGGGCCCGGGGACGTGCTCGACGACGTTGTAGAAGAGCTGCCGGTCGCGCTCGCCGGCCTCGTGGATCTGCACGATGTGGGGGTGTTGCAGGCGGGCGAGGGCGGTTGCCTCGCCGCGCAGGTGCCCCCAGGCGCGCTGGCCCGGATCGTCGCGCGCCGAGACGACCTTCAGCAGCACGACGCGGGGGATCAGAGGCTGCCGGGCGCGATAGAGCGCCACCCCGCTGAGAGCACGGCCGAGGGGCTCCTGCACGTCGTACCCGGCGAGGACGGGCCGGCCGGCGCTGTCGAAATGCGCGGCGACTGGCTGGGCGAGCGGAACGGGAGGCGGCGCTTCATCCGCGGGGGCGAAGTCGAGCAAGGGCAGCGATTCGGCCGGGGCACCGCACTGTGGGCAGTTGGCCGCGCCTGCGGTGATGCCGCTCTCGGAGGCCACTTCCCAGAAATGGCCCCTTGTGCAAGTCAGTAGCTCGAGCATGCGCTGTGGTTCCCCCCGCCGAGGGCCGTCTTTCGCGATTATCCCAGAGGGGAGGGCGTGGTCAAGGCGTCCTCCTCCAGGGGCTCACGCCCCTGGAGGAGGGCCGCCCTGTTCGGCGAACCAGCGCAGCTGCCGCGCCAACCCCAGCAGCAACCGCACCTCCATCGGGGTTGGCCCGGCGCGCCCGATCAGGTGACGCAGCCCGTGCATGAGTGTGTCGGCCTTCTCGCCGTAGAGAAAATGCACCTGCTCCAGCGCTCCCCGCAACTGCTCGAACATGCGTTCCTGGTCCGCAAACGGGGCCAGATCGCCAGGCGCCGCCGGCTGCTTCCGCCATGTCTGGCGCAACTCGTACAGGCAGATGGCGACCGCCTGCGCCAGGTTCAGCGCGGGATAGCCGGGATCGGTCGGCACGTGGATGAGGTGATGGCAGCGCGTCACCTCGCGGTTCTCCAGCCCGCTCGGCTCCGGCCCGAACACCAGCGCGACCGGCCCGGCCGGCATCGCTCCCGCGAGCGCCGCCATCAC
>JBBSEZ010000550.1:0-5806 GCA_038239195.1 Gemmatales bacterium
CGGCCCACCCTACGGCCCCTTGTAGATCGCCCCGCCCTTCATCACCAGCCGCACTTTTCGCAGCGCCTTGACGTCGCGCGTCGGGTCGCCCTCGACGGCGACGAGGTCGGCGAGCAGCCCCGGCTTGACGGCGCCGACCTTGTCCTGGAGGTGGAGCGTTTTGGCGGCCACCGACGTCGCCGCGCGCAGGGCCAGCACTGGCTTCATCCCGTAGTCCACCAGCAGCTCAAGCTCGCGGGCGCCATCGCCGTGGGCGAAGACGCCGGCATCGCTGCCGTTGACGATCGTGACGCCCGATTCGAGCGCGTCCTGGAAGCGGGCCCGCCGGGACTTGAGGTCGGCCGGCTCGGGCGTCGGCGGGCGCCAGCCGGCGTAGCGGCTCATCGCCTCGCTCGCCGCGAGCGTGGGGCATAGGGCGACGCCGCGGTTGGCCATCAGGCGAAACACCTCGACGTCGCCCTCGTTGCCGTGCTCGATGGTGGCGACGCCCGCCAGGGCTGCGCGGCGCATCCCCTCCTTCGTGGTGGCGTGGGCGGACACGGGACAGCCCGCCAGCCGGGCCGTCTCGACGATCAGCTTGAGCTCTTCGAGCGAGTAGGTCGGCACGGGCCGGCCCGCCCGCTGCGAGGTGTCGGCATAGACCTTGATGCAGTCGGCGCCCCGGCCAATCTGGTCGCGCACCACGCGGCGCAGCGCCTCCCCGTCGGCCTCCTCCGCGCCCTGCGGGATGCGCAGCTCGGGGGCGAAGCCGCTGGGGGCATAGCTGCGCGTGGCCACGATGGCGCGCGTCGCCACCAGCAGGCGCGGGCCGGGAATGATCCGCTGCTCGATGGCCTGGCGCAGCCCGACGTCGGCGTAATCGGCCCCTTCCGTCCCCAGATCGCGAATGGTCGTGAAGCCCGAGAGGAGCGTGGCGCGCAGGTGGTTGGTGGCCCGGCAGACGCGCAAGGAGAGGGCTTCCTTGAGTACCTGATCGTCCCAGCTCGCCTCGTTGTAGGGGTGAAGGAGGACGTGGGTGTGGGCGTCGATCAGCCCGGGAAGGAGCGTGGTGCCGGGCAGGTCGATGACGCGCGCCTTGGGGGGCACCTTGACCTTGGCCTCCGGGCCGACGCTCTCGATCCGCTCGCCGCGCACCACCACGACCCAGCCCTCCTGCGCCTTGAGGGCAAGCCCGTCGAAGACGCGCGCGGGCCTGAGCACGACGGGCCGGTCCGACGCGACAGGCAGGACGGCGGCGAGCGCGGCGGGCGGAACTTCCTTCGGGGCGGGTTGCTTCGCTTTTTCCTCGGCAGGGGGCGGAAGCTCGCCCGGCCTGCGCAAGGTCGCGCCTTGAAACAGGCTCGCCGTGCCCCAGGCGAGGACGGCGGTTGCCAGCAACCAGACAGCGAACGGGAGGCGGCGCATGGGTGCTTGCTCCTCAGATGGGCGCCATCGTTCAAGCGGGGCGCTCGGCGAGCACCAGGGGTGACGGGCCCGGGACGTCGGCCGTTCGCGCGTTGACGAAGCCGGCCTCGCCGAGCCAACTTTTGATCTCTGCAAAGGAGAAGGTGTCGCCCGAGTCGGTGTTCACCAGCATGTTGACGGCGAACATGAGCGCCTGTGGTGGGCCCGTCCGCTCGTCGTTGACCAGCCACTCGGCGATCGCCACCGTGCCGCCCGGCGCCAGCGCGGCGAACGTCCGGGCGAGAAGCGCCCGGCTGCGTTTCTCCCCCTCGCTGTGGAGGATGTGCCCCAGGGTGGCGACGTGGTGGCCGGTGCCAAAGTCGGCACTCAGCAGGTCGCCCTCCACGAAGGTGTAGCGATCGGCCACGCCGCAGCGCTCCGCCGTGCGCCGCGTGGCCGGGATGACGCCGGCCCAGTCCACCGCCCGCACGCGCACCTGCGGCGAGCGCTGCGCCAGCGCGATGCTCCACACGCCCGAGCCCGCGGCGAGGTCGAGGACCGAGACGGGCGCCTTCGCCTTGCCGAGCTGGAGAACGTCGGCGAGGGCCGAGGCGGCGCCGTAGTTGAACGGGAACAGGTCCTCGACGAACTGCTGGAAGAACGCGGAGCCTTCGCTTTCCTGGTTGACGGCCGCCGCCGGGCGGCCCGTCCGCACGACCTCGGTCAGGTGCAGCCACCGGGGGATGAGTTGCGTGCTGACGTGCCGCAACATGCCTCCGTGATAGGCCGGCTTGCCGCTCACCAGGAACGTCGCGCTCTCCGGCGTGAGGGCGTAGCGGTCGCCCTCCTTGCGGAGCAGTTCCAGGCCGACGAGGGCGTTGAGGAGCGCCCGCAGCCCACGCCGGGAGGCGCCGGTGGCGGTCACCACTTCCTCGAGCGCTTTCGGGCCCGGATCGAGCACGTCGAAAGCGCGGAGGCGGACGGCGGCCTCCAGCATCAGGGCGGCGCTGTAGCCGAAGGTCATCTGGTTGATGCGTTCGGGCGTGACCTTGGGAGCGGCAGGATTGGTCATGGGTGGTTCCTGTTCGTGGTGCGGCTCACTCGATGAAGCCTTCAGCGAGGGGAAGGTGAAACCGGCCCCTTGTAGGACGGCTCTCCCGAGCCGTCCGGACGGCTCAGGAGAGCCGTCCTACAAGTAGTCGTTTTCCTGCCGCTCGCCTTACGCCTTCTCCGCCCCCCAGACGCGAGCGAGCTCTAGCAACACGCGCACCGCCGTCGCCATCTCCTCCAGGCACGTCCACTCGAGCGGCGAATGGATGTTGTGTTCCCCCGCGGACAGGTTGGGCGTCGGCAGGCCCAATTCGGTCAGGCGCGAGCCGTCGGTCCCGCCGCGCACGATGGCGAGCTTCGGCTCAATGCCCGCGCGGCGCATCGCCTCCTGCGCCAGTGCCACGGCGCGCGGCTCGTTGGCCAGCCCATCGCCCATGTTGCGATACTGTTTATTGATCGACACGTCGATCTGCGCCGTAGGATGTTCGGCGATCACGGTGCGGGCAATGGCGCGCAGCAGGTCGGCGCGCTCGGCGAGCTTCGGCGTGTCGAAGTCGCGCAGCAGGATGCGCAGCGTGACCTCGGCGACCCCGCCCTCGATCCGGTAGGGGTGCAAGAACCCGTCGCGGCCATCAGTCGTTTCGGGGGACTGGCACAGGCGCGGCAGGCGGTCCAGGAAGGCCGCCGCCAGCCGCACGGCGTTGACCATCCTCCCCTTGGCGAGGGCGGGGTGGATGTTGGTGCCGCCGATCGTCACCACGACCAGGTCGGCCGAGAACGTCTCGTTGTCGATCTCGCCTGCCCCGCTGCCGTCGAGCGTGTAGCCGACGACGGCCCCCAACTTCTTCAGATCGACGTGATCGACGCCGTGGCCGATCTCCTCGTCGCAGGTGAAGCAAACGCGGACGGGCCCGTGCGGTATCTCGGGCCGGGCGAGGAGTTGCGCGGCCGCCTCCACGATGACGGCCACGCCCCCTTTGTCGTCGCAGCCCAGGAGCGTGGTCCCGTCCGTCGTGATGATCGTCTGCCCTTTCAGCTTTGCGAGGTCGGGATTGTCGGCCGGGCGCAGCACCTTGCTCGGGTCGCCCGGCAGCACGATGTCTCCGCCGTCGTAGTTGCGGTGGACGATCGGCTTGACGTTGCGCCCCGTCGTCTCCGGCGAGGTATCGACGTGGGCGATCCAGGCGATGGGCGGCGCGGAGTGCCCGACGGTGGCGGGGATGGTCGCCAGCACGATGCCGTGCTCGTCCTGGGCGGCGTCGCGCAGGCCGAGGGCGCGGAGCTCCTCGGTGAGCATGCGCCCCAGTTCGAGCTGGCCGGGCGTGCTCGGGTAGGTTGTCGAGGCCTCGTCGGCCTGGGTATCGACCCGGACGTAGCGACAAAAGCGGTCGAGCAAGGTGTTCATCGGGTGCTTCTCGCGGGATTACTCGTTCGCGGCCCGGCGCCTCTCCGGGCCCTCTTCGCCATTCTCGCCAGGGGCCAACTTCAGGGAGCGCCTCCTCTGCGCCCGCAGCGCGACAGGGGCCTCTCCGCCGTTCGCCTCTTCCGGCTTGGGCCCGACCCCGAGGCGCGGGCAGAGTGCGGCGAGCTCGCACCCCTCGCAGCGCGGCTTGCGCGACTGGCAGACCCGCCGGCCGTGGAAGATCATGCGGTGCGTGAACATCACCCACTCTTTGGGCGGGAGCAGCGCCGTCAGGGCGCGCTCGATGTGGACGGGGTCGGCGCGCTCGGTCAGGCCCATGCGCTGGCTGAGCCGGCCGACGTGCGTATCGACGGGCAAGCCCGGGACGCCGAAGGCGTTGCCGAGGACGACGTTGGCCGTCTTGCGTCCGACGCCGGCAAGAGGGACAAGCTCTTCCATGGTCTGCGGCACCTCCCCGCCGTGCTGTTCGACGAGCGCCCCGCAGCAGGCGATGATGTTCTTCGCCTTGTTGCGGAAGAAGCCGGTGGTCTGGACGAGCGCCTCGAGCTCGGCCTGGTCGGCGGAGGCGAAGGCGAGGGCGTCGGGGTAGCGCGCGAAGAGGGCGGGCGTGACCTTGTTGACGCGCGCGTCGGTACACTGGGCGGCGAGGATGGTGGCGACGAGGAGCTGGAGCGGGCTGGCGTAGTCGAGGGAGCAGTGGGCGTCGGGGTAGAGGCGGGCGAGGGCGCGGGCGATGCGCCGTGTACGCGAGCGGAGGGGGTCGTTGGCCTTCATGGGGGAAATGGTAGCAGAAGGGACGGAGAGGGGGTAGGCGGGATAGCTGGGTGCCGGGCTCGTCACCACCAGGGAGATCGCGCGAACCATTTTTCGCCCTCCCGCGTCCACCTCACGTAGCCATCCCGATGGTGTAATGGACAGCACCGCGCACTCCTAAGGCGCTGGTCCCGGTTCGAGCCCGGGTCGGGATACTCGCCCTCGTTCTCCCACCTCGTTCCCGGCCCGAGGCCATCATGAACGCGCTCCTCGAACGTCACTTCGCCCGCATGGGCGCGCGCATCCAGGTGCGCGAGCTCGGCCGTCCCCGCCCGGGCGCCGGCCCTTCCGCGGACAGCTTCCAGATCGACATTCAGAAGGACGGGCGCGGCGAGCTCTTTGCGCTGCAGGTGGGCGCCGACGCCCCGGAAGTGCAGGCCCTCGACGTCCAGCCGGCCGACCGGCACCTGCTGCTGCTCGTTCGCGAGGGCGACGTCAAGCACAAGTTTCTCTGCGGTCACGACGAGCGCGCCTGGTTCGTCGCCGCCGTCCCCGGCATCAGTGCCTCGACGGTGCGCACGGCCAAACTCGCCCTCAAGCCTCGCGAGGTGCGCGCAGCCGAAGAGCGCCGTGGGGTTTCGACGCGCGAGCGCTTCCAGTGCCGCAACGCCGCCTCGGTGCGCCAGGGCGAGTGGTTCTTCGTCCCCGATCCCGGCGCGTTCATCGATGCGAAATGGGTGCGGCACAACGAACCGCTCGTCCGCGGCGCGGGCAGCAAGCCGCACGTGGCGGAGCTGTGCCACCGCCAGGGCGGAGAAACGGTCTACGTTTCCCCCCGCCGCCCACGTCCGCTCACCGAGCGACAGTACGCCAAACTGTCCGCCAAGGAGCGCGCCGGCTACGCGATGATGCGCCGCACCCCCGCGGTGTTCGTGCGCGGCCACGTCCGCCACGCCGACCACAAGACGATCTACCTCCCGGTCTGGCACCGCGTGCTGCTCAACACCGAGAACGAGGCGCCCTCGATGCGCAACGTCGCGTTCCTCGATTGAGCGAGGCGAACGTTTTCGGCCGGGGCCGGGGGGTTTTGGGGGAAAAGTTTTCCCCCGCGGCCGGCCCCCGGCATGGGGGTTGGCTGGCATCAGCGCCGTAATATCGCCCTTCCCCGCCCCCCGGGGGGGCCGTCCACCCCTCCCC
>JBBSEZ010000551.1:0-5792 GCA_038239195.1 Gemmatales bacterium
GCATCCCCTGGTCGAAAAATCCAGGAAGTAGGCAAATCGGGCCCCGAGGGCAGAAAAAGCCTGGCGCGTTGGGGGATGGCCCTTTCCCGACGCGATGTAACCGCAAGTCATTCCACCACTCCCGCACGGCGCGACGCGCTCGGGGCGACCACACCCGTCTTGACACCTTGCGCCGGACGCGCTAGATTACCCCGTTAGATCGAATTACCCCGAGCCACCCATCCAGGGAAGTCGTCCGGCGCTGTGCCGCTCGGCCCGCGCCGCCCCGCCGTACCAGGAGAACCACGGCAGTGCCTACCACAATGATGCCGCAAGGCGTTGAGCAGCAGTCCCCTCCGGCGCAGCGCGGCGAGCTCGGCCATCTCGACCTGTCGCGAATCGCGCAGGACCTCCAGATCCGCAAGGTGCAGGTCGAGGCCGTGGTCCAGTTGCTCGACGAGGGCAACACGATCCCGTTCATCACGCGGTACCGCAAGGAGCGCACCGGGGGGCTCGACGAGGAAGTGTTGCGCATCGTGCAGGAGCGCGTGGGCCAACTGCGCCACCTCGCCGATCGCAAGCAGACGATCTTGCGCAGCATCGACAATCAGGGGAAGCTGACCGACGAACTGCGCAGCGCGATCCTCGGGGCGTCGGACCCCAAGCGGCTCGAAGACCTCTATCTGCCCTACAAGCCGAAGAAGCGCACCCTGGCGACGATCGCGCGCGAGCGCGGCCTGGAGCCGCTGGCGCTGGCGATCTGGAACGCCGACCCGGTGGTGGCCAACCTCAACGAAGTGTTGCCCACGCTCATCAACCCCGAGCAGGGGCTCAACTCCCCGGAGGAAGTCCTGGCCGGCGCCGGCCACGTGCTTGCCGAGCTCGTGGCGGAATCGGCCGACGTGCGCGCCGGGGTGCGCGCCGTGGTGTGGGACACGGGCAAATTGTGTACGAGCAAGAGCGACAAACTCGCCGAGGGCCAGGGGCTCGACTACAAGGACTACTTCGAGTTCACCGAGCCGGCCCGGCAGATCCCGCCACACCGCACGCTGGCGATCAACCGCGGCGAGAAGGAAAATGCCCTCGGGGTGAAACTGGAGTGGGACGCCGAGACCGGGCGCCGGGTGGCGCTGACGCGCCTGCCCCTGCCGCACGCGGGCGTCGCGCCAGCCGTCGGCCCGCCGGAGGTCGCCCCGCCAGAAGAGGCGCCGACCGAAGGCCTGTTGCCCGAGGGCGGCCCGACCGAAGGGCCTCCCGGGGAGGGGCCGCCGGAGGGGGCGCGCTCGGAGCGCGAGGGCCCGCCGCGCCACGAACGGCGCCACGATCGCGGGCATCGGGGTGGGCCGGCGACGATCGATCGCTCGGAAGACCTTCAGAAGCACCCGCACCGCGAGTTTCTGGAGAAGGTGACGGACGACGCCCTGGCGCGGCTGCTGGTGCCGAGCCTGGAGCGCGAGATTCGCAAGGAACTGACGATCCGCGCCGAGGGGCATGCGGTCAGCGTGTTCGCGCGCAACCTGCGCAGCAAGCTGCTGGCGGCGCCGCTGCGCGGCAAGCGCGTGCTGGCGATCGATCCGGGGTTCCGCACCGGCTGCAAGATCGCCGCGCTGGACGAGACGGGCAACCTGCTCGCCGATGGCGTCGTGTTCCCGCACGCGCCGCAGAACAAGAAGTTGGAGGCCAAGGCCCGGCTCGAGCAGATGATCTGCAAGCACCAGTTGCAGGTGCTGGCCATCGGCAACGGCACTGCCTGCCGCGAGACGGAAGAGGTCGTTTCGGACCTGATCGCCGTCCTGGAGGCCCGCCGCTCGAGCGGGAGCCTCACCCCCGCCATCGTGCTGCCGCCTCCGCTTCCTCCGCGCCAGCCGGTCGTGGTCCCGGTCGCGCCCCCCGCCGAGGCCTCTGCCCCGGCTGCCGTCCCCGCGCTGACGCCGGACGCGCCGCCGCAACCCGACGCGGTCGTGAACGCGACGCCGGAGGGCGCACCGCCCGCGCCTGCGCCGGAAGCACCGCCTGCGCCGGAGGCGCCGCCCGCGGCGGAAGCCGTGGCGCCTGCGCCGCCACCCCCACCCGCGCCACCTCCTCCGCCCGAGCCGTTGCCGTTGCCGCCGGCGGAGCTGGCCTACGTGATCGTCAACGAGGCGGGAGCAAGCGTCTACTCGGCGAGCCCGGTGGGGCGCGAGGAGTTCCCGAACTTCGACGCCACGCTGCGCGGGACCATCTCCATCGGCCGGCGCTTGCAGGACCCGTTGAGCGAACTGGTGAAGATCGACCCACAGCACGTCGGCGTTGGCCTGTATCAGCACGACGTCAGCCCCAAGCACCTGCGCGAGTCGCTCGACGGGGTGATCGAGTCGTGCGTCAACACGGTGGGCGTGGACCTGAACACCGCCAGCGTGCCTCTGCTGCGGCACGTGTCGGGGCTCAACCAGTTGGTGGCGCGCGAGCTGATCGAGTATCGCAAGAACAACGGGCCGTTCCGCAACCGCGGGCAGTTGCTCCAGGTGCCTGGCATCGGCGAGGCTCGCTTCGTGCAGGCGGCCGGGTTCCTCAAGATCGGCGACGGCGACAACCCGTTCGACACCACCTGGATTCATCCGGAGAGCTACGGCGCCGCCAGCCAGTTGCTCCAGGAGCTGGGCTTCGGCCCGGAGGCGCTGGCGCAGAAGGAGAAGGCCGAGGAGCTCCAGGAGAAGTTGAAGGGGGTGGCGCCGGAGGAGGTGGCCCAGCGGCTCCAGCTCGGCGTGCCGACGGTCAAGGACATCCTCGATTCGCTGGCGCGCCCCGGCCGCGACCCGCGCGAGGACCTGCCGCCGCCCATCTTCAAGAAGGGCATCCTCAAGCTCGAGGACCTACAGCCCAACATGGAGCTCAAGGGCACCGTGCTCAACGTGGTCGATTTCGGCGCGTTCATCGACATCGGCCTGAAGGACAGCGGGCTCGTTCACATCAGCCAGATGGCCAACCGCTACGTCAAGAGCCCGTATGACGTGGTCGCGGTCGGCGACGTGGTGAACGTGTGGGTGCTGGCAGTGGACAAGGAGCGGCATCGCGTGTCGCTCACCATGATCGCGCCGGGGACCGAGCGCAAGCCGCCCGAGCGGCGCCCGCCGCCCCCGCGGCGCGGGGAACGCGCTGCCCAGGGAGGGGGCGAACGCGCCCCCCAAAGCAGCGAGAACAGGGGCGGCGAACGGGCCTCGCAGGGGGGCGGCGAACGCGCTCCCCAGGGCGGCGAGAACCGGGGCGGCGAGAACCGGGGCGGCAATAGGGGCGGCGAGAACAGGGGCGCCCCGAGTGGCTTTGGGGTGCTCGGCCCGGGCACGCGCCCGGCTGGCGCGAGGCAGGGTGGCCAGGGCGGCGGGGGCAACCGAAGCGGGCCCCCGGCGCAGGGGCGCGGAGGGCGCTTACCGCCGCGCGGCACCAGCCGCATCGGCACAGGCCCGCCGCAACAACGGGGGCCCCAGGGCACGGGCGGGCCGCCATCGGGCGAGCAAGCCCCACCCGCTGAGGGCCAGCAGGCCAGCACGGGGGCGGCCCCGGGCGGCCGTGCGCCGCAAGGCAACCAGCCGCCGCGCAAGCAAAAGCCCAAGCCGAACCTGTCGCAGGCGGCCCTGGCCGGCAAGGAGTCGCTGGGCACGTTCGCGGAACTGGCCGCCTTCTGGGACGCCAAGAAGCAAGAGGCCGCCGAACAGCCGGCCGCGCCCCCGCCGCCCCCCGCCGGGCCGGAGGGGCAGGAAGGGCAACCGCCGCCCGCGTGACGGGGAAGCTCGTTGGGGGCGGCATGGTCCGCCGAGGGGCGGGTTGCGCGAAGCGCTCCGCCCCTACGTGCGCCCGCGAGCTCGCCGGAAGGCGCGAGCAGGACTTCACGTTCCGTGGGCCCTGGCCTGGGCTGCTTGCGCCCGACCACCTTGTGATGCTGGCAGTCGCCATGTCGGTTCGCGCTTTCACGACCGGCCTTGCGACCGAGGTTCACGTTGTCCTCCGGGCTTCGGGCAAGCACCCCGGGGCAGCAGACCGCTGGCGGAACAGCGGGTGACGTCATTCACCTCCTTTTCAGAAAGCGTCATAGATCGAGAAAGTGCGACGAATCGCACCAGGGACTGGTTCGGCGGTTGTACAGTCAAGTCAGCCGATCAACCCATCGTATTCCGCGTGTGAACCGATCCAGAACCAGGTGACCGTGTCTCCCTCCAGACGCCCCAGCGCCCGCCACCCTCGGCCGACCCGCATGGAGTACAGACCCACGTGCCCACGGATCGGTTTGAAACGCAGGCCAGGATGTGACGGGTTCGCACGCCACAGCCGATAGGCGCGCCGCGCCTGCTCCCGCACCTCCTCGGGCAGACCCGCGAAGCAATCCATGAAGTCCTCGGTGACAATGGAGTTCACAGTTCGTCAAACCCCACTGCACGGCAGCGGCCGGCCCGCACCTGCTCCTCGGCGCGGGTTGCCAAAGCTGCCAACTTGCCTGGCGCGCGGGCCAGCGCCTCCTCCCACCGCCGGTCGTCCTCAATCTCTTCTAAGATGAGTGCCGCGATAGCGTCTTGCTCCGCGTCGGGTAGTTTGCGTGCTTCCGCGACAGCATGATCGAGCAACTGCGACATGAACGTACCTCTACCGGTCTGGAGCTGGCACCCCGTTTGGGAAGCCTATTGTCATCTCGCTTTTTTCTTCTTGGCGATGAAGACGCGCCTCTTGGGGGCCTTGGCAAACGCCTCGACGGGCATGTTCAACGTCGAGGCGAACACCGCAACCGACCCGCCCGCCACCCACTCGCTCAACTCGACCGTCGAGAACTCGGCATTGTTGTGGACCACCAGTACCTGAGCCTCTCGGTCGCCGACGTTCTCCACGTAATGGCCAAATCCCTGAGGGGTGAAGGCAACGTCTTCGGGGCCGTTCGTCCGCTTGGCCGGTGGGTCAGGCGGACGACCACGCGGCGGCCGAACGGGGTCTTCCGCAGATCGACGTCGACGTCCCAGTCCGCCTCCGGCAACAGACCACACTCCGCCATCAGGGACGTGGACATGACGGAACATCCTCCTCCAGAGGGCCCTTGCGCCCCCAATGCTCCGCATCCTGGCGTCAGTGCAGTTCGCGGATTGGTTTGGCCTGGTCTTCCACCAGGTATTGCGGCCGGCCGTTGAGGTCCTGGATCGTCGTTCGGGCCGGGTCGATCCCGAGGTTGCGGTAGAGCGTGGCGTACAGTTCGCCGAACGTGACGGGCCGCGCGACCGCTTCGCCGGCGATGCGGTCGGTCGCGCCGATCGCCTGGCCCGTTTTCATGCCGCCGCCCGCCAGCAGGGCACAGTTGACCTGGGGCCAGTGATCGCGACCCACCTGCGCGCTGATCCGCGGGGTGCGCCCGAACTCGCCCATGACGACCACGGAACAGTCCTGGGCCAGCCCGCGCTGGTGGAGGTCCTCGACGAGGGCGCTGACGCAGCGATCGAAGACGGGGAAGTCTTCCTGTTCCCGCTTGAAGATGGAGTTGTTGGCCCCGCCGTGCCAGTCCCATTTGCTGTAATTCAGCGTGACGACGCGAACGCCCGCCTCGATCAGCCTCCGGGCCATCAGCAGGCTTTGGGGGACGCGGGGAGCGCCGTTGTCGTCGATGAACACCTTCGGGTTGCCCGTGCCGTAGCGCTCGACGACCCGCGGGTCTTCTTTGGACGGGCGCATTCAGGGTTTGTCGGCCACAGGGGCACCAACGATTGGTGCCGCAAAAGCCAGGGAGTGAAGGTGTTGCAATCTGCCAGCCTTGGCGAACGAGCGAAGCATGAGCATGGCTTCGGCGCTCTGCTTGTGCCAGA
>JBBSEZ010000552.1:0-5791 GCA_038239195.1 Gemmatales bacterium
CCTTCCGGCCCCCCCTCTCCCTCCTTGGGAGAGGGGGTTGGGGGGTGAGGGAGGCCCTCCGCCTCGACGGCGACGATCAGCGCCCCCTCGCCCAGCGTGAGGGCTTGCTCGACCGCCTCGGCGAGGCGGGGGCGGACGGCACTGTCGTTCTTGAGCCGATCGATGACGATCTCGATGTTGTGCTTGATCTTGCGGTCGAGTTGCAGGTTGTCGGTCAGGCGCACTACCTGGCCATCGACGCGGGCGCGCATGAAGCCGCGTTTGAGCATGTCGGCGAAGAGGTCCTTGTACTCGCCCTTCTGGCCGCGCACCACGGGGGCCAGAACGAGGAAGCGCGTGCCCTGGGGAAGTGCGAGAATGCGCAGAAGGATCTGCTCGCGCGTCTGGGCGGTGATGGGCCGGCCGCAGTTGGGGCAATGGCCGAGGCCGACGCGGGCGTAGAGGACGCGGAGGTAGTCGTAGACCTCGGTGATGGTGCCGACGGTGGAGCGGGGGTTGCGGCCCGCGGCCTTCTGCTGGATGGAGATGGCGGGGCTGAGGCCGCCGAGATAATCGACGTCGGGCTTCTGCAACTGGCCGAGAAACTGGCGCGCGTAGCTAGACAGCGACTCGACGTAGCGCCTTTGGCCCTCGGCGTACAGCGTGTCGAAGGCCAGCGAGCTCTTGCCGGACCCGCTGACGCCGGTGAAGACGATCAACTTGTTGCGGGGCAGGTCGAGATCGACATTGCGAAGGTTGTGCTCGCGAGCGCCGCGGATGACGATCGTGCTGTTGTTGTCCATAACGAGTGAGAAAGGCTCCTGATCGTGGGGCGGAAGCACACCGTTTCACTATACAGGTGTTGGGTAAGCGAGGGCAAGAGGAGCGCCGCCCTGGCGCGAGCCGACAAGCACGAGGGCCCAGGACATGAAGCGCGGCATCATTCTTCTGACGTTGGTTTGCCTGCCTCTGGCGGCGTGCGGGAAGCGTGGGCCGCGGGACGTGGCCCCCGCCGAGCCGCCGCCCGCACCGATCGTCCCCGGCCAGGGGAAGGGGCTGAGCGCGTCCGACCGGCAGCAGTTCTACCACCTGCCCGAGGGCAGTGAGGTATTCCCCTTGCCGTGGATGCGCGCCCTCGAAAGCGTTTCCACGGGCCAGCCGTTCATGAACGGGCTCGACCGCTTCGGCCTGATTCCCGACCCCAACAACCCCGACGGGCTGCCGGTAGGCATCACGGCGACGCCGAGCCGCGACACGCGCTTCCTCGACCTCAAGATGGTGGGCGTCAACTGCGCCGCCTGCCACGTCAACGAGTTGAAGGTCGGCGACAAGACGGTGCGCATCGACGGCGCGCCGAGCCTGTTCGACCTCGGCGCCTTCTACGGCGACCTCATCGAATCGAGCCTGGCGACGGCCAAGAGCCCCGCGAAGCTGTTCCAGTTCCTGCGCACCTTGGCCCACCAGCCTGAGAAGACGACTCTGGCCGAGAGCGCCGCGCCCCGGCCGCGGGCGCTGATCGCCCGCGCCTTCGCCGACCTGGCATCGCTGCGCGCGGCGGGGGAGATGGAGAAGGGGATGGCCGACGCGCTGGATGCGCTCATCAAGGCCGAGCACGCCCTCCCGCCCGTCAACCTCGGGGCGAAGATGAGCACCACGAAGCAAGGGGGGACGGACTTCCTGAGCGGGCAGGCAGACGCGAGCAAGCACTGGAAGGGGAAGAAGCCGGGCGCGGGCAGTCCGCTGGCGAAGATCGCCTCGCCGGAGGTGCTGGCGGCCCGGGTCTTGCCGGCGTGGCTGAACGAGGCGCGCGTGGTGATCCGGCTGCTGCGCGCGAGGGGACAATTCCTTCAGACGTTGGTGCAGATCCAGGGGGGGACGAGCATTGGGCCGGGGCGCATCGACGCCTTCGGCGGGGCGCGCAACCTCATCTTCCGCCCGACGCCACTCGACCCGTCGAGCGCGCCGGTGAGCTACCCGCACCTGTGGGGCTTCGGCGACACGGTCTGGCTGCACTGGGACGCCAACACGACGTCGGTGATGGAGCGGAACATCGGCCAGTCGCTCGGCCTGGGGGCGATCTTCAACCCCAAGACGCATGAATCGACCGTCCTGCCGCGCAACCTCCACTCGCTCGAAGTGCTCGCCGACAAGCTGGCGGCGCCCGCCTGGCCCGCCGACGTCTTCGGCAAGATCGACGCCGACAGGGCGAAGCGCGGGGAGAAGCTCTTCGGGTCGCAGTGCGCGACGTGCCACGTCGAGAAGGGGAAGGACGACCCAGACAAGGACGGGCTGTTGCCGCTGGACACGATCGGCACCGACCCGGCACGGGCCCTGAGCTTCGCCAAGCCGTTGAACGGCCAGCCGTTCTCCGATGCGCTGGCGGATGCGCTGGGGAAGATCAAGCGGCAGGCGTACGCCGACGCCAAGATCAGCCCCGACGAGGCGAAGGAGTTCGACGGAACGAGGGGCGTGAAGTGGCGGGCGACGGGGCGCTACGCGCGGCGCCCGCTCGTGGCGATCTGGGCGACCCCGCCCTATCTGCACAACAACTCGGTCCCCACCCTCTACGACCTGCTGCTGCCCCCGGCCGAGCGGCCGGCGACGTTCCCCCTCGGGCAGCGCGACTACGACGTGAAGAAGCTCGGCTACGCGACGGCCGGGGTTGGGGCGCCGCGGTTCACGTACGACACCGCCAAGGCGGGGAACCACAACACGGGGCACGACTACGGCACGCACCTGAGCGAGGACGAGCGGTATGATCTGCTCGAATATTTGAAGAGTCGTTGACGCGGGCGCTCAGGCGAGGGGCAGGAAAAGGCCTCCCTGTAGGACGGCTCTCCCGAGCCGTCCGGTCTGGACGGCTCGGGAGAGCCGTCCTACAGCAAACCAACTCCTGCCGCTCGCCTCACAGGTCGAGGCGGTCGCCGAAGCGCTCGCGCAGGATGGCCTCCGCCTTCTTGCCGGTACTCTTGCGCGACAGGCGCAGTTCGGTCACCCCGGCAAGGGGGGGCGACCGGGCGAGGGCCTCCGCGCCGGCCAGGCCGATCCGGTTGTTCTGGAGGTCGAGCTCGCGCAGGCTCGCCAGGTGGGCCGCGCCGGCGAGGGCGGTCGCCCCGACGTCGCCGATGGCGTTGCCGCCCAGGTCGAGGAGGTGGAGCCGCGACAAGTAGGGGCTTTCGGCCAGGGCGACGGCGCCCTCATCGCCGAGCTTGTTCGAGCCCAGGTCCAGGTGGGTGAGCCCGCTGCGGTGCGGGGAGGATGCCAGCGCCCGAGCCCCCTCTGCGCCGAGCCGGTTCGACCCGCCGAGCAGGAGCTCCGTGAGCGCCGGCAGGCAGGGAGCAGCCAGGGCCCGCGCGGCGACGGGGCCGAGGGAGTTGTACGCCACTTCCAGGCTTCGCAGGCCCGCGAGGTTTGGCGACGAGGCGAGAATGGCGATCGACCCGTCGCCGAGGAACGCCCAGCTCAGTTGGAGCGAGCGCAGCCGGCGGAGGTGCGGCGACTGCGCGATTGCCGAAACGGGGCATTGACCTGGTAGAGGTCGAGTTGCAGCAACCCGCCCAGTCGGGGCGAGCTTATCAGTTCGACGAAGGGGGCGCCCTTGACGTTGGTCCGGGAAAGACTGAGCGAGGCGAGCCCGTCCAGCAGGTCGGAGCCTGCGAGTTTGGTGCAGCCGTCCCGCGACAGCGTCGAGAAGCGCAGGCCCTCTACCCAGGCGTAGGGCTCCGTGCCAGCCAGGTCCATCCCCGCGCGCGTGAGGATTTTCCTGCCCTCGACGCAGAGGTAGAGCAAGCCGCGCCGGTCGGCATGGGTGTGGTGCCGGCGGCCGAAACAGAAGTCGCGCATCGGCCCGAACCAGGCGTTGGTGTGCTTGTTCCAGAGCTTCGCCTCCTCCCGGAGGAGGTCGGCGCCGCGGGGGTCGTCCGCGTCGAGCCGGGCCCTTTCGCACTGCAACCGGACCAGGGCGGCGCGGGCGGAGTCGTGCTCGTCGCCGTGCTCCTCCAGCCAGTCGGCGAGCACGAGGCGCGGGGCGTCGTCGTCGGGTGTTTCCCTGGCGGCGCGGAGGAATGCCAGCACCTCAGGGCGCGGGGCGGGGGTGGACTTGCGGGGTGGCATGGTGGGCCTCGCCGGTGCGGTCACTCGACGATCTGGATCGGCCGTTTGCGCATCCCCGCCATCCAGGGCTGGGAGGGCATCTCGCGCAGCCAGTCGCTCAGGCTGGGAATGAAGCCGAGGTCTTCGAGGACGTGTTGCTCGGCCACGTCGCGGACGAAGACCTCCTTGCCGTCGGAGTTGGTGAGTGTGCGGCCGAAGATGGCCTCGATGACGTAGATGCCGAAGGCGGAGTGGAAGACGCAGCGGTGCGTCACCTCGGCGTGGGCGCTCTTGGTCGAGTCGATCTTCTCGTGGATGGCGAGGTAATCTTCCGCGGTGCCGCCCCAGCGCTTCGCCGACGAGCGGGCGTGAATCAGGGCCTTGGACATGGGGTCGGTCTCCTCGGGTGCCGGCTCGTTCGATCCTCACGGGCGCGTGAACTCCGCCGGGTCGATGCGGGCGAACGATTTCACTTCTACCAACTCGGCGTCCATCACGCGGGTGCCGTCGCGGAAGGCGACGACCTGGCCCGGCCGGCGATACCCGTCCACGTCGCGGTAGTTGCCGTAATACGCCTCTTGTTTTACCTTCTTGCCGCCCGGCCCGTCCACCGCGTGTTCGCTTTTCACGAGCAGCGCGCTGGCCTTGTCGAAATAGAGCTTGAGCTCGCGCTGGCCGCCCACCGTCACCAGCACGCCGACGGTCTCCCGGCCGTTGAGCTTCATCTCCCCCAACGAGGTCAGCTTGAATGCGGGGCTCGTCAGAAGTGGGACGAGGCGCATCGCCTGCTCGAGGTCGAGCGTCTGGCGCATCTGGGCCCGCGTCGGGGCGGGGAGCTCCTGCTCCTTGCCGTCGAGCAGCACGATCGAGCGCTCGCCGTTGAGCAAGTGAACGACGGTGTGCGTCTTGCCGTCGCCGGTCACCTGTACCACGCTCTTGAACTGGCCGGGCAACTGCACCGTGGTCTCGCTGACGAACGGCACCTTGGTCGTGCCGACGACGAGCGTGCCCTTCATTTTCACCCGGTCGGCCCGCGCCCGGGCCAGGCGCTCCTGCCCGCCGTGAGCGCGGATGGCCCGCTCGATCAGCGCTCGAGGGGCCTCCTGGGCCAGGGCCGGCCCGGCCGCGAACAGCAACAGCGCGACCAGGGAAACCATGCCCTGGCGGGCACCGGCGAACGTCCTGCGCATGGGCAACCTCCGTGGCTCCGAGCTCGAATGAGTCCTCGCCCCTGGGCGCGACCTGTTGTCTCACGGGATGTTGCGCTCAGAGTTGCGGGCCGCCCTTGCGCGGGGCGCCCTTATAATGACATTCTCGCGGACGAAACACAACGTCGCTCCGGATCGCGAACCGCAAGCAAGAGGGGCCCGGGATGGACCGTTTCCTCGTGGACACGACGCGCCGCAACGAGATGGTGGACGTCACCGAGCAGGTGCGGGAGTCCTTGGGCAAGGCCGGCATGCGCGACGGTCTGGGCGTGGTGTACTGCCCGCATACGACGGCGGCGCTCACCATCAACGAGAACTGCGACCCCGACGTGGTCCACGACATGCTGCTCTGGCTGGAGCGCGCCGTGCCGCACGTGCAGCCCGGCTTCCGGCACGGCGAGGGCGACAGCGACGCGCACGTGAAGGCCAGCCTGATCGGCAGCAGCGCCACGATCTTCGTCGAGAACGGCGAGCTCGTCCTCGGGCGCTGGCAGGGGGTGTTCCTGTGCGAG
>JBBSEZ010000553.1:0-5769 GCA_038239195.1 Gemmatales bacterium
AAGGAGCTCCCCTCGGGGCTCCTCCTTGCACGGCGGGCCCGGCCGGGCGGCGAGCGGCGCGCCTGCACCACGCGGGCCTCTACTTCTTCCCAACCTTCTTCCCCATGCGGACGAACGCACGAACGCTCCCGGCCATCGCGGTGCTCCCCCGATCGCCGCTCAACGCGAGCCCGGTCCCCTGGCTCACGAGCCTCTACCACAAGGCGTAGCGGGGCAACTCCGGGGACAGCCGCTACCCCGGCAACTACAGCGGGGAGCTGATCAAGGACCTGCTGCGGTACTTCGCGCCGCGGCGCGTGCTGGGCCCCATGACGGGTAGCGGCACGTGCGCGGACGTCTGCCGGGAGCTGGGCATCGAGTGCCGCTCCGCCGACCTGCGCGGGGGGGGGCGTTCGCGGGCGCGGACGCCTGCGACCCTTGGAGCTACGAGGGCATCGGCACGTTCGACTTCGTGTGGCTGCACCCGCCGTACTGGCGGATGAAGGTGTACTCCAACGACCCGCGCGACCTCAGCGCGGCGCCGACCCTGGACGACTTCCTCGCCCGCTACGCGCGGCTGATCCGGAACTGCGCCGGCGTCCTTGCGCCCGGCGGCCGGCTGGCGATCCTGATGGGCGACTACTCCGACCGGGAGGCGGGCTTCGTGCCGCTCGCCTACCACACCAAGCGGCTGGCGTCCGAGGCGGGGCTGACGCAGAACGTCACCGACAGCATCCGCTTCAGCCACGGGGCGAGCAGTGCGACCAAGGCCTACCGGACCAGCTTCATCCCGGGCCTTCACGACACCTGCGTGGTCTTCGAGAAGGCGAACTGAACCGCCCGGCGCTCCGGGCACTTGAGAACTTCCTCCTGCACCATCATGGACAAGCGATTCATCTGCGTGATTCCGTGCTACACCAAGCCGATCGTCGGCGACCCCGAGTTGGAGCCGTTGATGCCCGTCGCGCTCTGGAAGTGCGAAGAAAACGTCTGCGAGGGCAAGCAGCCCGGCAGCCGCTGCGACGACGGCGAGGACCTCTACTACACGGTCGCCGGGGACGAGGCGACGTACTGGTGTCCTCGGTGCTGGTACGAGATGCACCGGGGCCCCGGTCGGGGCCAGCGACTCATCGACATGACGCTCGGGCAACACGCGGCGGAATGCCGCGCGCACAAGGACCGACTCCTGAAGGACTGGGCCGTCGTGGCCGACCGGCTCGAGACGTCCGCCCGGATCCTGGCTCACGCGGGCTTGCAGGACGAGGCGGGAAAGCTGTGGGAGGCGTACGGCTACGTTCGGTCGAGCATCGAGAGGCTCTGATCCTCTACTTCCCATTCACCCACGGACCCATGACAACCCATGAAACATCATCGACCTGCACGAAGTGCTGTCCGGCTCATCACCGCAAGAAGCCCTGGAACGGCGAGCCCGAGGACCTCTGCGACGCCTGCGAGAATGCCCGTCGTGCCGACCGCCAGCGCGTCGCCGAACACCACGAGCGCCGCCCCGACGAATGCTGCTGCCACACCTACCTGGGCTGGGAGTGCTGCATGGCCCCGACGCGCGGCGACGTCTACCGCGCCCACTGCATCGAGAACGGCGAGCGGTTCACCACGGACTTCAGGGCGAACACCCTGGAGGAGGCGAGAGACCTCGGCCGAGCTCTTGCGGCAGGTTGGGGCGGCGAGTGCATCGGCGTCCGCAAGGTGCGACGGAAGAGTGCAAGAAGGACAGGGACGAGGTGATCGAGCTGGCCTTCGGCGACGGGTCGTTCGTCGGCCGGTACTGCTTCAGCGACTTCAAGAAGGCGCTGCAGGACAAGCTGGAGAACGACGCGCCGGCGAGGCCCGAGGTGAAGGCCAGCGGCGTGCCGGCCGCGGTGCCGGTGCTGCCGAAGTGACGTGAAACGGTGACCGGCGGCCGCGGGAACCTCACCCGCGCAGATGCGTCTGCCTGGTTTCCTCTACGCATGAGGCTGCACTGTCGGCCAGGGCCGCCGGCCCCGTCTGTTCAAGGTAACCACCTGCCACGGCGGGCGCAAGGTCGGTAGGGCGCGGGCGATGAAACTGACACCCAGGCAGGTGGCGGAGAGGGCGGGCGTTTCCCCCGGCCTGATCTACCAGTGGTGCCAGGAAAAGCGCCTTCCTCACTTCCGCATGGGCGGAAGAGGCAAGCGGGGCAGGGTCCTGATCGAGGATGCCGACCTCGACCCCTTCCTGCTCGCGCTGAAGGTCCTTGCGGGCGCGGCCCCTTCTTCCGCCCCGGCTTCTTCGGGCCCACCGGCCGGGCCCTTTTCCGAGCTGGACCCGGCTCGGCTGGTGCGGGCGTGGAAGAAGGGTTGATCTTCTCCGCTGCGTCCATCAGGTGGGCGTGCTGGTCGGCCAGGTGCACGTACACCTTCGACACCATCTCCAGCGAGTTGTGGCCCATCAGTTCGGCAACCACGGCGGGGTTGACGCCCTTGAGGATCGCCCGCGTCCCGAAGCCGTGCCGGGCGAGGTACGCGCGGAGGTCGCCGGGCAGGCCGAGGGCCTTCCGCAGGCGGCTCACCTGCAGCCGCACCGCGTTCATCGTCCACGGCTTCCCCTCGGTGTTGAGGAAGACGTGCGCGTGGCCGTTGCCCTTCAGCCGCCCCATCATCTTCCGCATCTCCTCGGTGAGGTAGATCACCCGGGCCTTCTGCACCTTGCGGCTCGTCTTGTGCCTGGTGAGCACCCAGCGGTCCTCCTGCACCTGGGGCCACACGAGGTCGCGGGCCTCCTTGGGTCGGGCGCCCGTCTCGCGCAGCGCCACCAGGAAGTCGCGGAAGGGCCCGCCGGCCTGGTCGCGGAGCTGGTGCTGGCGGCCCCGGCGGGGCCGGCCCCGCTGCCGGCGAAGTTCCTCGCCCCGCGCGACACGGTCGTGGTGGACACCTCGCTGGGCACGTTCTCGATCCGGCTCTTCCCGAAGAAGGCCCTGGCCAGCGCGGCCAACTTCCTCCGCTACGTCGAGGACCGCTTCTACGACGGCACCACCATCCACCGCGTTGTCCCCGACTTCGTCGTGCAGGGCGGGGGCCTGGACGACGGCCTCCAGGAGAAGAAGGGGCGCGGCCCGATCAAGAACGAGGCCGGCAATGGCCTGTCCAACAAGCGCAGCACCGTCGCCTGCGCCCGCGCCGTGGGCCCGGACAGCGCCACCTCTCAGTTCTACGTCAACTTGAAGGACAACCCCAACCTCGACGCGGGCCCGGCCCGGGTCGGGTACTGCATCTTCGGCGAGGTGGTCAAGGGCATGGACGTCGTGGACCGCATCGCGCGGGCGCGCACCGAGAGCCGGGGCGGACACCACAACGTGCCGACACCAGCCATCGTCATCCGGTCGATCCGCAGGGAGCGCTGAGGCCCGGGGCCCGCGTACTTTCAGCGCGAGCTCGGTTCGTCCTCGGGGTAGACGTCGGGGAGCTGGTTCCGCTGGAGGCGCTCGAGGCGCGGCTCATCCGGGCCCTTTTCGGTGCCGGCCCCGGGGCGCAGCAGGTCGGCGAGATCCGCGGCGTCGAGCGCTTGCGTGTGCTCGTGCGGCTGGGCCTGGGCGGGCTCGTCGGGGCCGAGGAAGACGCGGAACTTGAAGTGGGCGATCCCGACCTCGTCGTTGGGGAGCAGGCCGGCGCGGCGGACGCGCGTGCCGTTGACGCGCGTGCCGTTGGTGCTACCAAGGTCGCGCAGGAAGAGCATACCGTCGGTCTTTACGATGACGCAGTGGAGCTTGGAGACGCTCTTGTGCTCCAGCCGCAGGTCGCAGTCCTCCTTGCGGCCGACGACGATCAGGTCCTTGAAGACGTCGATCGGAGGCCCCCCGTCGAGCGGCTGCAACTGGGCACGCATGGCACTTCCGCCTAACCCGAGCACATCGGTCCCACACTCGCACCTTCTTCCTTATAATCTCTCGCGCTGCCGTTTCCAAGGGCCCCGGCCCCTGGCGGAGCGCCCGGCGTGGCCCGGCGCCCCTACATCCCAACCCCGAGGCCCCCATGAGCTCGCGCCAGCACGAACCGCTCCGGCTCGTCCTGCCCACCGGCGAAGAACTGCACGGAACGCTCTCGTTCCGTGGCCGCGTTGGCCCCGAACTGGTGCTCTACGTCCACGGCTTCGGCTCCCACCACGCCGGCGAGAAGGCCCAGGCCATCGAGGCCGCCTGCGCCCGCCGCGGCTGGTCTTTCGCCGCCTTCGACTTCCGCGGGCACGGCCAATCCGCCGGCACACTGCTCCATCTGTGCGGCAGCGGGCTCCAGGCCGACCTCGATTGCGCGTGGGCACACATCCAGGAGCGCGGCGCGCGCCGGCTCTTCTTGGTCGGCTCCAGCATGGGTGGATGGGCGAGCTCCTGGTTCGCGGTGCGCCATGCGGCCGAGGTCGCCGCTCTGGTGGCGATCGCGCCGGCGTTCGACTTCCTCGGCCGCCGCTGGGACGAGGTGGACGAGCAGCAGCGGCGGGCGTGGCGCGACACGGGGCGGTTGCGGTTCAGGAACCAGTGGCTCGACGTCGAGCTCGGGCACGGCTTGATCGAGGAGCGCGACCAGTTCCGCGTGGAAGACCTCGCCGCGCGGTGGGCGACGCCGTTGCTCGTCTTCCACGGCCTCCGCGACGAGACGGTGCCGTGGCGCGAGGCCCTCGATTTCGTGGCGCGCTGCGACTTCCCCGACGTCGAGTTGCGCCTGTTCAAGAACGGCGATCACAGGCTCCTGGCCCTGAAGGATGAGATGACGGAGGAAGCCTGTCGGTTTTTCGAGCGCTGCGGGGCCGCGCGCTGAGGCGATCCCTTTTGTTTGACCGAGCGCCCGGCGGCGGTTATCGTAAGCGCATTCGCGCCCGACTTGCCTGCCTCATGCCCCGCTCCGCGCGGCCAGGGCGTAGCTTCAAGGGAGGGACAACTTCATGAATCGCGTACTGTGGGCGGCGCCCCTGGCGGGGCTGCTCGGACTGCTGCTGCTGTCGCCCGGCCCCCTGCCCGCCGACGACTTCAAGCCGGAAGAAGGCTTCGTCTCGCTGTTCAACGGCAACGACCTGACCGGCTGGCGCTACAAGGGCTCAAAGGGGAAACTGGACGGCCAGACTGCGACCCTGGACGGCCGCATCAAGGTCGAGAACGGGCTCATCGTCATGATGCCCAAGGACAGCAAAGGCAAGGGAGGCATCAAGGACCTGTATACTCTCGCGAACTACGACAAGTCGTTCCACCTGAAGTTGCAGTTCCGCGCGGCGCTCAAGTCGGACAGCGGCGTGTACGTCCGCGGGCCCCAGTTGCAGGTGCGCGACTTCATCCGCCGCAACGAGCGCAAGCACCTCAAGAAGTTCAAGAACGACGACTGGAACGACCTCGACATAGTGGTGCGCAACGCCATCCTCACCAGGGTGAACGGCAACCTACTCGGGCCCAAGGACAAGCTCGAGCTGGCGGTCGTCGGCGGCAAGCCGACCGCCCGGCTCAACGGCAAGGACGTGGAGGCGCGCAACGTCAGCATCGCCCCGGGCGCCCTCGCCGAGTGCTCGTGCAACGGCGAGTTTCTGGAGCGGATGACCAACGTCCCCGCCACCGGCGGGATCGGGCTGCAAGCGGAGGACGGCAAGTTCGAGTTTCGCCGCGTTCGGGTCAAGGTGCTGGATTAGTGCTTAGAGGCTGTCTCCAAAGATTCAGCCTGGGAAACTAGGAAACGCGGCGGCGGTAGCCGAAGTCTGAACCCTTACCGGATGGTTTTAGTCTGTTGAGCAGGAGGTGGATGGCGCTCACCTGAATCATGGCCTCGCTGGATT
>JBBSEZ010000554.1:0-5761 GCA_038239195.1 Gemmatales bacterium
AGCGGCTGGCAGCGCACCGGGACGACCTTCTCCCCCAACTGCGGCTTCCGGCTCGCCTTGTTCGCATTCACGCACATGGCCTGCGCTCCTGGGTAACGGATGTGAAGTACCGTTTTCCTAGGACGCAGGCCTTATCTGTCAACCCCTCAACCACTTACAGCTTCGCCCTACGCTGGACGCGGGAGGGATTGAAGCCGAGTGTCGACAACACCCCCGGCTTCCGCTACCCTAGGCAGGGTGGCCGAACGTCCCGCGAAACGTCGAGGTGCGGATCATGTTCACGATCTGGGGCCCCAGTCAGCCGTCCCGCGGCGGGATCAGTCGCCGCGACTTCCTGAGGATCGGCGCGTTCGGGGCCGGGCTGACGCTGGCCGACATGCTCCGCGCACGGGCCGCCGGCCCGCCGGGCCGACCCGCCAGGGCCAAGTCCGTCATCATGATCTACCTCACCGGCGGACCGCCCCACACCGACATGTATGACCTCAAGCCCGACGCCCCGCGGGAATATCGCGGCGAGTTCAAGCCCATCAAGACCAACGTGCCGGGCGTGCAGATCTGCGAGCATTTCCCCCTGCAAGCGAAGATGTGGGACAAGCTGGCCGTCATCCGCACCGTCGTCACCGGCAACGTCGGCCATCGGGACCACGAGGTGCTGACGGGTTACAAGGAGCCGGGCTACCCGTCGTTCGGGTCGATCATCTCCAAGCTGCGTGGCGTCGGCGCCTCGGGGGTGCCGCCCTTCGTCACCCTCCAGGGGGCCGGCGGCGGCGACCCGGCCTATCTCGGCGTGGCCCACCGTCCCTTCCAGCCGAACGGCCCCGGCATGCAGAACCTGAGCCTGGCGCGCGGCCTCAAGCCGGAACGCCTGATGAAACGGCGGGCGCTGCTGAAAGGCTTCGACGAGATGCGCCGCGACATCGACGCCTCGGGCACGATGGCGGGCCTGGACGCCTTCGAGGCCCGCGCCTTCGACATGGTGCTTTCCGGCAACGTGGCCAGGGCCCTCAATGCGAATCTGGAGGACGCCAGGGCCCGCGAGCGTTACAAGGGTGTGCCCCAGTTCCTGACGGCCCGCCGCCTGGTCGAGGCGGGCGTGGGTGCCGTGACCCTCTCCATCGGCAACTGGGACACGCACTTCGACAATTTCAAGTACCTCAAGGCCGCCATGCCCGACGTGGATCGCGGCGTCAGCAACCTGATCCAGGACCTGCACGACCGCGGGCTGGACAAGGACGTGGTGACGGTGATGTGGGGCGAGTTCGGCCGCGACCCGAAGGTGAACAACCGGGCGGGCCGCGAGCACTGGGAGCCGGTCATGTCCGCCCTGATCGCGGGCGGCGGCCTCAAGATGGGCCAGGCCGTCGGCACGACCACGGCCCGAGGCGAGGAGCCCAAGGAGCGCCCCTACAAGGTGCCGCAGGTGCTCAGCACCATCTACCGGGCCGTCGGCATCGACCCGGCGAAGACCTTCCCCGACGGCAGCGGCCGGCCCGTGCACATCCTCGACGAGCGGGAGCCCGTCACCGAGTTGTCGTAACCGCGTCCTGAGGAGGTCCGACCATGCGCCGACAGTGGCCCGCCCTGATAGCCGTCGTGGCCCTCGCCTGCGCGACGAGCCCGCTCCCGGCCGCTGAGATCCTATCCCTCGCCGTCCATCCGGCGAAGGTCGCCCTGCGGGGCCGGGATGACTCGCGCCAGTTGATCGTCACGGCCACCCTCACGGGCGGGAAACTGCAAGACCTCAGCGGGGATGTCGCTTACGAGACGGCCGGCAAGGTCGTCCGCGTGACCAGCACGGGCCGGGTCATCCCGCTGGCCGACGGCGACACGAGCATCACGGTGCGTCACGGCGGCCGGACGGTGACGGTGCCGGTCAGCGCCGAGGCGGTCGATGTCGATCTGCCGATCAACTTCGGCAACCAGATCGTGCCCATCTTCACCCAGCTCGGCTGCAACGCCGGCAACTGTCACGGCAAGGCCAGCGGGCAGAACGGCTTCAAGCTCTCGCTGCTGGGGCTCGAGCCGGAGGCCGACTATGACGCCCTGGTCAAGGAGGCCAGGGGGAGGCGTATCCTCCCGGCGGCACCCGGGCACAGCCTGATGCTGCGCAAACCCACCGGGCAGGCCCCTCACGGCGGCGGCCGTCGCCTCGACCCCCAGTCCGACGAGTACAAACTGCTGCGCCGCTGGATCGCGGCTGGCTCCCCTTTCGGCGGCCGCGACGACCCCGTCGTCACGCGCATCTCGGTTTACCCCGAGCGGCGCATCATGACGCCCGCCGGCCGGCAACAGCTGGCCCTGCTGGCCCATTACAGCAACGGGTCGGCGGTGGACGTCACGCGCCGCGCCCAGTACCAGAGCAACGACCCCGAAATCGCCAAGGTCGATCCCGCCGGCCTGGTAAGGGCTCTGGCGGGCGGCGGCGAGGCGGCCGTCATGGCACGCTACCAGGGGCACGTCGCCACGTTCCGGGCCGTCGTCCCGCGGGAGGCGAAAACGCCCGATTACCGATTCGAGGCGAAGACGCTGGTCGATCGCTTCACCCTGGTGAAGTGGCGGCAACTGAACATCATGCCGTCCGACCTGTGCGGCGACGGCGAGTTCCTGCGGCGGGCGTCGCTCGACATCACCGGCACCTTGCCGTCGGCGGAACAGGTGCGACAGTTCCTCGCCGACAAGGCCCCCGACAAACGCGACAGGCTCGTGGACGCCCTGTTGAAGACGCCCGCGTACGGCTACTTCTTCGCGAACAAGTGGGCCAGCATCCTCAAGGTGCGGACCGGCGGCACGGGCAAGGGCACCGAGTACAAGGCACGCGGCACCACCGCCTTCCACAAGTGGATCGTCGAGGCGATGGCCGCCGACATGCCTTACGACCGGTTCGTCCGCGCCATCGTGGCCGCCACCGGCGACGAGAGGGATCACCCGCCGGCCCTGTGGTACAAGAACCGGGCCGAGTACCCGCGCGCCGTCGGGAGGGATACCGAGCTCGCCCTGGAGAGGCCGGCGCAATTCGTCGATGAGGTCGGGCAACTGTTCCTCGGCCAACGTCTGGCGTGCGCCCAGTGCCACCACCACCCCTACGAGAAGTGGAGCCAGGACGACTACTGGGGAATGGCCGCCTACTTCGGCCGTTTCGGCCGCAAGTACGTCGAGGGCCCCGGCCTCCCCAAAATCGTCCGGAGCCGGGCCCAGCAGGTCAACCCCCAGGCCATCTTCGTGCTGCCGGCCGGCGACGTGATCAACCCGCGGACCAGGAAGCCCGCCTTCATGAAGCCGCTCGACGGCCTGATCGTGTCGGTGCCGGCGAAGGAGGACCCGCGTGAGAGGCTGGTCGATTGGATGGTGGATGCCAAAAACCCCTTCTTCGCCCGCGCGGTGGCGAATCGCTACTGGTCCCACTTCCTCGGGCGGGGCCTCGTCGAGCCCATCGACGACATGCGCGAGACGAACCCGCCGACCAACCCCGAGCTGCTCGACGCCCTGGCCGCCGACCTGATCAAACACAAGTACAGCCTCAAGCACCTGATCAGGACGATCTGCAAGAGCCGGACGTACCAGCTCAGCTCGACCCCGAACGACCTCAACAAGCAGGACAAGCAGACCTACGCCCGCTACTACCCGCGGCGGATGATCGCCGAGGTGCTGTTCGACGCGGTCGGCCAGGTGACGGACAGCCCCACGGTCTTTGAGACCCGCGCGCCGCTGCCCCCCCGGCGGGTGGCGCGGGCGATCATGCTGCCGGATGACACGTTCGGGTTCTCCTACTTCCTCGACGTCTTCGGCCGGCCGGATCGGGTGACCGCCTGCGAGTGCGAGCGCTCCTCCGAGGCGACCCTGGCCCAGGTGTTGCACCTGCTGAACTCGAATGAGGTGCAGGACAGGATCGCACGGGCGGGCGGCCGGGCCGACCGGTTGGCCCGTGACGCGCGGCCCGACGTCGAGAAGGTGGAGGAGCTGTTCTTGTGGCTGTATGGCCGCAAGCCGTCGCCGGCCCAGTTGAAGCTCGCCCTGGCGGACATCGCGGACAACGCCACGAACAAGAGGCTCGCTTACGAGAACATCCTGTGGGCGCTCCTCAACACCAAAGAGTTCCTCTTCAATCACTGAGGGGCGTCGTCTCATTCATGCAGGGCCTCTGGCTCAACATGGACATCTTCCCCTCGCGCAGCGCCGCCACTTCCTGTATCGTGCAGATCTTCTCGCACGAGGAGAGCACGCTGGTCACCGGCCGCGGCCACACCCTGGCCGTCGCCGTCGCCGAGCTGCACGAGCGGTTCTTCGCGCTGGGGCTCGGGGCGTAGCAGGGCGTCCTCGTAGCGGGTGACCTTCCCCTCCAGGTACGCGACCTTCCCCGTCAGGCTGAGGTTCTCGGTCTCCAGGGCAGTGATGTAGGCCCACGTGTCCTCCGAGGAATCCGGGTCATAGGCCCACTGTCGCAATCGCTCAAGCTCCTTCCTATCCACTGTCCTCCTTGTCCTCTCTCCAGCCATACCACGCACACCCCTCGGGCTACCGCTGGTGCCCAGTTCTCCAGCTCACATTTCCCGCACCGCTGCAGGAAGAGCTTCCCCTCCTTGTCGCGAAAGCCCACGTAGCGGCCGTCGATGATCACGTCCTCAAGCTCCTTCTTCTCCACGCTCCTCCTCGCGCTGCCCCCTCAAGGGCCTTGTCAATGCTGCCTCGCCTGACCATCCTCGGTCCACCCGAGACCATAATGTTCCGTAGGGTAGGCGCGCTTATGTGGCGCAGAGAAGGGATCGAGGGCCAAGATGACCGGGAAAACGCAGCCTGCGTCACATAAGGGATCGAGGTGCCGGCCGCCGGTTCCACTGCGTCAGATGCATCGTGGAAGAGGGGCTGGACGACGTCTTCGTCAACATCGCCGGCGCCGCTGACGATGCGGACCTCGAGCAGTGGGCCGATGAGGAGGATGAGTGATCAGAGGAAGAGGGCGCCCGGGCGACGGGCTGACCCGGCGGGGCGTTAGCGCGCCGAGCCGACGCCCGGTGCCTTCGGGGCCGGCAGGGTGCGCGGTCGCGCTCGGCGCCGTGCCGGGCCGGGCCGGACTGTCCGAGTAAACGGCGAGGCTACTGGCCTCAGGAGGGGGCGGAGGGTGGCTGTCGCGGGCTGCCCTGATGTAAATTCGGCCGAATTGATGTACCCAGCATCCATCGGCGTTCGGTCCCGCCTTTCTGGGAATTTACGTGCAACCCGTGCCGGGACGGGTTAGAAGAGGGAGTCGTGGGGCCGACGGGTGATGACCAAGGGAAAGGGGATTAGCGATGCTGCCGAAGGCGTGGCGGGGGCTTGGGGTGGCGTGGCTGGCCGTAGCCTGTCTGGCGCTGTTGCCGCTGTTGCCGCTGCCGGCCCAGGAAGCCAAGCTGCGGGCCACCCTCAAGGGGCACACGAGCTTGGTGATCTCCGTGGCGTACAGCCCAGACGGCAAGACGCTTGCCTCGGCGAGGAGGGACAAGACAATCAGGCTGTGGGACGTGAAGACGGGCAAGGAGCGCGCCTCCCTCAAGGGCCATCCGGGCATAGTGTCCTCCGTGACGTACAGCCCGGACGGCAAGACGCTAGCCTCGGGGAGCACCGACACGACGGCAAAGCTCTGGGACCAGCCATCTCATGGTCACATAAGGGATCTGCAATGTTGTCTACTTTGAAGGCTTCCAAAGTAGTTTACTCCTGTGGAGCCCGGGCAGGTGAGGCGGCGATGCCTCCGAGGTGCGGGCTCGGCGTTGGCTGTAGTCCCAGG
>JBBSEZ010000555.1:0-5738 GCA_038239195.1 Gemmatales bacterium
AGCTCGTGTGATTTCTCGGGCCCGATTTCGCCGCCTCGCGAGCGAGGCGGCGAAAAAAATTTTAACAGAAGGCAACGAACGCAACAAAAGAAAGAAGGAGAAGGAGGCAGAAAGGCAGCGCTCCGTCCTTCACCTCTCGTGCGGTATCGTCTGCGTTCCTCGGCGGCTCCGCCCCCCTTCTTTCTTCGTTTCCTTCGTTGCCTTCTGTTCAAAGTTTTTTCGCCGCCTCGCTCGCGAGGCGGCGAAATCGGGCCCGAGAAATCACACGAGCTCGGCAATCGGCTTGCCGCCCGAGATCATCGGCACCGGCCGGCCGCTCTGGTCCTTGTAGTGCAGGTCCTGCGGCATGCCGAGCACGTGGAACACCGTCGCCATCAGGTCCTGCGGCGTGATCGGCGTCGTTTTCGGCACCTCGGCCTTGGCACTCGACTCGCCGACCACCTTGCCCATCTTGAGCCCGCCGCCGGCCAGCGCCAGCGTGGACAGGGGCGCCCAGTGATCGCGGCCGGCGCCGCCGTTGATGCGCGGCGTGCGGCCGAACTCGCCCGTGATGACCAGCAACACGTCGCGATCGAGGCCGCGCTGCTGGACGTCGTCGAGGAACGAGGAGACGGCGTGATCGACCACGGCGCCGAGGTTCTTCATGCTGTTGGCGATCTGCCCGTGCATGTCCCACCCGCCGTGCTGCAGCGTCACGAAGCCGACGCCCGCCTCGCACAGCCGGCGCGCCAGCAACATCTGCTGCCCGAGCCCCCGGCCGTAGCGGTCGCGCGTCCGCGGGTCTTCCCGGCTCAGGTCGAACGTCTCGCGGGCGCGGCTGCGGAGGAGGTCGAACGCCTGCGCCTCGAAGTTGTCGAGGCCCTGCACCAGCCCGCTCCGGTCCACCTCGCGGTCCATCGTGTCGAACGCCTTGAGCAGCGAGCGCCGGTCGCCGAGCTGGTCGATCGTCACCTTGGGCGTCATGTTGCGCTGGGCGTTGCCGCCCACGTCGAAGGGGGCGTAGGACGAGCCGAGCCAGGAGGGGCCATCGCCGAGGATACCGCCCAGGCGGACGTAGGTGGGCAGGCCGGTGCGGGCGTTGCTGGCGCCGCGCTGGCGGGCGAGGATGGCGCCGAGGCCGGGCTTGATGGGGGCCTGCCCGTTGTCGGCGGGCGGAAAGTCGTAGCCGGTCATCACCCAGTGGGTACCGCCGCCGTGGCCCGAGTTGCGGTGGGCGAACGAGCGCACGAACGCCATCTTGTCGGCGTGGCGGGCCATCTTGGGGAAGACGCCGCCGATCTCGATGCCGGGGACGTTGGTCTTGACGGCGCCGACCGTGCTCCGGAACTCGACGGGCGCGGTCATCTTCGGGTCGAACGTCTCGACGTGGGTGGGCCCGCCTCCCAGCCAGAGCCACACGACGGAGGTGTTCTTCGTTGGCGTGCCCCGGGCGGCGGCCGCCGCGCGCCCGCGTAGCAGGTCGGCGAGGGACAGCCCTCCCAGGGCGAGGGCCCCGGCCTTGAGGAAGTCGCGGCGGCTGGCGCCGTCGCAGGTGGCCCCGGAACGGGGCACCGGCAGGTGCAACATGGCTCGCTCCTTGTCGTACTGCTCGCGCGCCGGACGGCGGTGGGCCGAGGAAGGTGTGTGTGGCCGGCAGTCCGTGGCGAGCTCCCCCCAACAGGAACTACACAGTGGGCAGCCTACGCCCTTGGCGCAGGCGCGTCAATTGAAAAGGGGAGGACGCGCAGAAGAAGGCAGCGGAAGCAGCGTGGGCCCGGCAGGGAAGCGACCAGACAAGTTGGAGAAACCGGGCAGGTCGAGGCTTGCGAGAACGGCCGAGCGGGGAGTAGAATCGGCTGCGGGCAGCGAGGCCGACGGATCGAGTCCCCAGAGGGAAGGCCGGCGACCAACAGAGGCGGCTCAGTGCAGCAGCGTGCTCTCCATCGTGTTCCTCCGGCAGCGCGACAACCTCTTGCGGGCCAGCACGACGGATCGAACGCTCCTCGTCAGGCAGCGCAGGCGGAGACGCGAGGGGGGACCATGCTCACTTTGGAAGAGGCCCGGAGTGTCGCGCAGGCCGACCTCGACAAGGGGCGTGCTCATAACCCCGACGTCGAGGAGGTGGTCATCCTCGACCAGTACACGATTGCGCGGGAGTGGGGTTGGGTGTTCTTCTACCAGTCGCGCCGCTACGTCGAGACAGGCGACCGCAGGCATTTCCTGGGCGGGAACGCGCCGCTGATCGTGAATCGGTTCGATGGCTCCGTCCGGCGGACGGGCACCGCGCGACCGACCGAGGAGTACGTCGAGCGGTACGAGCGGTCGCTCGGCGACCTGGCCTTCGGTCGCCGTCAACCCGTCCCCCGCCTCGCGGTGTTTGGCCTTCTGTCCCGCTGCTGGAGGTGGCTGGTGGGCCGCCGGGGCGGGAGGGCCGACGAGCCCGGCCGGCCAGCCTCCCCGTGACCCCGTCCTTGCAAAGGACCTACCCCCTTCTCACAACCGCCCCTGCCCGGAGCGCTTCCACAAAGCCTCCTGGACGTCCTTGGGCAAACTTTGCGGATGCAAGTTCAGCGACAGCAGGCCGCCCAGATGCGGCGACCCGAGCAGCGCCCGGGCCCCCGCCTCCGTGAGGTCGTCGCCCGAGAGGGTGAGGTGCGTGAGCCGGGCCAGGCGCGGCGAGGCAGCCAGGGCCTTCGCGGCCCTGTCGGTGTTCACGAGGTCGCCGACGTGCAGCAGCGCGAGGTTGTCCAGCCAGGGAGAGGCAAGCAGGGCGAGCAGGCCCTTGTCGCCGAGCTCGGCGCTGAACGCGTGCAGGCACATCAGGTTCCCCAGGTGGGGAGACTGCGCCAGCGCCGCCGCCCCTCCGCCCCGACGGGGTTGTAGTTCAGGGTGAGCGCGCGCAGCCCGGCCAGGTTGGGCGAGGCGGCCAGCGCCCGCGCCCCTTCCGGGCCGATCTGGCACCCGTGAAGGGAGAGCGTGGCCAGGTTGCGCAGGTGGGGAGACTGCGCCAGCGCCACGGCCCCCTCCACCCCGAGAGGGTTGTGGTCCAGCGCCAGCACGGTCAGGTTGGCGGCGTGAGGCGATTGAGCCAGTGCCTGCATGCCTGCGGGGCCGACCCCGCACCTTGCGAGGTTGAGCCGCGTGAGGCGGGCAAGGTTGGGCGAGCGCGCCAGAGCGGCTACTCCCTCGTCGCCGAGCGGGTTGTCGTGCAGGTCGAGGGCGGTCAGCGGGGCCTGCCACGCGGGGCCGACCAGCGCCGCCACCCCTGCCGAGTCGATCCCGTTCCATCCGAGGTTGAGGGAGCGCAGGCCGGCCATGCGCGGCGACGAGAGAAACGCGACCGCGCCCCCACCGACTTGCGTGCTGCCCAGGTCGAGCGCCGCGAGCTTGCCGAGGTGCGGGGAGCCGGCCAGGGCCCGCGCGCCGACCTCGCCGATCTTGTTGCCGTTCAGGTCGAGGCGGGCGAGCTCGCCCAGGTAGGGCGAGCCGGCCAGCGCGACCACCCCCTCCTCGGGGATGCGGGCGTTGCCCAGGTTGAGGTCCTGGAGCCGGGCGAGGTTGGGAGAGGTGGCCAGGGCCCGCGCCCCTTCCGGGCGGAGCGAGGCGCGCAACTCGAGGTGGGTGAGGTTGCGCAGGTGGCGCGAACCGGCCAACGCCCGCGCGTCGGCCTCGCCGACGTTGCCGCCAACCAGGCTGAGCCGACTCAGGTTGGCGAGCTCCGCGCAGCTCGCCAGCTCCGCGATGCTGCAATCGCTCAGGCACACGTTCGAGAGCTTGAGCTCGCGCAGGCCCGGCAGCCAGGACGCCTGGAGCAATGAGCGCAGGCCCTCGCGCTCCGTCGCATGGTGGTTCAGATCGAGCGCCGAGAGGGTGGCGAGGAGCGGGTTATCGACCAGGCGCTGTAGCTGGAGCGGGGTGCCGCCATGCACGCCCATCCCCTCGACCCACGCCCACGCCTCGGTGTCGGCCAACTTGAGGGCGCCGGCCTTCTGAAGGCCGCTCGCCGACACCTCGCCGCGCAGCAGTCCGCGCCGCCACTCCCAGCGCAAGGGGAACCGCTTCAGCGGGGCCAGCCACTCCGCCGCGCGGCAGGCCAGCAACTCGCTCTCGCGCCGCCTCAGGTCGGCGTCGCTCGCCTCCAGCGCCGGCGGCCGGCCACGCCCGTGCCAGAAGTCGCGCAGCGGTTCGAGCGCGCACTGGGCGCGGATCAGTTCGGCTCGGTCGCGCTCGCTCTCGTCGCCGTGCTCCTCGAGCCAGTCGGCCAGCACGAGGCGAGGGGCATCGTCCTCGGGACATAGCTTGGCGTGCTGGAGCAGTGCCACGAGCTCGGGGCGAGCGGCGGGCGTACGCGGTTTGGGCATGCACGACCTCCCACCACCGGGCGCTCATTTAGCCGCAGAGCGGAGCTCGGCGGCTAAATGGGAGCTCACCCCGGCCGCGTCATCTCCTCCGGGCGCACCAGCCGGTCGAACTCCTCCCCGCTCAAAAACCCCAGCTTCACGCACGCCTCGCGCAGCGAGATGCCCTCCTTCATCGCCTTCTTCGAGACCTCGGCCGCCTTGTCGTAGCCGATGTGCGGGTTGAGCGCCGTCACCAGCATCGGCGAGCTCGCCAGGTACTTGGCGATCTGCTTCTCGCGCGGCTTGATGCCCGGGCGCTTCGCCGTGTCCTCGACGCAGTGCTCGCGGAAGGAGCGGCAGGCGTCGGTCAGCAGGACGACCGAGTGCAGGAAGTTGTGGACGATGACCGGCTTGAAGACGTTGAGCTCGAAGTTGCCCTGCGAGGCGGCGAAGCCGATGGTCGCGTCGTTGCCCATCACCTGCACGCAAACCATCGTCATCGCCTCGGACTGCGTCGGGTTGACCTTGCCCGGCATGATCGACGAACCGGGCTCGTTTTCGGGAATGCTCAACTCCGCCAGCCCGCACGTGGGCCCCGACGCCATCCAGCGCACGTCGTTGGCCATCTTCATCAGCGCACACGCCAGCGCCTTGAGCGCCCCGCTCGCCGCCACCAGCGCCTCGTGCCCCGCCAGGGCGGCGAACTTGTTGGGCGCTGACACGAACGGCAGGCCCGTCAGCTCGGCGATCTTCTTCGCGGTGCGCTCGGCGAACTCGGGGTGGGAGTTGAGGCCCGTCCCCACGGCCGTCCCGCCGATGGCCAGCTCGTAGACGCCTGGCAGCATCGCCTTGATGGCGGCCACGGCGAGGTCGAGCTGGGCGACGTAGCCGGAGAACTCCTGGCCCAGCGTGAGTGGGACGGCGTCCATGAGGTGCGTGCGACCGATCTTGACGATCCCGCGAAATTCCTCGCTCTTGGCCGCCAGGGCGTCGCGCAGTTTGCCGACGGAGGGCAGCAGCCGATGAACGACCTCCTCGACGACGGCGACGTGCATGGCCGTGGGGAAGGTATCGTTGGACGACTGCGACATGTTGACGTGATCGTTGGGGTGGACCGGCTTCTTGCTGCCGAGCTCGCCGCCGGCCAGCTCGATGGCGCGGTTGGCGATGACCTCGTTGGCGTTCATGTTCGTCTGCGTGCCGCTCCCCGTCTGCCAGATGCGCAGGGGGAAGTGGTCGTCGAGCTTCCCCGCGATGACCTCCTCGGCGGCGCGCACGATCAGGTCGGCTTCCTTGGCGGGGAGCTTGCCCAGGTCCTCGTTGACGAGGGCACAGGCCTTTTTGAGGGTGCCGAAGGCGCGCAGGAGCGGTTTCGGCATGAGGTCGTGGCCGATGGCGAAGTGGATGAGCGAGCGGGCC
>JBBSEZ010000556.1:0-5632 GCA_038239195.1 Gemmatales bacterium
CGTCCGGACGGCTCGGGCGGGCCGTCCTACAGGAGGGCTTTTTCCTGTGCCTCGTGTGGCCAGGTGGGTTATCTATCTCGGGACAAGGTCGCCCTGACAGCCTGGGAGGAAGCAATCCACGAGGAGAAACCGGAGCCGTTCTGTTGTGTCGGCTGCAAGGGTGACGATGCGAACGCGTGCGTCGGGTTCGCGGGCTACCCCGAGGCCCCGCACCTGCCCGCGGGGAGCGTCAAGTGGTTCTACGTCGGCATCCGATGCTGCACCTGCGGCCTGTTGGGCGTGAAGGTTGTCAGCGGGCGCTGTCCGGTGAGGAGGGGCGAGCCCGCCTTCGGGTGCCGATCCTTGCAACAAGTTGGGGTGGAGCGATTGCAGGAGTGGGCGATTTCCGTCCTCGACAACCCGCCTGCGTCCTTTGCCCGAGGCACGAACAACGTCCTCCGAACGGAAGACCTGCCCGACGACATTCGCCTCCTGCTGGCCGGGAAGGGGCAGGTAATCTACGTGAAGCGCCATGCGGAAAGCGGGACGGAGGAGCACATCCTGTTCGCTTGCGGCGGCGGCTTTCATCACTACGGCTTGCGGGTCGGGCGCCCGGGCTTCGATCCTCGCCCCGACACCCAGTTTCGCTTCGAACAGTTGGGCGAGGGGGCCTGGGGCATGGACGAACGTTGAAGCAGGCGAGCCAGGGCAGCCGGTTCGCCTTGACGTGGCGGGCGGCGGTTGGTTTGAAGGGGCCTTCGGAAGGGCCCCCGGAAGGACGAACCAGAAAGGGCCCACTTCTGCATCCTTCCCAGGGAGGTTGGGCGAACCTGGTAAAAGGCGCCCCGCAACGCGAAAGGAACGGACGCATGCCGACCCTGAAGAACGAGATCGCAGGGCTCTTGGACGACCTGGCCCGTTCGCCGGAGTGGTCGCCGCGCTGGATGACCGTCGCGGAGATCGCGGCGGAGCTCGAGCGCCTCGACTTCTGGGAGCAGCCAGCCTTGCGGCGGTACGCGGGTGAGGCCCGACTCGACTTTCTCGCCGGCCTCCTCGCGCACGCCTGCGCCGAGGAAGGGCCCGCCTGGGCGCAGATGGGGGCGCGTTTCAAGCACTCCGCGCTCCTCACGGAGAAGGACCACGCGCTCCTCGCGGGGTGGCTCGACGACCGGCGCGCCGCCCTCAACGAGGACCTGTCGCGCATCCTCCTGGGCGAGCCGCCCTCGTGGCGGAGCGACGGGAGCGCGCGGGGGCCCGACCTCGGCGACTGCCTGCGCCAGGCCAGGCCCCTTGTCGCCGAACTGGCGCAGCTGGCCCGTCGCCTGGCGTGGAGCTCCGACTACGAGGAGGCCCCGGGCGCTGCGCGGGAGGCCTTGCCCCAGGCGCGGCGCATCCGCGAGATCGCGACCACGCTCACGGGCATCTTCGACGTTCCCGCGGGCTGTGTCGCGGGGGAAGGCTGAGCGGCCTCGGGCCCGCGGCGCTGAAACCTGCTGTCCCTCTTCCCCGAAAGGAATCGCCCGATGCTGGCGAGGAAGATCGCGCTCGGTTTGCTGGTCGGGGCCCTTGCGGCCCTCGCGGCCCTGCCCGGTTGCGGGACGATCGTGAACTTCAAGAGCGGAGACCCGGAGGTCTACGGGGGCGTTCGCAAAGACGTCGAGCTCATCGAGAAGCCGGGCAACCCGAACGACGTCCGGCCAGGCGACGGCGGCGCCGGCGCCATCGCTTTTGCGGTGGTGCTCGCCGACATGGCCGCCAGCGGCGTCGCGGACACCCTGACGTTGCCCCTGGCCATCTACCTGCGCCAGAACTCGAGGATTGCCGACAAGGAGGACGTTCCCGCCGATGCAGACAACTCGGATCGTGAAGATCCACCGCACGG
Organism: Gemmatales bacterium; assembly: GCA_038239195.1. Classification (GTDB taxonomy): domain Bacteria; phylum Planctomycetota; class Planctomycetia; order Gemmatales; family Gemmataceae; genus JBBSEZ01. Next base: position 1,862 of record JBBSEZ010000556.1, read on the forward strand.
GGGCGAAGCCTTCCTGGCCTACTTCCCGACCGCGGTGGGGGCCCGGTGGTCCCGCTCGAGCGGCGGGGAAGAGGGGACGTCCGTCGTGACGGCCGTCGAGGAGAAGGACGGGGGGAAGCTCGTCACGGTCGCGGCGGCGTTGGAGAAGGACGGCCCGCTGGTCCCCGTCGAAAAGACGCTGGTGTGCGAGAAGGGCCTGTTCCTGGTCTGGGTGGGTGGGTCGGCTTGCCAGCCCCCGATCTGCTTGCTCAAACACCCGCCCCAACCCGGCGACAAGTGGGAGACGCTCTCGACCGTCGATTACGTGCCGCTTCGGGAGTTGAACGAAGTTTCCGGGCCGGAGGAGGTTTCGGTGCCCGCCGGCCTCTTCCAGGCCGTGGGGGTGAGCTCCAACGGCACGGGCGGCTTCGGCGGCACGTGGTCGCGGACGACGACCTGGTATGCCCCCGGGGTCGGCGCGATCAAGAAGGTGAGTGGGGGGCGCGACGTCTTCGTCCTCGAGTCGTTCAACCCGGGCGCGCCGGTCTTGCCGCCGGCCAATGGGGCCGGGCCAGGTGGGGCGGGCCCCTCGAAGCCCCCTGCCTTGCAGGCCCCGCGGAGTCGCCCGATGCCCGATCGGGAGGTCCACGCCGTGGCGTTCGCGCCGGACGGCAAGACGCTGGCCTCGGGCAGCGCGGACGTGACGATCCGGCTGTGGGACGTGCAGACGCGCAAGGAGCGGGACACGCTCTACGGGCACCTGGGCGAGGTACATTGCCTGGCGTATAGCCGAGACGGCAAGACGCTGGCCTCGGGGAGCAAGGACCAGACGATCAAGCTGTGGGACGTGAAGACGGGGAAGGAGAAGGCCACCCTCACCGGCCACACGTGGGGGGCCTACTCCGTGGCGTTCAGCCCTGATGGGAAGACGCTGGCGTCGGGGGCCGGGGACCAGACCATTCGGCTGTGGGACGTGGCGACGGGCAAGCAGAAAGCCATCCTTCAGGGGCACGTGCACTGGGTGCGAGCCGTGGCGTTCGCGCCGGACGGCGAGACGCTCGCCTCGGGGGGCAGCGACCGGACGATTCGGCTGTGGGACGTGCGGACGGGCCAGGTACGGGCCAACCTTGTGGGGCACGCGAACGACGTGCGCTGCCTGGCGTTCAGCCGGGACGGCAAGACGCTGGCCTCGGGGAGCCACGATCGGACGATCCGGCTGTGGGATGGGCAGACGGGCAAGGAGCAGGCCGTCCTCAAGGGCCACGTGGACGACGTGCTGTCCCTGACGTTCGGGCCGGACGGGAAGACACTGGCCTCGGGGAGCGCGGACAAGAGGGCCCGGCTGTGGACGGGCAAGGAGCAGGCGATCCTCAAGGGCCACGCGAACGAGGTGACGTCGGTTGCGTTCGGGCCGGACGGGAAGGTGCTGGCCTCGGGGAGTTGGGACAAGACGATCAAGCTCTGGGACGTGAAGACGGGCGTGGAGCAGGCCACGCTCAAGGGAGAGGGACCGTAGGGGGCGCGGCGGCGGTTGGCCCGGCAAAGGGAGTGGGCCTGGCGTTCTTGGAGTGCGGCGCGTTTATAGTCGTCTGTATCCGATGCGAGGTCGCAGGTAGGGCCAAACCTGTTGGACAAGGCAGGGCGCCTGCCCGTGGAGCACCTGCCCCGCCTGCACGGCGTCGTGCAACGTGTCCCAGAGAGAGATGGGCTGTCCGACCTTGATGAGGGCGAACTTGCCCTGCGAGCCTTCGCGAATCAGCCGGCCGACCTCGCCGCGGTAGATGGCCCACTCCTCGGCCACGGGCGAGCCCGCCCGCACGTCGGGCAGTTCGGGGTGCGAGGGCGCGGGCCGCTCGGTCGGCGCGGGCTCGTTGCGGATGCGCTCGATCTCCTCGCGGTGCAGCCGGGTGACCAGTTCGTCGGCGTCTTCGGTCATGGTCGTTCCTCCTTCGCCCGAGATTATGCTTCGGAGGCGGCCTCGTTTGCCAGGCCAAAGCAAGGCGGGGGCTGCTCGGCGGGGGGCCCCTCTGCCCGGACGATGGGCCCTCGAGCCGGACGGCCGCAACGGCTGGGGCGGTGAAACTGAGGTGGATCACTTCGCGGAAGGTGCTCGAGCACTGGACGGCCGAAGACTTGATGAAGGAGAGCGAATTCCGCCGTTGGCGGTATCGCGCTCCCGGAAAACTGAAGCGGCAGGCGCTCGAGATCATTCGCGGACCTGGCCTGCCGGGGAGTTGCTGGAGCAGGTTCGTCCTTCCTCGGCGCTCTACCTTCTCGCCGCCGCGGCCAGGCGGCAGCCGTTGGCCGTCAAGTGCCGGAGGTTCGTCAGGTGCGCGGCCTCGCGGACCAGTCGGCCGAGCTCCCCCGTGAGCAGTTCGCCAGGCACGGCAAATTGCAGGGCGCGCTGGCAGGCCTGCGCCGGCGACGTCAACAGTGCCCGTGCAGAGCCCAGCGACAGCCGGCGCTGGCGCAGCACGCACAGGCTCGCCACCACCGGCGAGCGTATCAGTGCCGTGAGGTCGGACGCCCCGAGACCACCGACGGCGCTGTCGTCCACCAGCTGGCACAGGTCGCGCAGCTGCCGACAACCGGCGAGGATGCTCCCGGAGCTCGCGCCTAGCTGGCAGTCCGTCAGGCCCAGCGCGCGCAGGTTCGCCCAGGCGTCGGAGCCCGCCAGCGCCCGCAGGCCCTCGTCGCCGAAGCGGTTCTCCGCCAGGTGCAGGTGTTCCAGTAGCCCCAGCCAGCCGATGCCGGCCAGCCGGCGCACACCGTCGGGCGCGATTCCATTGCCGGCCACGTCGAGCCGGCGCAAGTGCGGTCGCGGCCCGGCCCGTGCCAGCCAGTCCGCGACGGCGTCCCCGGTCTCGTTCTTGTTCAGGCGCAGCCGGCGCAGGCCGCGAAGGTGGGGCGAGCGTAGCAGGTCTTCCACGCTCCGCCGGGCCTTGTGCAGCCCTTAGTTCAGCTCGTGCAGGTTCGCCAGATGCTCGCAGCCTGCCAGCGCCAGCGTCTGGGCCACTCCGAGCCCCCGGAAGTACACTTCCAGCACGCGCAGTCGGGCCAGGTGCCGCGAGGCCACCAGCGCGTCCCAGGCCGGTCGTGCCTGGATCAGACGGAGCGACGTCAGCGGCGTCGCCGCGAAGATCGTCTCCGTGCACTCGACGAACTTTGCCGCCGCCAGCGTCATCCCGTCCACGAAGCCGCGGCGCCATTCGATGCGCTTGGTGAACTTCAGCGCCGTCTTGCCCCACTTCTTGCCGTGCTTCTCCAACAGTTCCCGTTCGCGCTGGGCGAGGCCCTCGTAGCCGTCGTTCCACTCGCCCATCTTCTCCCGGCGGCACTGGAGGAGCTCGGCGCGCTCGCTCTGGCCGTTGTCCTCGAACCAGTCGGCGAAGACCAGGCGCGGGCTGTCGTCGTCTGGCGCCTCACAGACGCCGTGCAGGAAGCTGTTCTCGGTGCTCATCAGCCTGCTCCGGGGCCACGGGCGCGATCCGATCCGCTACTTTCCGGACGGGGTACGGCGGCCGATGGACCGTTCCGGCCCCGCGGCCGCATGCCCTTGAGCCCTGGCGCCAGGAGCGATCGGCGGGAGGACGGCGCGGCCTGTTCGTGTCCTCCTTGCCGCCGCCAGGAGGACAGGGCTACTTGTCGCATCCAAAATCCGGCAAGAACTCGATCTCCGAGAGAGGCGTTCACGGCCTGGTTCAAATCTGCCCCTTTTCAGGTAACACTACGGACCGTCCCCGGGCTCGCCTCGGTAGGCGAGTTCTCCCCGACTGGCGCCCTGGTGTCGAG
>JBBSEZ010000557.1:0-5625 GCA_038239195.1 Gemmatales bacterium
CACCCGACCGGCTGGAAAGCCGGTCCCACGGCAACCCCCGGACGGCACCCATGACCGCCTCCCCGCGACCCACCTCCGTCCGCTACCTCATCGTCGGCGTCACCGCCCTGGCCGCCGTCCTCCTCTATCTCGACCGCGTCTGCATCTCCTTCACCGCCGTCTACGTGCAGCAAGACCTCGGCCTGACGCGGGAGGAGATGAGCTACGCCCTGGGCGCCTTCTTCTTCGCCTACGCCCTGGCGCAGGTCCCCGGCGGCTGGCTCGGCGACCGCTTCGGCGCTCGCCTCACGTTCGCGCTCTGTGTCCTGCTCTGGTCGGCCTTCACGGCCGGCACCGCCCTGGCCACCGGGCTGCTCACCCTCCTCCTCGCCCGGCTCGCGTTCGGCCTCGCCCAGGCCGGCGCCTACCCCACGGCCGCGGGGCTGGTCCGCTCCTGGGCGCCACCCGACGCCCGCGGCACCGCCAGCGGGCTCGTCTCGCTGGGCGGCCGGCTCGGCGGGGCGAGCGCCTCCCTCCTCACCGCCCTCCTCCTCGTCGCCTTCGTCCCCCCTTCCTCCCCCTCCGCCCTGCGCGATGACGACCTCCGCGACGCCGACCTCCTCCGCCAACAGCTCGCCAATCCCAAAGACGACACGCAAGCCGAGCTCGCCCGACGCCTCCGCCCTCACCTTCCGGGCTCCAGCGAGAATTCCGCTCTCCGAAGCGGCTTGAACGAGGCCCTGGACCAGCCCGACCTGACGGCGAGGCTCGACTTCGCCGACTGGCCCCTGCCGCGCGAGGCCCGCTCGCTGCTGGCCCGCGCTCCCGAACAGCGCAGCGCCGCCGAGACGCAACGGCTCAACCGGCTCGTCCTCGAGACCGCTCACCCCGGCGCCCTGCGCCAGCTCCACGGCGATGGCTGGCGCCCCGTGCTCCTGACCTACGGCGCCGTTGGACTGCTCGTCGCGGCCCTCTACTGGTTCGTCGTCCGCGACGCGCCGCGCCGGCACCCCTGGTGCAACGCCGCCGAGGTGGCGCTGATCGAGGCGGGCGAGCGGCCTGCCGTTTCGGACCCCGCCGAGCGCGGCATCCCCTGGCGGCTGCTGCTCACCAATCGCAACCTCTGGCTGACCTCGCTGGGACAATTCTGCACCAACATCGGCTGGGCGTTCCTCGTCACGCTGTTCCCCGGATACCTCGCCGACGCCTTCGCCGTGCCGATCGAGCAGCGGGGAGTGATGGTCACGACGGCGCTGCTCGTCGGCTGCCTCGGCATGTTCGCGGGCGGCTGGCTCACCGACGCGCTCGTGCGCCGCATCGGGCGGCGCCGCGGCCGATCCCTGCCGATCGGGCTGACGCAGTTCGTCTGCGCGCTGGCGTGCCTCAGCTGTCCGTGGCTGCCAAGCGCCTGGGCCGTGGTGGCGGCGCTGGCCGTGATGGCTTTCGCCGTCGATCTCGGCGTGCCGTCCATCTGGGCGTTTCTGCAAGACGTCTCCGGGCGGCACACCGGCTCGGCGCTCGGCTTCGGAAACACGTGGGGCAATTTCGGCGCCGCCCTCTCTCCCGTGCTGCTGGCCTTCATTCAGAGGCAGTGGGGCTGGGGCGCCGCGTTCGTGACGTGCGCCGTCACCTTCACCCTCGCCGGGCTCGCCGGGCTGCGGCTCGACGCGACCAGGCCGATGGAGGCGGCCGAGGGCGCCGGGGAAGGACGCTAAGCCGCAAGCGGCGGGCCCGCTTTGGCGCTCAAGGGCAGGAAATGGAGGCGCCTCGCGCGCGGCCCGGCGATACAATTGCCCGGAGCAACCCGGGCGCCCTTTCACCAGGGCCCCTCCCTCCCAAGAGGCGCTCCCCATGCGAAAGTTTCTGTGGCGGGCCATGCCCGTCGTGGTGGCCCTGGTCTTTCCGACGCCGGCGCGCGCCGAAACGCACGCGGGCATCGAGGTCGGCGGGCGGGGCATCAAGGCCACCGCCATCGATGCCACCGTCACCAAGGAAGGCTACGTCTACACGCGCCTCTACGCCGACACCTACAACACGACGCTCTCCGTGCTCCACGAGGGCGCGTTCCGCAAGGAGGCCATCGCCGACGCCGCGAATGGGATCGCGCGCTTCTTCAAGACGTTCCGCGAGAAGTACAAGGTGCCGGCCGAGCGCATCCACGTGGTCGGCAGCAGCGGGCTGCCCAAGGCAACCAACTGGGACGACTTCGTCGCCGCCGTCCGCAAGGCGACGGGCAAGCAAATTCACTTCATCGACGACCGCACCGAGGTGGCGCTGTCCATCGCCGGCATCGTGCCGCGCACCTACCGCGACGTGGCCATCCTCCTCGACATTGGCGGTGGAAACACCAAGGGCGGGTTTCAGTTGGTCGGCCAGCCGCTCGCTTACTTCAGCGTTCCCTTCGGCGCCGTCAGCTACGCCGTCCGCGCGCGGCAAGAGGCGATGGTCTCCAAGAAGACCTTCCTCCAGGCCGCGGGCGGGCTGCGCGAGGAGGTACTCGTCAAGCCGATGCGGGCCGGCGCCGGGAAGATGCCCGGCCTCGCCAAGCGCAACCGGGCGTACCTCAGCGGAGGGACGCTGTGGGCGATGATTGCGTTCACCCACCCCGAGCAGGTCGATCTGCCCTACGTGACGTTCACCGCCGCCGACCTCAACCGCTATTGCGCCCTCGTCGCCAAGACGGAAGGCAAACTGCCGACGCCCGACCTGAGCAAGATCGCCGACCCGGACCGGCGCAAGAAGGCGCTCAAGGAGGTCGCCGCGGTCAAGAAGACGTACACGCCCGAGAACCTCATCGCCGGGGCTGAGATCCTCAAAGCGCTGTCGGCGTCGTTCGACCTCGAAAAGCGCACGCTGGTGTTCCCGCGCTACGCCTACGTGGGCTGGCTAAGTGCCTACGTCGTGGGGGAAGGGCTGGGGACGAAGGGGCCGAAACGGTGAGGCGCTCGAAGAACTTGAACAGAAGGTAACGGAGGCAACGAAGAAAGAAAGCAGAAGAAGAGCAACGAGAAGCGGGCAGGGGAGTGGGCGCTCCACCCGACAGCTCAGGCGGCCGACTCGCCTTTGTCCTTTCTTCCTTCGTTCTCTTCGTTGCCTTCTGTTCAAATTCTTGGCAGCCGGGCGAGCAGGGCGGCGCCTGCCCGGCAGTTTGTGCGGCCGGCGAACCGACGCAACCCCGGACAGCCCTGCCCACTGTCATTGACCGCCCCCCCACCGAGCCGTCACAATAAGATTTCCCGGGGAATCGTCCCCGCCCCGCCGCGCCCGCCGGCGGGCGGTCGCGGCTTGCGCTTCCGGCGAGGTGCCGCCATGCCAATCTCGTTCGCTTGCCCGTCCTGCAAGGCCCGCGTCAAGGCGCCCGACGCCGCCGCGGGCCACGCCCTCAAATGCCCCTCCTGCAAGGCGGGCATCAAGGTGCCCGTCCCCAGTTCCCCCGCGCTGCCCGACGCGCCCGCGGCCAGGCCCACTCCGTCCGCGGCCCCGCCCGCCCCGGCCCCGGCGCCCGCGCCGAAAATGGCGCCGATCGATGCCGAAAAGCCGGCCGCGCCCGCGGCGGGGAACGAGTTCTTCGACAACATCGACCTTCTCGCCGACCTGGCACAGCCCACGCCCCCCAAGCCCAAGCCCAAGCCGGCCCCAGCGCCCGAGGGCCCGGCGCCGGCGGCCTTTCCGCAGATGGAGCTCGGGCCCAGCAAGCCCGCCCCAGCGTCGCCGGCCTTCCCACAGCTCGAGATCGGGCCGAGCAAGCCCGCGCCGCCCAGCCAACCCAATCCGGCCGGCGACCTCGACCTTTTCGGCGACCTCGACCTGATGGCCGGCGAACCGTCGGCGGCCGAGGCTGCACCGCCACCCGCACCTCCGCCCGCTCCGGCCAAGCCTGCCGCCGCGGCCAAGGCGCCCGCCCCCGTCCCGGCCCCGCAGGAGGAGCTCTTCGGCGATCTCGACGTCGCCAGCGACGAGCCCTCGGCGACGACCAAGGAAGAAGAGGACGTCTTCCAGGATTTCGAGGTCGTCGGCGGGCCTGCGATCGACGAAGATCCCGGCTTCGAGGTCGTCGAGGAGGAGGAAGTCGAGGAAGAGAAAAAGCCAAAGAAGGCGGTCCCGCCGGCCAAGGTCAACAAGCCCGTCAAGCCTCCCGCCAAGGTCGCGAAGGTGGCGAAGGTCGAGAAGGTGGAGGAAGTCGAGGAAGTCGAAGCGCCGAAAGTGGTGAAAAAGCCCCCTGCCAAGGCCCCCCTCAAGGCCCCGGCCAAGGTCGCGAAGGTCGAGGAAGTGGAGGAAGTCGAAGAGGTCGAGGAAGTCAAAGCGCCCCCGCGCAAGAAACCGGCAAAGGTCGAGGAGGTCGAAGAAGTCGAAGAGATCGAGGAAGTGCCGACCCCCAAAAAGGCCAGGCCCCCCGAGCAGGCGCCAAAGCCCGCGGCCCGAAAGGCCCCAGAGATCGAGGAGATCGAAGAAGTCGAGGAGGTGCCGCCCCCCAAGAAGGAGGCCCCCGCCAGCCCGAAGCCCAGGTCGCTGGCCATCGACGAGATCGAGGAGGTCGAAGAAGTCGAGGAGGTGAAGTCCGTCGCCGACAAGAAGCCGGCCAAGATGGCCTTGGAGATCGAAGAGGTGGTGGACGTGGAGGCGGTGGGGCTCTCCGGAGAGATCGAAAACGTCGAGGAGGTGAAGGAGGCCCCGAAGAGATCGCGGAGAGACGACCGCGACGAGGACCGGGAGGCGCCGAGGAGATCGCGAAGGGACGACCGCGACGAAGACGAGGAAGAGGACCGGAGGCCCCCGAGGCGCTCCCGGAGGGAGGAAGACGTCTGCGACCTGTCGCGCCTGCTCCAACTGGAGACGATCCACGTCAAGGGAGAGTCGGGCTTTATCGCCGCGACGATCGCCTCGACGAACGCCTACAAGCTGTACGACCCCGCCAAGGGGAAGCGAGTGGGCGACGCGCGCGAGGTCCAGGATGCGGGGGCGACGGCGGCCCGGTTTCTCGCGGGCGTCCCCCGCGGGTTGACGTCCACCTACATCGAGGTGACGGAGGGCCGCGACAACGACCTGGTGATGACGGTGCGCCGCTCGCCGCACCTGTGGACCTCGACGATCGAGATCCTCGACGGCGACGGCAAGGTGGCCGCGACGTTCAAGCGCACCCCGATGGCGAACTTCAGCAAGAAGCCGCTCATCGTCGAAGACCCGGACGGCGAGCCGATCATGAAGCTGGTGCCCAATCCGTTCAAGGGCCGCTGTGCCTTCACGAGCATGAACGGGAAAGAATACGGCGAGATGGTCACGGAGTCGGCGTACGAGAACAAGATCAAGATCTACTGGTTCGCGCGCGGCGGGAGCTACTACGTGGTGTTCGATGCCGCGCTCGACAAGCGCCCGCGCCGCAAGATGATCGTACTCGGGGCAGCGCTGGGGATGGACCTGCTCCAGACCGAGGACACGCGCTGAACGGGGCCCATCCAGCCGCCGAGCGAGCTCGGCGCGGAGGGCGGCGCAAGGCCCAGCCGAGGAGCATCGTCGCCGGCGTGGCGGACGGTGGCGTCCAGACGTTCTGGCTCGCGCCCGAAGGCAAAGCCGACCTGGGCCAGGCCATCCTTTGCGACGACCCGGCTCGGCGTTCGCGCGGCCCCGGACGCATTCCCCCACCTACTC
>JBBSEZ010000558.1:0-5622 GCA_038239195.1 Gemmatales bacterium
GCGCCCCGCGCCGCGCCCGGCGGCTAAATGGAAACGTGCGCCCGCGCTTACTTCTTGAGCCCCTTGATCCAGGCGTCGAAGCCCGCCTTGTGGTGCTCGATCGTCTTGGCCGGGCCCGTCAGCTTGATGTGGTAGATCGTCTCCGGCCCCTCGAAGTGAATGGCGAGCATCCGGTAGCCGGGCCGCGCGACCGTCTTGGAGCGCGGGTTGAACGGCGCCGGGTTGTACAGGTAGATGCCCGTCACGTCCAGCAGCACCGCGTCGTTGCCGGCGATCTTCATCTCGCTCACCTTGCTGACCTCGTCGATCTTCTTGCCGGCGGGGGCCCGGAACTGGCCCTTCCAGCGCTCGACGTTGGCCTTGGGCGCCCCGCCCAGGCCCTTGAAGATCACCAGCTCGGCGTCCTCGACGTCGCCCTTGACCTTGGGCAACCGGAACTGGGCGAAGCGCATCTTGTTCGACGGCGCTTCTTCCTTCCAGCTCGCCGGCGTCTTCGATTTCAGCCCGTCCAGGCTGACTACCGTGCCCTTGTCCTCGGCCCGTCCCGCCGGCCCGAACGCCAGGGCCACGCCCGCCAGCACCACCAACCCCAAGGCCTTCCGCATCATCGCTACCTCCCGCAAAGATTCACTCTTCGAGCCCTTCCAGAAAACCCGCCATCTCCCCCGCCGCGTGCGCGTCGCCCTTCTTCTGGGCCACCTCGATGCCCGTGCCCAGCATCGCCCGCGCCTCGTCGTCGCGGCCCTGCCGGATCAGCGCCAGCCCCGCCTGCACGTAGGCCGGCACGTAGTCCGGCGCCTTTTCGAGCAGCCCGCGGAAACAGCGCACGGCGTCGGCGTCGGAGCCCGCGCTGACGTGCTCCATCGCCAGACCGTAGCGAAGAAACGGGTCGTCCGGGTCGTCGGCCAACTGCGCCTCGATCTTTTCCTTGCGCGTCTTCCCGCTCACGCCACCCTCCCTCGTCAGACTTCACCTTCTCTGTCCCGTTGCTGTCCTCCTCACTCTACGCGGCCCCGACACATCGGGCAACCTCCGCACAACCTCCCCGCCCGGCGCTCTCCTCCTCGCTGCTACATCGCGCTTTCCCATTCATCTACAGGTTCGCCCTCCTGGCAACTCCTCCTCTCTCGCCAGTCCCCATGCAGCGGGGGCCCGTGCCCGGCCGATTGGAAAGGACGGATCAACCGTTGAGTTGGGGCCCGGGCCTTTATCCGAGCGTGGGTGGCCTGGCCACCCACCCATCCAGGGCCACGCACCCGCCTACTTGCAACACCCGAGGCGACATGAGAACCCGTCCCCTTCCCCTCTGTGCCGTGGTCCTCGCGCTGTCCGGTTCCTCCCTCGGCCTTGCCGCCGGGCCCGATGGCCCCGTCCCGGCCGGGCGCGGGATTGGCGGCCCCCGGCAAACGGCCGTCGTCGAGGCCGTGCGCCGCGTCAAGGACGCGGTCGTCAACATCCACAGCGAGCGCCACGTCAAGATGCCCGGCACCTCCGACGAACTGTTCGCCTTGGCCCAGCCGGGCGTGGGTGGCCCAGCCACCCACACCCACGCCCAGAACCGCGTCAACGGCATGGGCACCGGCATCGTCATCGACCCGCGCGGCTACGTCATCACCAACCAGCACGTCGTCGAGGACGTCTCGCTCATCCGCGTCCGGCTGTCCGACGGCACCACGGTCAGCGCCCGCATCCTGGTCCGCGACCCCGAGTCCGACCTCGCCCTCATCAAGATCGACCCCCCGCGTCCCCTGGCCGTCATGCCCCTGGGCACCTCCAAGGACCTCATGGTCGGCGAGACCGTCATCGCCATCGGCAACGCCTACGGCTACGACCACACCGTCACCGTCGGCGTCGTCAGCGCCATTGGCCGCGACGTCACTCTCAACAAGGACGTCCGCTACCAGGCCCTCATCCAGACCGACGCCTCGATCAACCCCGGCAACAGCGGCGGGCCCCTCCTGAACATTCACGGCGAGCTGATCGGCGTCAACGTCGCCATCCGCGCCGGCGCTCAGGGCATCGGCTTTGCCATCCCCGTGGACACCATGGTCCGCGTCGGCACCGAAATGCTCTCGCGCCTCCAGGCCCGCGCCCGCCCCGCCTCCGTCGGCCTGGTCGTGCGCGACGACGCCCGCTCCACCCCCGACCGCACGATCCGCGAGGTCGTCGTCGAGAACGTCTACCCTGCCAGCGCCGCCGCCCGCGCCGGCCTCCAGAAGGGAGACGTGCTGACCCAGGTCGGCGCCGTCTCCGTCCACTCCAGCCTCGACCTGCCCCGCGCGCTCCTCGCGTACTTTGCCAGCGGCGAACACGAGGCCCTCGCCCTCCAGGTGCGGCGCGACGGCTCCTCCAAGCGCCTCGAGCTGGCCCTCGCCCCCCCGGCGGCCATCGATAACACCGCCCTCGCCGGCGGCGCGAGCGGCGGGGACCAGGTGTGGCGCAAGCTCGGCGTTCGCCTCCAGCCGGTCGGCGCCGCCACCGTCGGCCGCAACCACCCCCAGCTCAATGGCGGGCTCACCATCGCCGAGGTGCGGGCCGAGAGCCCCGCGGCCCGCGCCGGCCTCAAGCTCGGCGACGTCCTCGTCGGCCTCCACCAGTGGGAGATGCTGAGCCTCGAGAACGTCGTCTACGTCCTCAACCACCCCGACCGCACCTCCTTCTCCCCGGTCCGCTTCTACATCCTCCGCGGCGGACAGGTCCACCGCGGCACCCTCCAGGTCGGCGAGTAACCCGTACGCCAGGCTTTCCAGCCTGACTCTGCAAACCTTCCCAGAAGCCCGCGGCCAAACGCCGCGGGCTGCTCGCGTTTGCGCCCCCATTTCATCAGATGTATAGTAATGTCTATTTACCCCCCTCTTTGCCCCTTCTATCAGTCTATCAAAGCCCATAACGCCTCGAATAATCCTAAATAAACGCTCAAAAAGCGTTGACAGTGATAATGTACGGGCGTATATTAATCATAGAGGTCTTTTGGGACGAGTGACGAGCATTCAGACGAGCGTCCCCAAAACAGGAGCGAACGATGGAAAGCTGGCGGAAGGTGTGGCGGGAAGGCGTGGAGCCGCTGCTGTCGGTGGAGGGGCTGGAGGCGTTGCGTCAGGCGCTGGTCCACGACGACCCGCGGCTGTTGCAGGGCGCGACGACGACGCCCCCGCCGTTGCAGTGCGTGCAGGACTGGCCGGTCGAGGCGGCGTGCGCGGTGGGCTACTGCGGCTGGGTGGGGGACGGGCTGGAGACGGTGGCGGAGGTGGAGGAGTTCTTCGCCCGCACGTGCTTCGAGATCGACCAGCGCCTGGGCGAGCCGGCCGGCTGCCGCTGGTTCTTGAACTGGTTCGACGAGACGCCGCGCGACGAGATGCGGGCCCTCCTCCTGGCCGAGGTCAAGCGCAGCATGGCCCGGCGCCGCGCCGAAAGCGGCGATAGCGCCGACGAGATCGACCTCGAAGAGGAAGCCGGCGACGAGACGGCGGCGGCGTGAGACAGAGAAGAGACGGCGGGCGAGAAGACAACTGGACCAACCAAAAGAGAGACACCATGAGCGCGCTGACCCTTCACCAGCCGGAAGTCGCAACCCCGATCGAGGTGGCCCCCGAGGCGAACCTCCTCTCCGTGAGGCTCACCACGCCGTACGTGAACGTGCGCGTGGGCACGGCGACGGAGTTCGTCGGCGAGATTGAGCTGGAGGAGATCGACGGCCGCTGGGTGGTGCGCCGGCACGCGCGGCGCATCTTGCCGCGCGACGTCGTGCTGAAGGTGCTGGTGCAGTTCTCGCGGCACGAGGAGACGTTCGGCAAGCTGATCGGCCGCGACGGCCGCGCCTACTTCTGGCACGTCGGCAGCGCGCAGGGCGAGGACATGGACGCCGACGAGCTGGACGCGGGCGTGGCGTGAGAACGATGCCGACCGGGAAACAGATTCGAGAAATCAGCGAGACGAGTGGGAGGAAGCGAACCATGATGTGCCGTCACTGCAACCGCGTGCGTTCCAACCGTCCCCGCGGCCTGTGCTGGTCGTGCTACTACTCGCCGGGCGTGCGCGAGAAGTACCCCTCGACGAGCAAGTTCGCCCGGCGCGGCGTGAGCGACTTCAACGGCAAGGCGTCGCTGGCGGCGCGCCCGACGGCCGCCCCGCCGGGCTCGGCGGAGAAGGTGGCGATCCTCGAGGAGCGGGCGCGGCTGGGGCTGTCGCTGTGGCACCCGCACGACGCGCCGATGGATCGGGAGAGCCGCAAGCTCGGCGTGGCGTGAGAAGAAGAGGCAGAAGAGCGGGGACCGCGGCTTCGGCTGCGGTCCCCGCTCGCGTTGTGGCTCAGCAGGGGCCTCCGCTTGTTCGACAAGACGCTCCCTTCATTTCTTCAATCGCTGAAGCGCCTTCTCGGCTTCGAGGCGAAAATACTCCGTCGCCCAAACCTCATGCGGCGCAAGTGTCCCCGCCCGAAGTGTCTCGCGCGCGAACGCCTCCAATTTCCTCATGCGGTCGAGGTGTCCCTCGGCGGCCGCGACGTGATCCTCCTTGCGGTCGCTCACTTCGCGCTGGGCCTCCATCCAGCGCAGCGACCAGCGCTGCACCGTCTCGAACAAGTCCAGGCCTCCACCCACCCCGCGCGCATCTCCTCGCGTGTGGCGCGCGAGCAAGCCCTTGTACACCTCGCTCGCCAATTCGAGCCGCGCTTTGGCGTTCGCGGCCTTGTCCTTGCGGGGCCTTGGCAGGCTCGGCGCCTCCGCAAAGCCAGCCGTCGCCAGCACACACAGGACCAGACTGACCACCAACGCTCGCTGAACCATGTTCGCTCTCCTTGTGTTCGAGCACCCTCCGCATCACCCCGGCTCGACTTCGCTGAGAAACGCCCGCGTCGCCTCGTGCGCCGGCGCCGTGAAGACCTGCCCCGGCGACCCCGACTCCGCCACGCGCCCCGCGTGCATGACGTGGACGGTGTGGGCAACCCGGCGCGCGAAGCCCATCGCGTGCGTCACCACGATCATCGTCTGCCCCGACTTCGCCAGGTCCGCGATGACCCCCAGCACCTCGTTGGCCATGCGCGGGTCGAGCGCGCTCGTCGGCTCGTCGAACAGGATCGCCTCCGGCTTGACCGCCAGCGCCCGCGCGATGGCGACGCGCTGCTGCTGCCCGCCGGAGAGCTGCTCCGGGCGCGCGTCGGCCTTGTCGGCCAATCCCACCCGCGCGAGCAGGGCGCGGGCCTCCGGCTCGACCTCCGCGCGGCGGCGGCCCAGGGCGTAGCAGGGGCCCGACAGCACGTTCTCCAGCGCCGTCATGTGCGGAAACAGGTTGAACTGCTGGAACACCATGCCCAGGCGGCGGCGCAACTGGAGCAGCGCGGCCGAGCTCTGGCGCGCCGTCGGCCCCAGCGCCAGGTCGCCGACGCGCACCTCGCCCTCGGTGAACGCCTCCAGGCCGTTGAGGCAGCGCAGCAGCGTGCTCTTGCCCCCGCCCGACGGCCCGATGAGGGCCGCGACCTCGCCGCGCTGCACCGTCAGCGATACGCCATCGAGCACGCGCAGCCCGCCGAACTCCTTCACCAGCCCGCGAACCTCGATCATGGCATGGCCCCCAGAAAGTCGCCGTCAGCAACGCCGTAGGGTGGGCCGAGTCTTCGAGGCCCAC
>JBBSEZ010000559.1:0-5598 GCA_038239195.1 Gemmatales bacterium
CCCCCCCCCCCCCCCCCGCCCCCGGCCGGCCCCGTACACCCCCGCACAACCCCAATGCACCCCGCCGATGAAGCCCCGCAGTCCAAAATTATCCGCGAACCTCCCGCGCGAGGAGGCGTCTATCAAGGTGTAAGGCAGGACGAAGGGTTGAGAAAACCTCTCCACCCAAGATCGACACCCTTGAGCAAACGATGACGAACCTGGAAGGCCAGCATGGGAACGCGAACAGCAAGGCCGGGCACCCGGCCGGTGCGTGGGCGAAAGGCCTTCCCGCCCTGCATTTGCTCTTGTGACACCGAGCGGACTTCGCCAACGGAGCAGAAGATCGCTTGCAGGCCAGGTGTCACGAGAAGGGTGCCTGGCCTTCTCTTTTGGGCCGGTAGCTGAGACGGCTTAGCGCTGGACTGAAAACCCGGAGACGAGGATTCGATCGCCTTCCGGCCCACTCTCTCGGCCTGTTCGTCTAACGGTCAGGACGCTGGTCTTTCAATCCGGAAACAGGGGCTCGACTCCCCTACAGGCCATTCCGCGCAAGCCCGCCCCACGTGGGCGTTCAGAATGTGAGGAAGAAGATGGTTTCCCTCCACCGACTAAAACGCCGCCCCCCCGAACGAATGGGGTCGTGGCGTAACGGCAGCGTACACGCCTTTTAAGCGTTGAGGTGTGGGTTCGAGTCCCACCGACCCTACTGCGGTCCTTCGACAATTCGGCGAACGATGAAAGCGCCCGTGATGTAATGGTAGCCTGCTGCCTTGCCGAGGCGGAAGCGCGGGTTCGATTCCCGCTGGGCGCTCTGGCGACCGTGCCCTACCTCAGGAGCATACAAACTTCGCGCAATGGTAGCGCAACAGCCTCTGAAGCTGTCTGTGTGGGTTCGATTCCCTCAGTTTACTCGACGCTTCTGCGACTTGCATGGCCGCCTATTCGGGATGTGGGAAAGTGGGAAATCCGCCTGGCTGGGGGCCAGGAAACCGCCGGTTCGAGCCCGGCCATCCCGACTGCACCGACGGGCAAGTAGCTCAGCGGCCGAGCAGGTGTTTGTTAAACACCAGGACGTGGGTTCGATCCCCACCTTGCCCTCTGGCAAAAAATCGCGTCACAACCCCTGCCCTCGGGCGTATGTGGAGGTGAAGGGACGAATGGAACAGAACGAACAGCACCGCCTCGGGCCGCCCGCCCAACGGCCCGAGGCGGCCCGCAGGACAAAGGCGAAAAAGGGCCCCGAACCTCAGGAACGCCAGGCTGTCTGAAAGAACGAAAGGCCCGGCTACGCCAACTGGTCGAGCGGCCCGGCTTAAACCCGGGAGAGTGTGGGTTCGACTCCCACGCCGGGCACCTGCGAGCGGAAGCGGCTCGGTAGGCAACGGGCAGACCACCTGAGTTTAGAGCTCGGGATGCTGTGGGTTCGATTCCCACCCGAGCCACTGGAAGGCCGATTTACAAGGGCGTGCTCCTGGGAGGGCAGTGCGGCTCCAACCCGTACGGAGAGGGTTCGAATCCTTCCGTCCTTGCTCTCGACTGTGGCGACTGGGCACTGGCGAGCCCACCCGGCTGTAACCCGGGCGCAATCGCTGTGCAGGTTCAACTCCTGCTCGCCACGCTTTTTCCCGGACGGGCCAGTGCTCAGTGGTGGCTCATAACCACCGCATGCCAGGTGCGACCCCTGTGGTCCGGGACTCGTTCGCTGGCCACGTAGACCAATCGGCAGAGTCATCCGTTTCAAAAGCGGAACAGTCTCGGTTCGATCCCGAGCGTGGCTACTGAGTTCGAGGGCACCGTAGACCAACGGGCAGGAGTCGTCTGGCCGAGATCCAGAACAGTGTGGGTTCAAATCCCACCGGTGCCACTGCTTTTCGCGGGGACATAGACCAACTGGCAGGAGTCGTCTGTCTCAGGAACAGAAATGTCCGGGTTCGAATCCCGGTGTCCCCACTCCACCACCCGACGGGGCGGCCGTCGCCGGCAGTAAAGACAGGCCGGGGCCCCCTGTGTCGATTGTCGCCTGCCGGCAACCGCCGCCCCGCCGGGGAAAGGAAGAGGAAACGAATGGTCCCGTGGTCCAATGGCCCACGATGCCGCTCTTACAAAGCGGAGACGATGGTTCGATTCCATCCGGGACTACTGATCGCCGCGTTCTTCTACCGGCAGGATCTCTGGTTCTCAGCCAGAAGAAACGGGTTCGATTCCCGTACGCGGTACTGTGGGGGCGCATGTCCGCTGGGGCGCGAGGATGTCTTGCAAACAACTTGTTGTGGGTTCGATTCCCACCGTCTCCACTCCATTCCCCTGTCGTTCAACGGGTAGGACCGGGCGCTGTTAACGCTCATATCCAGGTTCGAATCCTGGTGGGGGAGCTGATCGAAGGAAGGTAGCCGGATACGGTTGGCCGGGCCACCCTGGAAAGGTGGTTCCCCTTCGGGGGATGAGGGCTCGAATCCCTTGCCTTCCGCTGCGAAAGGGGCTGCTGGTCCAATAGGAAGACGCCGCCGTCGCATGGCGGAAATCGGGGTGCGACTCCCCGGCGGTCCACTGATGGTGTTTGTGGTGTAGCGGTTTCTGCACGTCTGCCTGTGGAGCAGAAGGTGAGGGTTCGACTCCCTTCAGACACCCTGATCGCGGCCCCGGCCAGCCCCTGGCCCGGGGCCGCCTCTCGTTCGCCTCGCCTTCGGAAACGGGCCCAACTGCCCGCAGGGATTACATCTATGGTGGTCCTAAGGTAGCGACAATCGGGCGACCGATCTAGCGAACGGCACTCGAAGTCTCTCGCAGACGACGGGCGCCAGTCAACGGTTCGGCGGCGGGCAACCGGCGCCGGATACGGACGGCCAGGCAGCAATGCCTTTTCTCTGCCCCCTTCGTTGGGCTTGTTTTTTCCTCCCCGTGGGAGGGCCGCGCGATGGACGACCTGCTGCGACAGCCGTTCGCGTTCCCCGCCGTCGCCGGCCGCAAGGCCCTGGTGCTCGGGCTCGGCGGCGGCTGCGACGTCCTCCTCGCCTACGCCATCGCCCGCGCGCTTCCCGGATCGGGCGCTCGCGCCATCGTCTACGCCAACACCAAACGAGCCGTGGAGAGAGACGCGGAGCGCGTTAGCGAGCACGTTTATCGCCTCCCCGGCGAGGTCGCCGTTCCCCTCCGCAAGGGCCGCACCCACGGTTCCACGACCATCGACCGCAGCGTGCCGCGCGGCGACGAGAGATGCCCGCTCATCTTCGTGCTTCGCGACCAACCGGCGGAGCGCCAACTCGCCCAGGAGATTGTCGCCCTCGGCTTCGACCTGGTCTTCGGCGTCGATACGGGCGGCGATTCGCTGGTCGAGGTCGCGAACAGCGGCGACGACGATCGCGACAAGCGCATGCTGCGCGTGCTCGAGCAGACCGCCCTCCCGCTCTATCACGTGGTTGCCGCCCCCGGCAGCGACGGAGAATCGTCGTCCGAAGCCATCCGAAGTACGTTCCGCGAACACGCGGAGAGGGATCGCTACCGAGGCTGTTTCGCTCTCGAACCGCTCTTCGACGTGCTGCGCCCGCTCAGCGCGAGGCTCAACGCCAGGCGGACGCCGCGCATCATCCTGGCGGCGGCCGACGGCGAACTCAAGACGAGCAGCGACGGGCGAGTGGGCGTCCCGCGCGGCATCAAGCCGGCCGTGCCGCGCGAATGGCTTCTCCATGCCTTCGTCTTCAGCGATCTCGTTTAGGCGATGGAAAAGGCCTCCCTGTAGGACGGCTCGGGAGAGCCGTCCTACAAGAAACTACGCCCTGCCGCTCGCCTTAGCCGCGGTTCGCCCCATCTCCTCCAGGCACAGCCGATGCACGAACGCGTCGGGCGCGCTGGCCCCTAACCGCTCGCGCACCGCGCGCAAAATCGTCTCCCGCCCCTCGGCCGGCAGCGCCTCCCAAGCCTTCTGCAACTCGCGCGCGCTGTCGTGCTGCCCTTTCTCCACCTGCTTGCTCTGCTCCCTGGCCTCCTCGGCGGCGCGCTTGCTCGCCTCGCGCCGCTGTTTCTGCTCGTGGACCTTCAGCGCCTCGGCCAGGTACTTCTGTCCGGCCCCGCTCAGCGAGCGGCACTCGGGCCACTCCCGGCGCGTCACCTGCACCAGGAGGGCCAGCACCTCCTTCGCCTTCGAGGCCCCGTGGTCGCGCAAGATCGCCTCGGCCTGCTCCAGATCGCGCGGGCCCGGTTGCGCGGGCGCCGCAGGCGCCCAAAGTTGGTAGAACTCGCGCGCCAGTTCCACGGCCGGGCCCGTTGCCGCGACGGGCAGGGGCCTCGGGCCCTGCGAAGGGGCCAACCGGGGCCCGGGCGGGGGGGCTTCCCCACCGGGGGGGGCCGACGCCGAGCGGAAATGCACGCGCCAGATGCCCGCCTTCACCTTCTGGTAGCGCTCCGAAACCTCGGCCGGGGCGAGGAAGCCGATCTTTTCCAGTTCCGCGATGGCCGGCGCCAGCCGGCGCTTGAGCAGCGCCACGTTGCCGGCGTCGGTCAGGCCGACGTGGCCGCAGGCAAACTCGACGAGGTCCATCGACACCGTCGGCGATCCGTAAAAGCGCTTGTCGAGCAGCCGATACATCCGCTGCGCCGTCGGCGTGCCCAGGCCGAAGAAAACGTCGAGGTCGAGCCGCTTGATGTTTCCGCTCCGCAGGCTCTCGTGGAACTGCTGCGTCCACGTGACCCAGCTCTGGAGCGCCGTTCCCTCGCGGCGCGGCCCGCTCACCTGCCGGGCGAGGCGGTAGCCGCTCAGGATCCCCGTCGCCACCTCCTCCTCGTAGCCGCGCCCTACCACGTCCCACCAGGCGTTCTCGTAGCGGATCGTCAGCGCCTTCAACCGGCGCAGCACGTCGCGCAGGCGCACGTAGCTGCGGCCGTTGGGCGCCCAGCCCATGACGTCGAAGAGCTGCGACGGGGCAAAATGCACCGTCGCGTCGGTGAAGTTGTTGCTGTGCTTGGCCACGTAGAGCAGCGCCAGCACGACGTGCTCGTCCGCGGGCGTCGGTAGGCCGTCGCGCGCCGTCGAGGTCAGCGTCACGCGCTGCCGCACGCGCTGGTGCGTGGTGGGATCGTAACGGCTGGCCTCGAGCTCCAGCCGATCTTGCTTGTTGCCCGCGGCGTCGCTCTTCTGCTGCCGTTGCAGCATCGAGATGGGAAAATCGGCCAGGTTCATCTCGTCGCGGCCGTCGGGAAACTTCCGCTTCGCTTCCGGTTGCTTCATGGCGCTCTGCCCCCGCTGCATCGTTCCACGTACACACCCCGGCGCCAAGGCGCCAACGCGAGAAACCCGTCCGCCAGGGGCCGGTTTCCGTGTGGTTGTTCCGACAGGTCTAAGCACAGGTTTGCCCGCCCACCGGGAGCGGCGCAAAGCCTGTTTTCTCAATGGTTTATGCCAAGCGCCGGCCCGCGAAAGGTGCGTAGCCGCACGGAGACCAGATGCGCGGCGGCACGCGAACCGGACGGGAAAGGTGCCCGACCGCCCGTCAACAAGTGCGCGGCCGCACGGAGACTCCTTCGCGAAATGTGCCCGGCCGCCCAGAGACCTATCGACGCGCCCGCCTTTTGCAGCTGCGCAGCTGCATTCGTGCAGCTGCGCCGCTGCAAAAGGCCTGGGCG
>JBBSEZ010000560.1:0-5590 GCA_038239195.1 Gemmatales bacterium
CCGGCGGACTGAGGTGGGATTTGTGAAGCGGTCCTCTCGGTTCACGACCCGCGGTTACCTGTCGTGAGGAGCGCCAGGAGATCGGGATGGGAGCGGAATGGCCGATCCTTCCGGTGGTGGCCGTGATCTTTGTCGCCACGCTGATCCGGTCGGCATTCGGGTTCGGCGAGGCCCTCGTCGCCGTGCCCCTGCTCGCTCTGCTCATCCCGGTCGAGGAGGCCGTGCCGCTGGCGACCCTCGTCTCGATCACGGTCGCCAGCATCGTCGTCGTCCAGGACTGGCACAAGGTCCATGTCCGCAGTGCCGGGTGGCTGGTGCTCTCGACCCTCTTCGGCATCCCTTTGGGCCTGTGGTTGCTGACGGCGGTTGCCGAACCGGTCGTCAAGGCGATCCTGGGCGCTGTCATCAGCGGGTTTTCGCTGTACTGCCTGATGGGCGGCAGTCGGTACGAATTGAAGAACGATCGCTGCGCGTGGCTATTCGGCTTCGGTGCGGGGGCCCTGGGAGGGGCTTACGGAATGAACGGGCCCCCGCTGGTGATCTACGGTTCGCTTCGCCACTGGTCCCCCGAACAGTTCCGGGCCACGTTGCAAGGCTACTTCCTGCCCGCCAGTTTGCTCGGCCTGGGCGGGTACTGGTTGGCCGGCCTGTGGGTACGTGCCGTGACTCGCTACTACCTCTGGTCCTTACCGTTGGCCCTGGCCGCGATTTTCCTGGGACGGGCGATCAACCAGCGCATGAGCGGCCGCTCGTTTCTCCGCTACGTCCACGTCGGCCTTCTCCTGATCGGGACGGTGCTCCTGATTCAGTCGATGAGAAGATGACCCAAGGCAGGAAGCGGAGGCCGCTGCCGAGGCCCCCCTCCTCGGCGTTCGGCCCGCCGAACCGTCAAGCGTCGCGATACGGCTCGCTGCGCCGACGCTGGTGCGCCTGGTACTTGGCGTGTTTGTTGAATTTCTCCCAGGCACCGCTGGCGAGGTGTTCCTCGACCAGGGCGAGGGCGTGCGCCTCGCGGCGCATCTCCGCGGTGTCCGGCGCGCCCGCCAGGATGGCCCTTGCCTCGCCGAGGCAGCGCACCGCCCCTTCCCTGTCGCCGCGCTCCAGGCACAGGGTCGCCGTCTTCTTGGAGCGGGCGATCAGCAGCAGCGCGGCGCGCTCCTGGACCTCGACGTTCGGCGCGAGGGCCTCCCAGGTGGCCGCCAGCGCAGGGAGGGCCAACGTCGCGGTCATCTCCCGCCGCTCGCCCCGACCGGGGTCGTTCCACGCCACCCGGAAGCGGCACAACTCCCTCTTCTCTGGCGTCGGCGGCACGTTCAGCCGGACCACCACGACGATCGGCATCCCGGCGACGAGGTTCGGCAACTTCAACAGACCGGAGGGGAGCCGGTCCAGATCGTTGAGGACGTCCGCCACGCTCGCGCCGCCCTGCGGCTCGGTCCCCAGGCTGACCGTGTTGCCGAAGGTCGCCATCAACCCCTTCAACTCGGTCTGGAAGATGTCGGGAAGCTGCTGCGGGCTTTCGATGTAGTAGTAGTTGCCATCGCCGCTGCGCGCCATCGCCTCCAGCAAGTCCTCGTTGTAGTCGTCGCCCACCCCCATCGCGGTGGTGCTGACCCCCTCCCGGGCGAGTCGGTTCACGTCCGTGGCGATGGCGTCGGGGCTCGTCTCGCCCACGTTCGCCAGACCGTCCGACAGCAGCAGCACCCGGTTCAAGCCGCCCGCCAGGAGGTTCTTGCCCACCTGCCCGCCGCCCTCCTTCCAACCGCCATGCAGGTCGGTGGAGTTGCCGGGCTGCACGCCCTGGAGCGTCTCCACGATCGGGCCCTTGTCCGTGGCCGGTGCGTTCGGGACCACGGTCTGAACGCGGTCGTCGAAGACGGTCACGCTCACGCGGTCGGTGGGTAGCAGTTGCTGGACGGCGTAGACGGCGGCTTCGCGGGCGAACCCGATTTTGTTCTGCGCCGCCATCGACCCGGAGCGGTCCAGCACCAGGCCCAGGTTGAGGGCGGGGCGGGCGGCGTTCAGTTCGGCAGCGGGCGGGGTGATGCGGACCAGCACGTCGAGGGCACAGGGGGCGTCGGAACGGACAGCGGGGCGCAGCGGAACGAGCTCGATGTGGGGCTGCTTCACTTGTTGGTTCTCCTTGGGTGCGGAAGTGAGGGGAACGGAGCCCATATTGTAGCGAGCCCACGGGGGACCGGACACGCTCCCGCGCTCGCTCGCCAGGGCTTGTCTGCTGCGTTCGAGGACGAGGTCATCGCAGACAAAGTCCGACCGGGAAGCCCGTCCTTCCGCGGGGCGCGGGGCTCGCGAGGTTTCGAGGGGAGGCAATCGCGGGCTTCGAGGTCAACAGGCCGGGCGTCCTTCGTGACGCCGCCCTTCAGGCCGATGCCCGCCTGCCGTGGGAGAGGGGCGTGGGCCTTCGCAAACGACCGCGCGTGCGGGGCCCGATCGCGTCCGAGCGCCGGCTGTCTGTAAGAGCAGGGCGCTCAGGGCCTCGGGCGACAGCGGCTCGCCGAACGGCTCGCCGACAATCCAGAGGCCCCTCGCCCGCGCGCTCAATACGGCCCCCCCACCTGGCTATTCGCTCCGCGCGGCCGCGACGACTCCTCGATGATCCGCTCGACCTCGACGCGGCCCCGCCGATACAGCGCCGGCCCGTACGAGAACGCGCCCCACCCCACCCCCATCAGGGCCGCCACTTGCAGCACCGTCCGCCACGACGAGCGCGAGCGCGCCACCTTCGGCCCCGCGGCCGAGGTCGCCGCGGCGACCGTGGCGATGGCGGCGAGCACGTCGGCGACGAGGCGGGCGCTCGACGGGCGGCCCTCGGGCAGCTTGGCGAGCAGGCTGTTGATGAGGCCCACCAGCTCGTCGGGCAAGTTGGGGTTGAACGCCTTGAGCGGCGGGGGTTGGTCCTGCGAGAGGGCCACCAGCATGCCCATCGTGTCGTCGGCGGTGAACGGCGTTCGGCCGCTGCACATCTTGTAGAGCACGCAGCCCAGGCTGAACAGGTCGCTGCGAAAATCGACACGCGCTCCCCGCGCCTGCTCCGGCGACATGTAGGCCGGCGTGCCCACGATCGTGCCGGTGCGCGTCAGGTTCATGTCCTCGCTCGCGGCCCGCGCCAGGCCGAAATCGACGAGCCGCACGCGGGAGCCCGGCTCCCGGGCGCCCCGCTCGCCGGGGATCGTCTCCAGAAAGATGTTGGCCGGCTTTATGTCCCGGTGAATCAGGCCGCGCTCGTGAGCGGCGTCGAGGCCCTCGGCGATTTCCCGGCCGATGCGCAACACCTCGTGGACCATCACCTCCCCGTCGCGCTTCAACCGTTCGTCCAGCGCCTCCCCCACGAGCAACTTCATGGCCAGGAAAGGCATCCCGGCCTCCTCGCCCACCTGGTAGATGGGCACGACGTGGTCGCTCTCCAGCAGTGCGGCGGCCCTGCCCTCGCGCAAGAATCGCTGCCGCGCCAGTTCGCCCCCCTCGGCCATCGGCTTCATCACCTTCAGCGCCACCTGGCGGCGCAGGTGGACGTCCTCGGCCAGAAAGACGACCCCCGTCGCGCCGATGCCGATCTGGCGCAGCAGCCGGTACGCGCCCAGCCGTCCCAGTTCGTCCGTCCCTTCGGCGGGGCCCAGGCGGGCGAGCAGTTCCTGCGTGCTGTCCGCCGTCACGCGCACCAACGACATCGGTTTCGCTGGGCGAACGGCGGCCACGGTGCCGGAGGGCCTTGCTCCGCCTTTCCAGGTCCCCGATGAGGCAGGCTCGGAAGCGGCCGCGGCGCCGGGCAGCATTTCCTCGGCGAAGGCGTTGTGGATCTCCCGGCAGCGCGAACACTCCGCGAGGTGCTGGCGCGCAGGCCCAGCCTCGGGCTGCTCGAGCTGGGAGCGCACCAACCGCTGTAGGTCGCGCACGGAGGGACAGGAGGGGAGGACGAGCATGGCAATCGTTCCGGGGTGGGGGACGGGGCTCATTCCACGCCGAGGAGCTTGAGGCCGGCGCGCTTCGCCGCGGCCAGGATGCCGCGCTCCACCAGAAGCGTGCGCCCCAGGTCGCGCGCCAGGCGCGCCCGCTCGTTGGCGGCGTCGCGCGCCTTGATGCCGGAGGCGACGGCCCAGCCGGTCTGGCCCGGCCGGCGCATCCCCGCCGTGCTGGCCTCGCGCCGGGCGTGCAGGTAGTCGCGCGTGGCGACGTCGAGCGAATCGTCGCTCAGCCAGTCGCGCACGGTGCCCAGGGGGCGCATGTGGGAGTCGTGCAGGGTGATGCTTTCGAGGTTGGCGACGACGCCCGGCTCCTCGACGAGGTTCAGGGCGATGGCGCAGGCCAGGTCGCGGTCGAGCTGGCCCAGGATGAGGTCGTGGCGCATCGGTGCGGCCTCCCAGTGCAGGGGTGGTGGGCAGGGATGGTGAAGGGGCAAGCCGCGGACCAGGTGCCCGCGGCCCGGCGAATGGTTCGGGGGTTGGGCTCAGCAGGTGACGCGGTTGCGCCCGCCGTGCTTGGCCTCGAAGAGCTTTTCGTCGGCCTTGTGGATCAGCTCTAACGCCGAGAGCGATTCCGTGCCCGTCATGGCGGCCACGCCAATGCTGATCGTCACCGGGATCGCCTTGCCTTCGTACTCGAACGGGTGCTGTTCGATGAGGGCGCGGACGCGCTCGGCGACGCTGGCGGCCTTCTCGAGATTGCATTCGGGGAGCACGATGGCGAACTCCTCCCCGCCGTAGCGCGCGAACAGCTCCTCGGTGCGCACGATCGACTTGACGCAGGACGCCAGTTCGCGCAGCACGTGGTCGCCGCACAGGTGGCCGCGCTCGTCGTTGACCGCCTTGAAGCGGTCGATGTCGAAGAGCAGCAGCGAGAGCGGGCGCTCGTGGCGGCTGGAGCGAGCCAGCTCGCGGTTGAGGAACTCGAGCAGGTAGCGCTTGTTGGGCACCTCCGTCAGGCCGTCGATGATGGCCAGGCGGTAGATTTCTTCGTGATACTCCGCCTCGAGGTTGCCGCCGCCCAGGTAGCGGTAGATGCAGTTGCCGACGCGCAAATAGTCGCCGTCCTTGAGCGACTGCTGGGCGGAGGGCACGTTGTTGACGTAGGTGCCGTTGGTGCTGCCGAGATCGACGGCGACGTGGCCATCCTCGGTCGGCTGGATGCGCGCATGGCGGCGCGAGACGGAATGGTCGTCGATCTGGATGCCGCAGTCGGCGCCGCGGCCAATGATGACCGACACGCCGTTGAGCGGATAGCGCCGGCCCATGCTCGGGCCGCTGGGGTAGATGTGGACCAGGCAGGCCTCGCCGCGGTTGGCGGCCAGCGCCGGCCCCGCCGTCCGCAGGGTCTCGGTGGTGCGCTCGAGCTTTGAGTTCTCGGCAAGTTCCATGCTATCTCTCCGCAGCCGCCTGCTCTGCTCCAAGGCGCGGTGGGCCGACCGGAAACACCTTGTGGGGAACCTAGTTCAGGTTTGAGGCGGAGTCAAATCGGGCCGCGCGCGCGGCGTGCCCCGCAACGCCTCGTCAGGGGCGTTGCGGGGGTCGCTGCCGCGTGCGGGCCGCCAGGCTGGCTGGGCTGGCGCCCGCAACGCCTCGTCAGGGGCGTTGCG
>JBBSEZ010000561.1:0-5578 GCA_038239195.1 Gemmatales bacterium
CACGGCCGCCCACGCCACCCCCGTCGCCGCCCCGCCGGCCTCCCCCCCCCCCCCACCACACCCCGCCCCCCCCCCCCCCCACGACCCGAAAGCGCCGCTCACTTCTTCTTCGCGGCGAGGGCGGCCTTGGCCTTGCTGACGGGGGCGGCCACCTTGACCTTGCCGTGGGTGGTCTTCGTCTTGGTGGTCGGCAGGATGGAGATGAGCCCGCCGTTGGGGCCGGGAACGGCGCCTTCGACGAGGACGAGGTTGTTCTCGGCGTCGATCTTGACCACGCGCAGGTTGCGCGACGTCACGCGCTCGTTGCCGTAGTGCCCGGCCATGCGGATGCCCTTCTTGGGCCGGCCGCTACCGCGGTTGCTGGCGTTCGACGCGATGCTGCCGCGCTGCCGCGAGCCTTTCTTGACGCCGTGGCTGGTGCGCAGGCCCTTGAAGTTGTGGCGCTTCATCACGCCCGTCATGCCGCGCCCCTTCGACTTGCCGATCACGTCCACCGCGTGAATGCCCTTCAGCACGTCCTCGGCGCGGAGCAGGGCACCGACCTGGACGTCGGCCGCCTTCTCCAGGCGAAACTCGCGGATGTAACGCTGCGGCTCGCAGTCCGCCTTGGGCGGCGGGGTGATGCCCGCATTGATCAGCTTCTCGCGCCGGTTCGACCCGAGGCTGGCGGAAACGTGGCCGCGCTCGGCCCGGATCGCCTTGCGGCGCAACTTGTCCTCGAAGCCGAGCTGCACGGCTTCGTAGCCGTCGCCCGTCTTGCCGGTGTTGTCCGACCCGTTCTTCTTGTCGCCCTTGGTCTTGACCTGGAGGACGCGGCAGGGGCCGACGCGCAGCACCGTCACGGGGGCCATCTTGCCCTCGTTGTCGAACACCTGCGTCATTCCCACCTTCAAACCGAGCAAACCCAGTGGCATGGCCTTGGCCCTTTGTGCGGCAACTGTCTGGCCCGGGGCGGCCCGCGCCTCGGTGAGCATCATTGCCCGGACCCACGTGGTCCGTGAGTTGGCGCGACGTGCGCGCCGGGACGAAAAAGTCATTATGGAGGCTCGTGCCGATCTGTCCAGCCCCGCGCCGCGTTGTAATTTCTGCTCGCGCCTCGTAAATTCTGCACACTGCACGACTTGGGGAAAGTGGGCTTCTCACGTCGGGGGGGCGTTGCTATGGTCCGCCCACTTCCTCGATGGCCCCGCCGAATCCCAGGGCCTCGACAACAACCCCTTTTGCTCGGGCGGGCCCGCAGGGACGTGGGCCGCGCTGGAGGACCTCTCATGCGCAAGGACGCGCTGCGGCTGGCGCTCGCCACTCTGCCGGTGTTGCTCTGGGTGATTTCCCCGCCCCGCCTGAGCGCCGGGTGAGCCCCGGGCGGGTGCGCGCCACCCATGTTCGGCGGTCCGCCGATCTACCTCCCCTCGTATCCGGCCTATCCGCAGGGCCAGGCCTTCATGCCCCCTGTCGCCCAGGCGCCCCGCCCCCCCGTGGCCGCGCGCCCCCCGGCGGGCACGCTGACGGTGCGCGGCGTGCGGCCCGAAGATCCGTCGCCCTCTCGCCCCGCGGCGCCGCTCGCCTACGCTCCGGTGACCATGCCGTCGCCGGAACGCCTCGGCGTCGTTTCGGCCAGCCCGAGCAGGGCGCCGGTCTCGGGGGTGACGATGCCGTCCCCGGAGCAGCTCGGCATCGGGTCGAGCTCGCCCCGGTGAGCAGTAACCGGCGAGCCGCCGGCATCACGCCGGCGGCTCGCCAGCTTTGGCTTCGCGTCCCTGTCCCCGAAAACCATGCTACACTTTCGGGCGGAGGGACCACCGTATGCCGACCACGCAGCTGCAAACCGTCGCGGAACGTGTCGCCGGGCGCGCCCGACGCCAGGGCTTCGTCCTCGCCTGCGAGGTGCGCGAGGAACTGGCGCAGGCCGGCATCGCCGAGACGCTCTGGAAAGACGTTCTCGCCCTGGCCCGCGCCTCGCTCACCTACCGGCGCGGCCGCTACTACTACGCCTCCCCCGTCAGCGCGCGCGTCCAGGCCGAGCAGTCGCAGCAGCGCGACATTCACGACGCGGTCGCCGTGCTCATCGAGCAGCACCGCTCCGACAGCAGCCCGGTCGAGCGCCGCGAACGGGATCGCGTCGAGTTCGTGCAGCCCGTCCAGGTGACGACCGAGGATGGCCGCACCTTTACCCTGCTCAGCCGCGACCTGTCGGCCACCGGCATCCGCCTCGTCGGCACGCACCGCCTGCTCGGCCAGAAGGTGCGCGTACAAGTCCCCCGGCCCGATGGCCCCGCCCCGTGGGAGTTCCTCGTCCGCATCCTCTGGACCTGCCCCCTCGGCGAAGACCTCGTCGAGAATGGGGGGACGTTCATTTCCGTTACTCCTTAGTCCTTAGTGCTTGGCAAAGACAGAACGCGGCGTGCGCCCTCTTTGCTAAGGAGCGACGCAAAGATAATTTCCCGGAGTGGGGGGGCCCGTCCCCGGTGAAATCGGGATGTTGTTTTTGCGTTGGTCCTAAGCACTAAGGACCAAGCACTAAGGACTAACGAATGCGTTTGGGCAATTCGAGCAGATAGCACAGCGACCCGCCGGTGCCGGTGCCGACCTGGCGGCCATCGGGCGTGAAGGCGGCGCACAGTGTCTTGCCCGGGAAGCGGTGGCGGTGCAGGGGGGCGCCGGTGTCGCTGTCCCAGACGATCACCTGCCCATCCGTGCCGGCGGAGACCAGCCGGCGGCCGTCGGCGCTGAAGCCGACCTGGTAGACCGCCTCGGCGTGGCCCGCGAGGGTGGCCATCGATTTGCCCGTGTGCACCTCCCAGCGCCGGACGGTGCGGTCGCCCGAGCCGGAGAGCAGGCCGGCGCCGTCGGGCGCGAACGCCAGGCTGTAGATCGGGTCGCGGTGGCCCGTCAGCGTGTCGAGCAATTTGCCCGACGGAAGAGCGTAGAGGCGAACGGCGCCGTCCTGCCCGCCCACGGCGAGCTTGTGGCCGTCGGGCGAGAGGGCCAGCGCGTAGAGGGGGGACGGCGAGGCCTTCAGCGTGCGGGCGAGCTTGCCGGTGGGCAAGTCCCACACCTCGACGGCGCCGCTTTCGCCGCAGGCGGCGAGCGCCCGGCCGTCGGGGGTGAAGGCGATGCCCTGGATGCCGCGCTCGCGCGTTTCGAGGCGCGCGGTGCATTTGCCGGTGGCGGCGCTCCACGTGCGAAGGGTGCCGTCGAGCCCGGCCGAAGCGAGGGCCTTACCGTCGGCGGAGTAGGCCAGGGCCAGCACCTTGGCCTTGTGCCCCTTGAGGGTGCGCAGCACCTTGCCGCGGGCCACGTCCCAGACCTTGAGCGTGTGGTCGTGGCTTGCCGAGATCATGCGCTGGCCGTCGGGCCGAAACGCCACGGCGGAGACGGGGGCCTTGTGGCCTTCGAGCTGCCGGATGGCCTGGCCGTTGGCGGGGGCGGCCGAGAGGGCCAAAACGAGCCCGGCCACAACCGTTCGATCGTGCATCGCCTCTTCTCCGGGAAGATGGGGGGAGGGCAGAGAAGTGCGCCCAAGATGTGCGGCGGCCAATGTGACGCATCGGGAGAAGGGCGTCAAGGCGAGGTGAGGCGGGCGCCAGGCAATTTCCGAGTGGGCTCGCGCGGACTATAATCGCTGAGCCTCTGGTTCAAAGAACGCTTCGGAGGGCCTTGTCGATGGCGAAAAAGAAGAGTGAATCGTCAGCGCCCGTCGAGCGCAAGTCGCGCGGGCCAGCCCTGCCGACGCGAGACCAGGTGTTGGCCCTCCCGTTCTGGCCGCGGATCGCGTTTTGCGCCCGCGTCGCGCGGCGGCTGGTCCCCCTCGTCGCCCACTGCTGGGAGACGGAGGTCGAAATCAAGTACCTCCGCAAGGCGGGACACCTCCGGGGGACGCGGAGTTGCGTGCGCCAGGCCGAGCTCGCCGCCGCGAAGGCCGGGATCGTGTCCGAACAGGCGCTGTACGACGCCCGGGGTGTTGCGGGCACCGCGGCGAGCCAGGCGGAGTACGCCGCCGAACTGGTCAAGCGCAAGAAGGGCTCCCCGCAGTACGCGGCGAGCTACGCCGCCTCCGCCGCCGAGCTCGCTGCGACGGGCGCCTTCACCCGGACCAGGCCCGACTGGAACTGCGAGTTCGGGCAGATCATCTGGAACGCCGACGAGGCGGGGAAGGCGTTCGGGGCGAGCGCGGCCGTGAACGCGGCGGTCCGCGCCGACTACGAGACGCTGAGCCGGCTGGTGGCGGAAAAGCAGTGGGCCGACGAGACGCCGGTCTCCCCGAGGACGTTCGGGCCGCTCTGGCCGGACGGGCCCCCGGAGGGATGGCCGACGCGCCCGTAACGCAGCAGTTCCTGCAACAGAGCTCGTGAAAGAGGCCCGAGATGAAGATCGCTTACATCACCATGAACCGCTGGGTGGAGGACCGCGCTGCCACGGACGAGGACTGCCGCCGGCAGTTGCGCCTGACCGAAAAAGTTCTCCTGCGCGACGGGCGGGCGCTCTCGGACGAGGCCTTGCTGGCCAAGCTTCGCTCCCTGGGAATCGCCCTCGACAAGGGCCAGTTCCTCGCGCGGTCGCAGCAGTTCCTTTCGGCCCAGGAAATGGCCGAGGTCGTCCACCAGCGAAAAGACCTGGAGATCAAAGCTCGCGAGGAAGATTGGGTCTGGATCGCCTTCACCTGTTTCTGGGAGCGCTGGCAGCCCGAGCGGCCCAGCCTGGAGATGATCGACGACTGGATGCAGGCCGGCTACAAGGCGTCGCAGCGCCGCGACAGGCCGGAGACCTGCCGGTTCTGGCTGGCCACCTGGAAGGCCGTCTGGAACGTCATCGAGGCCAGGCGGATCCGCTCCCTGGAGGAATACGACGCCCTCTTCCCCGGCACCCAGTTCCTGTCCAACTGGGTGCAAGACTTCACCCTGGAGCTCCACAACGCGGGGCTCGCCGACCCCTCGTTCCTTCGCGAGCGAATCGCGGTCCTCGAAGCGCTCCTGGGCCGTCTCGAGCTCGAGGACCTGCTGCTCGACAATTGCCGAAGAGACCTGGCGGAGACGTATTTCGCCGTGGGCCTGGCGGAGAAGGGAGAGCAGCTCTTTCGCGACTGGCTGGGCGAGCGGCCGCGGTGGGGGTGGGGCTGGATCGGCTGGTCGGACGCCTATAACTCGGGCTTCAGCAAGCAGACGAAAGACCCCGCGAGGGCGGAGCAGTTGCTGAAACAGGGGCTCGCCGTGCCGGGCGTGGAAGACAGAAACGAAATCCTGGATCGCCTGGCCCGCCTGTACGACAACACCAGCCGCAAGCAAGAGGCCGCAGCCGTTCGCGAGGAGATGCGCTCGGGGGATCGCCACCTCGGCCACCCGCCGGCGACGCGGGGCGGAGCGGCCGCGGGGCCGGCTGCCGTTCCGAAGCGCCGATTGCCGCCGGAAGACCTGGGGCGCTTCACGAGCGCGCCGAAAGGGCCGGCCAAGCAGGCGAAGATCGGCCGCAACGACCCGTGCCGGTGCGGGAGCGGGAAGAAGTTCAAGCGCTGCTGTGGGAGGAACACGAGTTGACGGTTGCCGAACGTAGGGTGGGCCTAGTCTTGGAGGCCCACGCGGGG
>JBBSEZ010000562.1:0-5538 GCA_038239195.1 Gemmatales bacterium
ACGCCAACCCAAGGCGAAGACGACAAGCGAGGACGCTTGTCGCTACGGGACAGCGAAAAGCTCGACCACGCGCTCCACCGCCGAGCCGTGGTCGAGCTCCGGCACCAACCGCGCCTCGACGCCGACGAAGCCCCGCTCGCGGAGGGCGCGCACCGCGCGCTCGTTCTGCTCCTCGTTGCCCGACCAGCGCCCGACGACCAGCGCGACGAACAGCGCCGCCACGACCGCCACGACGCCGAGCACCGGGCTTCGCCGTTTCGTCTTGCGCCACGCACACCAGCCAAGGGCCGGCCCGAGAAACCCGAGGACCAGGGCGCCTTGCCCGACGGTCGGGAAGAACGGCAAGCTCGCCCCGCTGGCCCGCATCGGGTCGCGCCCTCCGGTGAGCACGTGGATCGGGAAGTCCTTCGCCCCGTCGGGGGAGGCGGCGCGGAGGTCGTCCCCGTCGAGCCTCCAGAACTCGAAGTTGGCGCATACCAGCGCAGCGGCCGCGATCCGGTCGGGGTGGCGGAAGATCGTGCGGTAGGCGAGATTGCCCCCGCCCGAGAAGCCGGTGAGGTGGGCCCGCGCTTCCACGTCGTGGCTCTCGGCCAGCTCGTCCAGGATCGCCAACAGCCCCGCCTCGTCCCAATCGAGGCGCGCCCCGAGGCGCGGCACGCGGCCCAGACCGCCCGCGCCGCGGATGGTCTCCTCGTCGTAGAGCCCCTGATAATGTTGGAGCAGTTGGCCGCGCAGCGCGTTGGTGCAGGAGAACGCACAGGGCGCGACCACGACGAAGGGACGGCCCGCGCAAGCCTGCCGGTAGCGAGCCGCCAGCCCGCGGAAGTCCGCGTCAGCGCCTGTGACGCACACCAGCACGGGCCAGCGCTTCCCGGGCTGGCGCCGATAGCCCTTTGGCAGAGAGAGATAGTAGCGGATGGGATGGGCCCGCGCCGACCTGAGCTCTCCGGCGCTCTCGCCGGGCGCCGCCACCGCCTGCTGCCCCGAGAAGGCCAGGGCCAGCGCCCCGACCAGCGGCCAGCAGCCCGACTTCCGCCCGCCTTCCATGACGCCAACCTCCTCTTTGCCGAGGACGCCGGCCACGCCCCCGGAAACAGACAACAGAATGCCGGCCGAATGGCCGATGCTATCAACTATATCGAATGCGCCGGCCCAGGTCCGCGTCAGCGACCGACGACCTGCCGCGGTCGAACGAAGTTATACTAAGTCGATGCGGGGAAGTGACTTGACGCGATCCGCTCGCGGCCGATAATGAAGTTGTCGCCCTACCCTTGTCAGGAGCCAGACATGAGCCACCACGTTCACGACGACCACAAGCACGTCCACAGCGAGCACTGCGGTCATACGCGCGTGCAGCACAATGGGCATGTCGATTACCTGCACGACGGTCACCTGCACTGCCCGCACAACGGGCATTACGACGAGCGCGCCGTCGAGGTCAGCGGGGCGAACCCGGCGGCGTGCGCCCCGGTGGCGTGCGAGTGCAAGCACGACGACTGCGGCCACGAGAAGGTGCCCCACGGCGACCACTACGATTACCTCGTCGCCGGGCACCTGCACCACCGGCACGGCGACCACTGCGACGACCACGGCCGGCTGCCGGTCGCCTGACGGAGCAGGGTGGGCTGGCTGCGCGCGGGCGAAATCGCTACGCTACCCTGACAGAACGTCGCGGTCGCCGATCGCGTGGCAGCGAACCACCACAGACGAGATAGGGTGAAGGAGAGATCGACCATGCAATCCCGACCGAGGACGAAAGCCTCGCGCAAGCGCATCGCGGCTCGCAAAGCAGCGCGGCGCGCGGGCAACCGGCCTTCCCTGGGCATTCCTCCCAAGGGCAAGGGCTGGGTCGGCAAGGTGCGCAAGGAGCTGTAACGGCCCGCGCATTCCGAGGCCGCGAGCGGCCCAGGGTCATCCTGGGGCCGCTCGCGGCCTCGTGCGTTCAGGCCATCAGCAAGCCCAGCGCCAGCACGACGACGGTGGCGAGGCTCACGACCGGCATGAACGGGTAGTAACGCCGACCCTGCGCCAGGAGAGGGCCGAGGAACGCGGACAGCCCCTTCGCCGTCAGGTAGAACACAACGACCAGCACGGGCGAGAGCAGGCACGCCGCCGCAGCCAGGGCGGCCACGTCGCCCCACGCCAGCCGAAACAGCACCCCGACCCCGTTCAGCGACAGGACGGAGAACAGCGCGATCAGGCCCCACTTGAGCAGGAGGGAGGTGGTGCGAGCCTCCCCCGCGTTGAGTCGCGCGCCGTCGTAGATCAGCATGCCGACGACGAAGAAGAGCCACACTTCCAGGAACTCGCGCTGGGCGGAGAGGTATTTCAGGTCGGACCAGGTCGCGACGGTGAACGAGCCGAGCAAAAACGCCAGGCCGAACTGCTGCCAGCGCGAGAGCTGGAGCGCGAGCGTCAGCACGTCCTGTAGCCATTCCGGAAGAGACATGGGGGGATCCTGCTCGTGCTCCTCGTGGCGACAAGCGTCCCCGCTTGTCGAGCCTTCGTCTGGCGTGACGTTCCCTCCCCGGCGAGGACAAGCGAGGACGCTTGTCCCTACGATCCCGACAGGCGAGCCGCCTGTCCGACGAGATCGCGCCAGGGCAACACCAGCTCGAAGACAATCTCCTCCTGCTCGGCGGGCGCCTCCTGCACCGGCTCGGGCGCCGGCAGGCAGTTGGGGCCATCGAGCGGATGGAACAGCGGCTCGCGGCGGGCGGCCCTTTCCGTCAGGATGCGGATCTTCCGCGGGCTGCCGGGGGCAGCGCCGGTCGGCTGGCCGGGCTGGGAAATCAACTCGTTGGGCTCGGCGATCGGCTCGCGCAGCAGATGGGTTAGTTCCATGGCCTTCTCTCGCGCCGGCGCTCCGGCGTCGGGCCCGCGGGCCGGGGCCGGCCGGATAGCGCCTGTTCCGAGGTGATCGGGAGGTCGATGCGATCTTCGACAGGAGCGCCGGCCCGCAGTGGAGGCGCCTTGTTGGAATCTACCACACCCGCCGAGGGGGAGAGGCCGTTTCGGCCCGGCCTGCGCGCGACAGAGGGCGCGAAAAGAGATCGGGGATGCCGTCTTTAGCGGCGGGCGCTCATTTGCCGCCGATGCAGAAGAGGTGTTTCTCCCCGCGCAAGAACACCTGGCCGTGCGCCAGCGCCGGCGAGGCGACGATCCCCTCGCCGACGTTGTTGCGGGCCAGCACTTTCAGCGTGCCGCCCGCCTGGAGCACCGTCACCGTCCCATTGGCGCCCGGCACGTAGAGCTTGCCGTCGCCCGCGACGAGCGACGCCTGCACCTTCCCGGTCAGGCGGGCCCGCCACACCGGCTTGCCCGTCCGCGCTTCGAGGCAGTTGGCCCACCCGGCGTCCTCGGTGTAGTAGTAGAAATCGCCCAGCACCAGCGGCGACGGCACGCCCGCTCCCTTGCTGGGGGCCTTCCACAAAGGCCTCGGGGCCTTGTCTCCCTCGACCTTGAAGGCGAGGCTGGTGAAGCCCTCGCCACAGGCGACGTAGAAGCGATCGCCGCGCACGACCGGGGTCGGGATGCACTGCGCGTGCAGCCCGCGCCACGACCACAGCTCGGCCCCCGTGTCGGCGCTGTAGCCCTTCAAGTGGTTCGTTCCCGCCGCGAGTACCTGCGTCTTGCTGCCGCCGCGGAGGGCGACGGGGCTGGTCCAGTTGACGGCGGCATCGCGCGGCGTTCGCCAGCGGTCCGCGCCGCTGGCAGCGCTCACGGCGAGCAAGTAGGACCCGCCGAAGTGATCGACCTGCACCACCAGCAAGCCATCCACCAGCAGCGGAGAGGCCGCCATGCCCCAGCGGTTGCGGAAGGGGCCGCGCTCCTGCGCCAGCGAGCGCAGCCAGAGCGGCTTGCCGTCCACGCCCACGCAAACCAGGTCGCCCGTTCCGAACAGGGCAAACACGCGCTTGCCGTCGGTCGCCGGGGTAGGCACGGCCATCCCGCCCGGCGCGTACTGCCCCTCGGAGACGGCCGAGCCGAAGAACTTGCGGTGCCACAGCAGCCGGCCATCGTCGCGGTGGTAGCAGAACAGGTGGAGCCTATCGCCGTTGCGCCCGTCGCTGCTGGTCACGAAGACGCGCTCGCCCCAGACGACCGGGGCGCTGACGCCGGCGCCCGGGACCGCGACCTTCCAGCGGACGTTCTCTGTCGCCGACCAGCGCACCGGCAGGTTCTTCTCGCCGGAAACGCCCGCTCCGTCCGGGCCGCGCCAGGCCGGCCAGTTGGCGAACGACCCGGCGCTCAGGAGCAGGAGGGCGAGCGCGGAGCTGCAGAGGCGGGCCATGAATCATCTCCTTGGCGCGACGGCTTCCAGGGCCGAGGGGAACACCACGCCCTGCCCACTCAAATCGACAATGCGCAGCAGAAACTCCCAGTTCGGGTCGGGGCTGTTTCGGTCGAAGGGCGCCTGGCAAACCTTCACCAGCACCGTATTCGTGCCCGCCTTGAGCTCGACGCGGAAGCGGTGCCGGTCGAGGCGAACGCCGTTGCGCTGTTCTTCGAAGCCGAAGACGCGCTTGCCGTTGACCCAGACGGTGAAGTTGTCGTCGGCCGCCCCGCGAAAGTCGACTGTGCGGGCGCTGGGCGCTTTGAAGGCGGTGTAGGCGTAGGCCACCGCGTCTTCCGCATCGCCGAGGGGCTGGCGCAGGTCGATCAGCGCCGGGAATCGGCCGCCGGGCGTCTCGGCCACGCGGAGGCGCTGCCAGCGCACCTTCTTCCCCTTGCCCGGCAGCTCCGCGGCAAGGTCGATGCCGCGCTCGGGCGGGTAGGCCGTCTTGAAGCCCTTGTTCCCTTTGCCGTCGAAGGGGCCGAGGACGTACCACTCGCGCAGGAAGCCGAAGTGGTCGGCCACGCTGACGCTCGCGCCCTGTTCCTTGAGGCGAGTGGCGAGCGCTCGCGCCTGGCTTAGTTCGCGGCTGGCGGCGAACGCCTTGCGGTAGGCGGCGACCTTCCCCGGTTTCGTTATCCTCTTGTCGCGCTCGAGATCGGCAAGTAGCTGATCGATGGCGTCGGGCCCAAACTCGGGGTCGGCGAGCCAGTCGCGCAGCAGGCGCCGCGTCGTGCCCGGCCGCAGTTCCTCGACCACTTCGAGCGCCAGCCGGCGCGCCCGACCTTGCCTTTTCGCGTCCTTGGCGAAGGCGAGGAGGGGATCGACGTCGAGCCGCTTGCCGCCGGCCTTTAATTCGGGGCCCGCGATGGCGTCGAAGGCGGTGCGCAGCCAGTTGGCCGTCACGGTGTCCGGCGTGTCCATCGCCAGGAGGATGCGCGGCAGTGCCTTCGGCCCGCGGGCCACGAGCTTGTCCCAGGCGGCCCGGGCCGCAACCGGGTCGCCCGGCTTCTTGTGCCCCTTGACGTCTTCGAGCAGCCGGTCGAGCTCGTCGGCCCGGCCGGACACCGGCAGCGCCAGGGCCAGGAGCAGAGCGAGCCAGGAGGGAAACCTGGATGATGCTTTCCCAAATACTTCGCCCGTCGGACAACCGGGCAGCCCGACGCGCCAGCGAGGGAGAAGCAATCCCTCGCTGGCGCGTC
>JBBSEZ010000563.1:0-5520 GCA_038239195.1 Gemmatales bacterium
GAAGCGTCGCTAACCCACCCGCGCCGGATCGAGGCACGAGTATGCGCATTCTGGTCACGGGCGGCGCCGGCTACATCGGCAGTCACGCCTTTCGCCTGTTCCGCGCCAGCGGGCACGAGGTGTGGGCCTACGACAACCTTTCCGCGGGGCATCGCGCCGCCGTCCCCGCGGACAGGCTCCTGATCGGCGATCTCGGCGAGCCGGCCCGGCTCGACCAGGCGCTGGTGGCCCATCGCATCGAGGCCGTGGTTCACTTCGCCGCCTCGGCCCTCGTCGGCGAGTCGGTGCGCCAGCCGGGCCGGTACTACCTCAACAACGTCGTCAACACCATCCACCTCCTCGAGGCCGTCCGCCGCCACAAGATCGCGCGGTTCGTCTTCTCCAGCACCTGCGCCGTCTACGGCACGTCGGCGAACGTGCCGATCTCCGAGGACGAGCCTCTGGGGCCCATCAACCCCTACGGGAACACCAAGCTCGCCATCGAGCGCGCCCTGAGCGATTACGCGGCCGCCCACGACTGGGGCGTGGCGATCCTGCGCTACTTCAACGCCGCGGGGGCCAGCCCGGGAGGCGACATTGGCGAGGACCACGATCCGGAAAGTCATCTGATTCCGCTCGTCGTGCAGACGGCCATGGGACAGCGCCCCGCCCTCGAGGTGTTCGGCACCGACTACCCCACGCCCGACGGGACCTGCGTGCGCGATTACGTCCACGTCGATGACCTTGCGGAGGCGCACCTGTTCGCCCTGGAAGCGCTGGGGCCGGGCAAGCGGCTGTGCTGCAACCTCGGGACCGGCCGCGGCCACAGCGTCCGCGAGGTGGTGCGCGCGGTCGAGGAAGTGACGGGGAAGAAGGTCCCTGTGCGCGAGGGCCCCCGGCGCGCGGGCGATCCGGCGGAACTCGTGGCGAACGCTGCCCACGCCGGGCGGGAGCTGGGCTGGCGGGCGCGCTACACCGACCTGCGCCAGATCGTCGAGACGGCCTGGGGCTGGCACCGCGCCCATCCCCGGGGCTATGAGGACTGACGCCCGGGGTTCGGCCGGTCCGCGAGGGCCCCATGCTCGAATTGACCGCCGACAACGCCGTGGTGTACCTGCGCCGGCAAGGCTGGCTCGGGCCGGGGGAGGCGCGCGTCGAGGCGCTGAGCGGGGGCGTGTCCAACGCCGTGCTACGCGTCGAGCAGGGCGATCGGCTGTTCGTGGTCAAGCAGTCGCGACCGCAACTTCGCACCCACGACGACTGGTTCAGCGACGTGGCGCGGGTCTACCGGGAGCAGGAGGTCATGGAGGCCCTCTGTCCCCTTCTGCCGCCGGGGACGGTGCCTGAGGTGCTGTTCGCTGACCGGGCGAACTACGTCTTCGGCATGAGCCACGCCCCGCGCGAGGCGCGCGTGTGGAAGGAACAACTACTGGCCGGGGAGGTCGATCTGTCTCTGGGTGAGTTGGCTGGCGGGGTGCTGGGGCTCATGCACGAGCGGACGGCGCGCGACCCGGCGCTGGTCGAGGCCTTTGCGGACCGCGCCGTCTTCGTCCAGTTGCGCGTCGATCCGTTCTACCGGCGGGTCCAGCAGAGGCTGCCCGACGTGGCCCCTACGATCGCGCCCCTGATCGAGGCGATGCGCACGCGGCGCGAGGCGCTGTGCCACGGCGACTACAGCCCCAAGAACATGCTGACGCACGCGGGCGGCTTCACGCTGGTCGATTACGAGACG
Organism: Gemmatales bacterium; assembly: GCA_038239195.1. Lineage (GTDB taxonomy): Bacteria > Planctomycetota > Planctomycetia > Gemmatales > Gemmataceae > JBBSEZ01. Next base: position 1,712 of record JBBSEZ010000563.1, read on the forward strand.
GCCCATTTCGGCGACCCGACGATGGACCTCGGCTTCTTCCTGAGCCACCTGCTGCTCAAGGCGTGCAGGCGCTCCGGCGAGCGAGAGCGCTACTTCGCCCTCACGCGATGCTTTTGGAAAGGCTACTCCGTCCAGGTGACGTTTCGAGAGGTGGCGGAGCTGCAAAGGCGCGGGATCGCCCACCTGGGCGCCTGTCTGCTGGCGCGCATCGACGGGACGAGCCCGGTCGATTACCTCCCCGAGGCACCGAAGCGCGAGGCCGTGCGGCGGCTGGGGCGAGCGCTGTTGCTGGAAGCGCCGCCCCACTGGGGCGAGGTGTTGGCGCGGGCGGAGGCGGAGTTTTCGGCGAACTGATGCACGAGGGAACGGACGACATGCCCGCCATCGCACGCGTTCATGCCCGCGAGGTGCTCGACAGCCGCGGCCACCCGACCGTCGAGGCCGAGGTGTGGTGCGAGGGCGGGGCGTGGGGGCGGGCCATCGTCCCTTCCGGCGCCAGCACCGGCAAGCACGAGGCGGTCGAACTGCGCGACGGAGCTTCGCGCTACAGCGGGCGCGGCGTGCGCAAGGCGGTCGCCCACGTGCGCGACGTCCTCGGCCCGCGCTTGCGGGGGAGAGAGGTTTTGGACCAGCCCGGCATCGACCGGCTGCTATGCGAGCTCGACGGCACGCCCAACAAGGCGCGACTGGGCGCCAACGCCCTGCTGGGCGCCTCGCTGGCCTGCGCCCACGCGGGGGCCGTGGCGAGCGGGCTGCCGCTGTGGCGCTACCTCGACAAGGACGGGCACGCCCGGCTGCCGTTGCCGATGGTGAACCTCATCAGCGGCGGGCTGCATGCTGGCGGCAACCTCGACTTTCAGGACTTCCTGTTCCTGCCCGTCGGCGCCACCTCCTACTCCGAAGCCCTGGAGTGGACGGTGGCCGTTTACCGCACGCTGGGGGAGGTGCTGCGCCGGCACGGGCACGAGAGCGCCCTGGTCGGCGACGAAGGCGGTTATGGGCCCCGCTTGTCCAGCAATCGGGAGGCCCTCGACCTGCTGGTGGAGGCGTTTGCGCTGGCCGGGTTGGCGCCGGGGGAACAGGCAGGCATCGCCCTGGACGTTGCCGCGACGCACTTCCTGCGCGACGGGCGCTACGTGCTGCGCGCCGAGGGGGGCTGGCTGAGCGCGGGCGAGATGGTCGAGCGGCTGGCGCGCTGGGTGGAGGGCTATCCGATCTTCAGCATCGAGGACGGGCTGGCGGAGGACGACTGGGACGGGTGGCGCGAGCTGACGAAGGCGCTGGGCGGGCGCGTGCAACTGGTCGGCGACGACCTTTTCGCGACGAATACGGAGCGGTTGCGGCGCGGGATCGCCGAGGGGGTGGCGAACGCGGTGCTGGTGAAAGTCAATCAGATCGGTACGCTGACGGAGGCGCTGGAGGTGGTGCGCCTGGCGCGGGCAAGCGGGTATCGGGCGGTGATCTCGGCGCGGAGTGGGGAGACGGAGGACTGCACGCTGGCGGACCTGGCGGTGGCGACAGGGGCGGGACAGATCAAGGTGGGATCGGTGGTGCGCAGCGAGCGGCTTGCGAAGTACAATCAACTCCTGCGGATCGAGGAGGAGATGGGGCCGGCGGGCCAGTTCGCGAAGTGGCAGGTGCCGGCGAGGATCGCATAACGAGGGCTTTGTCATGCTCCACGCTCTGCGTCTGCCTTTGCTCGGGCTGGTCCTGATCGTCGGCGCGAGGCTCGCGCTCCGCGCCGCCGCCCCGCCTGCCCCGTCGATCGAGCACCTCGTCCGGCAACTGAGCAGCGACGAGTTCGCGGAGCGCGAGGCGGCCGAGGAGGCGTTGAACCGCGTCGGCGAGCCCGCGCTGCCTGCGCTGCGCCGGGCCACGGCCAGTATCGACGTGGAAGTGCGGACGCGGGCGGCCAGGGTCGTCCGGACCATCCAGGGGCGGCTGGACCGGAAGGACGTGCGAAGCGAGCCGCCGCCGCGCGGCGCCGTGGTCCTGTTCGACGGCAAGGGCCTGGACGGCTGGATGCGCCGGGACGGCAGCCGGGCGGCCTGGAAGCTGTTGCCGGGAGGGGCGATGGAGGTCGGCGGGGGCGACGTCCTGACCCGGCGCACCTTCGCCGGGCGCTTCCGGCTGCACGTGGAGTTCTGGGTGCCACACCTGCCGCGGGCGATAGGGCAGGGCCGGGGCAACAGCGGCGTGTTCCTCCAGGGCCGTTACGAGGTGCAGGTACTCGACAGCTACGGGCTGCCCGCCAACAAGCAATCCTGCGCATCGGTCTACTTTTTGGTTGCCCCGCTTACCAACGCCTGCAAGGCGCCCGAGACCTGGCAGAGCTTCGACGCGGACTTCACCGCCCCCAAGTTCCGGGATGGCCGCAAGGTGGAGGACGCCCGCCTCACGTTGTTGCACAATGCCGTCAAGGCCCACGACGACGTCGCCCTGACGAGGCCCACCCCGGCGGCCCTGCCGGGCGATGCCTCCGCGCCGGGCCCGATCCTGCTCCAGGCCCACGGGAGCCCCGTCCGGTTCCGCAACGTGTGGCTGCTGCCCTTGCCCGAACGGCCGGCCCGGCGAGCAGGGGGCAAGTAGGGCGCGGCAAGCACAAGCCTCCTTGTAGGACGGCTCTCCCGAGCCGTCCATGCCCGGAGGACGGCTCGGGAGGGCCGTCCTCCAGGAAGCCAAGTCCTGTCCCTCGCCGGACGCAGGTGCTGAGCCTGCCCTACTCCGGGAAAGACCTCTCGATGGTGGTGCTGCTCCCCCGGAACATCACGCGCTTCGCCGATCTCGAAAAGTCGCTGACAGCGAGCAAGGTGGAAGGCTGGGTCAAGAAGTTGCACGTGCAGGACATAGGCCTGACCCTACCCCGGTTCAAGATGGAGAAAGGGCTACAGTTGTCGTCGGAGCTGCGGGCGCTGGGCATGGCCGACGCCTTTGACCCGGCCGCGGCCGATTTCTCGGGCATGACGGGCGAGAGAGAGCTGTTCCTCGGGAACGTCTTCCACAAGGCGTTCGTCGAGGTGAACGAGGAGGGCACGGAAGCGGCGGGGGCCACGGTCGTGGAAGTGATGAAGAGCTCGGACGGCCCCGTGGTCCGTCCTCCGCCGGCATTTCGCGCGAACCATCCGTTCGTGTTCCTGGTGCGCGACAACCGGAACGGCGCCGTCCTCTTCCTGGGGCGCGTGGTTGATCCGCGCAAGTGAGGGGCGCGCGTGTCTCCGTTCACCACCCATGCCCTCGCCCACGCCCTTCTCGCCGACCTCCGCGCCGGGCCCTTTCCCACGCTGCTGTCGACCTGGGCCCGTTCCTCGAGGAGGGCACCCTGTTCCCTGGTTTCCACGCGCGACCGATCAGGGCCCCCGCGACGGCGGAGGCGAGTGGCTGATGGCGAGCTCCCTTGCCGGCCTGATCCGGGAGGTGCGCCCGGGGCCCTCCCAGCAGGAGGATGACGGCAAATTCGTCGCCATCGAGGTCGGGACCGGCGACTACGAAATGGACGAGGACGACGATGCGGCCGTCGCGCGCTCTGGCGGGCCTGTGTCTGTTCGGGTTTGCCGCGATCTTCATTCGCGACGGCCAACAAGGCCAGCAGAAGACCTTTCCCGTTCAATTCGTGTTGATCTTCGGACCGGGAAAGGGGTTGGGATGAAAGGCCGCGTGGGCCGCGAAGGTGTCAGCGGTCCGAAAGTTTGGCCGTGACACCCGGCCCGAAAGTTTGGCCGTTTGGCGCTGTTCTGCTACCTTGGTGGCGATGTCCTGACCGAGTCGTTGGTCGCAACAACACGAGGAAGCCATGCCTCACGCTCTGGGCC
>JBBSEZ010000564.1:0-5511 GCA_038239195.1 Gemmatales bacterium
GGCTGGATGCCCGCCACCGTCAAGGCCCGCACGGGGTCCTCGGCCGTGACCCACAGATGGACGCCGGCGAGGGGGGTGAACGCGCCGGGCGCCGAGGCGCCGACCTGGAACTCGACCAGCGCGCCCTGGGCGGCCGGGGGCGGCGAACCCCGGGGCGCCGGGACGCGGCGGTGGGGTGATGAAGGAGACGTTAACAGGAAGAGGGGCGGGGGACAAGGAAAAAGTCGGGAGCTCGTTCGCCAACCGATGGCCGACCGCAGGTGGTATAATGCTCGACGCAGCAGAGCCTGCGACCATCCTGGAAGGACCATGCCATGCCGGTACACGATTGGACACGCGTCGAGGACGGGATCTTCCACGACTTCCACCTTGCGTGGATCGGCGAGCTTCGAAAGGCGCTGAATCGCGGCATCCTGCCCGCCGGCTATTACGCCCTGGCCGAACAGATCGCCGGCTCCGTCGGCCCGGACGTGCTGACGCTCCAGGGCAATGGAGCATCCGGAGAAGCCAGCGTGGACGACGGCGATTCGAGTGGAGGAACGCTCACTCTGGTGCGAACCTCGCCACAGACGCGGTTCACGATGCCCTTTACCATCACCGGTTACGTCTCCCGCCAACGCAAGCTGGTGATCCACCACGTCAGCGGCGATCGGATCGTTGCGATGTTGGAGATTGTCTCTCCCGGCAACAAGGCCAGCAATCACGCTTTCCGCAGCTTCATCGAAAAGGCGATCGGCGTGCTGGCCCACGGCTATAACCTCCTGCTCGTCGATCTCTGTCCGCCGACGCCGCGCGACTCGCACGGGATTCATGCCGTGATCTCGGGGGAGCTCGGCGGCCCGGCGTTCGCGCCGCCGACCGGCCAGCCGCTGACGGTGGCCTCCTACGAGGCGGCCTTGCCCGGTGGGAACGCCTACGTGGACACCCTCGCGGTTGGCGATCGGCTGCCAGACGCCCCCCTGTTCCTCCAGCCGGGCGGCCACGTCCGGGTGCCGTTGGAGGCAACCTACAACGAAGCCTACAGCGGGGTGCCGCTGCGCTGGCGGCGCGTCCTCGAAGGGGCGACAGGGCCACGCTGACCGCCGTTCCCCCGACCTACCCACGACCCCGACCGAATCGGGCTCCGTTCCCACGATTGGTCGAATCTCCTTGCGTCCCTTGGCCCGCCCGGCTACATTAAACCTACTCTCCCACCCGCGCCATGCCCTGCGCCCCGCCTCCAGCCCGCCCTCGATCCTCACCGCGGAAGGACGATGAAGCCAACCACCCTTGCGCTATCTGCCGTTGCCACCCTCCTCGCCGCGGGCTCGCTGTCGGCCGCCCCGCCCCGGCCGGGCGCTGCCGACCTCGATTTCTTCGAGGCCAAGGTGCGCCCCGTTCTCGTCGAGCACTGCGCCTCGTGCCACGGCAAGACCAAGGTGCGCGGCGGGCTTCGCCTCGACTCGCGCGCCGCCCTCCTCAAGGGCGGGGAATCGGGCCCCGCCATCGTCCCCGGCCATGGCGACAAGAGCTTGCTCGTCGCGGCCGTGCGCCACGCCAAGGACCTGCGCATGCCCCCCAAGGGCAAGCTCCCCGAGCGCGCCGTCGCCGACCTCGTGACCTGGATCAACCGCGGCGCGGCCTGGCCCGCCGTCCCCGAGACCGGCGGCGAGGCGACCTTGCGGGTACACGGCGGGCCCATCACCGCCGCCGACCGCGCCTTCTGGTCGTTCCGCCCCGTGGTCGATCCGTCCGTCCCCCCCGTCAAGGATGCGGGCTGGGCGCGCAAGCCCCTCGACAACTTCGTCCTCGCCCAGCTCGATGCGAAGGGGCTGCGGCCCGTGCCCCCCGCGAGCAAGCGCGCCCTGCTTCGCCGCGCCACGTTCGACCTCACCGGCCTGCCACCCACTCCGAAAGAGATCGACGATTTCCTGGCGGACGAGTCGCCCACCGCCTTCGCCCGCGCGGTCGATCGCCTGCTCGCCTCGCCCCACTACGGCGAGCGCTGGGGGCGCCACTGGCTCGACGTGGCCCGCTACGGTGAGGACCAGGCGCACACCTTCCAGGCCCGAACCTACCCGCACGGCCATCGCTACCGTGACTGGGTCATCAAGGCCTTCAACCGCGACCTGCCTTACGACCGCTTCCTCGTTCACCAGGTCGCCGGCGACCTCGTGGACGATGGCCCGGCGACCGAGCGCCTGGCGGCGCTGGGCTTCTTCGCCACCGGCCCCGTCTACTACATGGACGCCGGCGAAAAGAAGGTCGCCGAGGCCGCCGAGCTCGACGACCGCATCGACACGCTCACGCGCGGCTTCCTCGGGCTGACCGTCTCGTGCGCCCGCTGCCACGATCACAAGTTCGACCCCATCCCGACCCAGGACTATTACTCCCTCGCCGGGGTGTTTCGCGCCAGTCAGTACAAGGTCGCCTACCTCGCCCCGCCCGACGTCGCCGCCGCCTTCGAGCAAGCCCAGGGCCGCGTGCGCAATCAGGACGCCAGCATCAAGCGCTTCCTGGACGGGGAATCGACGCGCGTCGCCGAGGGCATGAGCGACCAGGTGGCCCGCTACGCGGTCGCCGCGTGGAAGTTGCAGACGCGCCGCAACAGCAAGGCCAACCTCGCCCCTGCCGTCGTGGCCGGCGAGGAGAAGTTGCTCGCCCCAGTGCTCGACAAGTGGTCGCGCTATCTGTTTCGGCGTGGCAGCGACACGCGAGCGCACCTCGCCGACTGGCGCAAGGCCCTCGCCGGGCTCGACGCCAACCGAGACCTGTCGAAGGACGAGGCCGCTCTCGCCAGGGTCGGCGCCGCCGCCGCGCGCTTCCAGGCCGACCTCCAGGCCATCCTGCGCGAGCGCGACAAGTTGGCGGCGGGCAAGTCGGCGAAGGCGCTGCCCCCCGCCAAGGCGGCGCTGTTGCGCGAGGTGTTCTCTCCGCAAGGGCTGTTCAGACTCGAGCCGCGCCAGGTGGAGGACCGGCTCTCGGCGCCGGCCAAGGCGAAGCTGGCCGACCTGCGCGCGGAGTTGCGCCGCCTGCGCGCCAGCGTCCCGCCGACCCCGCCGCAGGCCCATTCGCTGACCGAGGGCGCGCCGGGCGACATGCGCGTCTACCTGCGCGGCAACCCGCACAAGGAGGGCGACGTCGCCCCGCGCCGATTCCTGCGCATCCTGGCGGGCGACAACCCGCCGCGCTTCACGGCGGGGAGCGGGCGGCTCGAACTGGCCCGCGCGCTCGCCAGCCCGGACAACCCGCTGACGGCGCGGGTGATGGTGAATCGCGTCTGGGCGTGGCACTTCGGCAAAGGGCTGGTGGGGACGCCCAGCAACTTCGGCCTGCTCGGCGAGCGGCCCACCCACCCCGAGCTCCTCGACCACCTCGCCGCGCGCTTTGTCGCCTCCGGCTGGTCGATCAAGGCGCTCCACCGCGAGATCATGCTGTCGGCGACCTATCAACTCGGCAACGAGCGCGACGAGCGCAACGTGCAGGCCGACCCCGCCAATCGGCTCTACTGGCGCAAGGACCGCCAGCGGCTCGACGTGGAGGCATGGCGCGATTCGCTCCTGGCCGTGTCCGGGAATCTCGACGCTTCCCTGGGCGGGCCCTCGCAGAACCTGGCTTCGGGAGGGAATCGGCGACGCACGGTCTACGGCGCGGTGAGCCGGCACAATCTCGACCCGCTGCTGCGGCTGTTCGACTTCCCCGACCCGAACCTCAGCAGCGAGAAGCGCCCGACGACCATCGTCCCGCTTCAGCAACTCTTCGTCCTCAACAGCCCCTTCATGGTCGAGCAGGCGCGGGCGCTGGCAAAGGGCCTCGCGGGCCCCGACAACGCGAGCCGCATTCGCGCGGCCTACCTGCGCCTGTACGGCCGGCCGGCGCGCGACTGGGAGGTCCGGCTCGGCCTCGACTTCCTCGCCGCCCCCGAGGAGAAGCCGGGGCCGGGCGAGATGAGGCCATCGCTTACGCCGTGGGAACAGTACGCCCAGGCGCTGCTGGGCGCCAACGAATTCACGTTCATCGATTGATTGAGGAGCACCGACCATGTTCTCCCCGAGCCCCGTCACCCGCCGGCAACTGCTCTGCCAGCTCGGCAACGGCTTCGGCGCCCTTGGCCTGGCGAGCGTCCTCGCCGCCGACGGCTCCCTGGCGCAGGCCGCCGCGCCTCCCGCGCTCGCCGGCGGCGCCCCCAACCCGCTGGCCGCGAAGAAGCCCCACCACAAGGCGAAGGCCAAGCGCGTCATCTTCCTGTTCATGAACGGCGGGCCGTCGCAGGTCGATACGTTCGACCCCAAGCCGGCGCTTGCGAAGTACTCCGGCCAGCGCCCGAAAGGCTCCAACCTCTCGACCGACCGGGCCAAGGGCGGCGGGCTGCTGCCGTCGCCGTACAAGTTCGCCAAGCACGGCCGCAGCGGGATCGACGTTAGCGAGCTCTATCCACACGTGGCGCGCCAGATCGACGACGTCTGCGTGGTGCGCTCGATGCACACCAACACGCCCAATCACGAGCCGTCGCTGTTGATGATGAACTCGGGCGAGACGCAACCGACGCGGCCGAGCATGGGGTCGTGGCTGACCTACGGGCTGGGCACCGACAACCAGAACCTGCCGGGCTACGTCGTGCTGTGCCCCGGCAGCCCGGTCGTCGGCCCGCAACTGTGGAGCAACAGCTTCCTGCCCGGGATCTACCAGGGCACGCACGTCAACAACAGCCGGGTCGATCCCAAGAACGTGATCCAGCACGTGGCCAACCGCCACCTGCCGCGCGCCGCCCAGCGCCGCCAGCTCGACCTGCTGCGGCGGATGAACCAGGCGCACCTCGAAGAGCGCGGCGGGGACGACCAGCTCGAAGCGCGCATTGCCTCGATGGAGATGGCCTTCCGGATGCAGTTCGCCGCCCAGGAGGCGTTCGACGTGACGCGCGAGCCGGCCGCCACGCGCGCGCTCTACGGCGGCGGCGCCTTCGCCAACGCCTGCCTGATCGCCCGGCGGCTGGCGGAGCGCGGCGTGCGCATGACGCAGGTCTACTACGGCGCCGGCCAGCCGTGGGACGACCACGGCGACATCCGCAACCACGCCCAGCATGCCAAGGCGTCCGACCAGCCGATCGCGGCGCTCCTGGCCGACCTCAAGCGGACCGGCCTGCTCGAAGATACGCTGGTCTTGTGGGGCGGCGAGTTCGGCCGGACGCCGGCCAGCGAGGGCTCGCGCGGCCGCGACCACAACAACAAGGGCTTCACGATGTGGCTGGCCGGCGGCGGGATCAAGGGTGGCACGATCCACGGCGCGACCGACGAGTTCGGCGCCAACGCGGTGGAGAAGAAGGTCCACGTCCACGACCTGCACGCGACGATCTTGCATCTGATGGGGCTGAATCACGAGAAGTTGACGTATCGGTATAGCGGGCGCGACTTCCGGCTGACCGACGTGAGCGGGGAAGTGGTGCGGGAGATTCTGGCGTGAGGGATGGTGAAAGGATCGAGGCGAGCGGCGCGGCGTAAGCCCGCCGGTGCCGCGCCCCACCGGCGGGCTCAC
>JBBSEZ010000565.1:0-5489 GCA_038239195.1 Gemmatales bacterium
CCCCCCTCCCGCTTCGGAACGGCCCACGGCCTCTCGGATCGCCACGGAAGTACCGCCCGCAGCCCAGTCAAGAAATGGTCGCGTACGTCGGAGGGGACCGCCGGATGCTGTCGATCGTGCTGCCAGGTTCGCCCCTTCCTGATCCCATCGCCATCATCGGCATCGGGTGCCGTTTCCCCGGCGGGGCGAACGGCCCCCAGGCGTTCTGGCGGCTCCTGAGCGAGGGCATTGACGCCGTCGGCGAAATGTCCGCCGATCGCTGGGGCCCCGAGACGTGGTATCATCCCAACCCCCTGGTCCCCGGGCGCATCTACACGCTCGCGGCCGCCTGTGTCGAGGGCATCGACCAGTTCGACGCCGACTTCTTCGGCATCGCGCCGCGCGAGGCGGCCCAGGTGGACCCCCAGCACCGCCTGCTCCTGGAAGTTTGCTGGGAAGCGCTGGAAGACGCCGGCCTCCCGCCGCGCCGGCTGCGCGGCAGCGAAACCGGCGTCTTCGTGGGCATGCACCCCGGCGGCGACCTGTCCCGCCTGGTGAACAACCCCGAGTCCATTGACGCTTACACCAACATTGGCAAATCCGGCGCGCTCGGCGCCAACCGTCTCTCCTACTTCTTCGATTTTCGCGGCCCCAGCCTGATGATCGATACGGCGTGTTCCTCCTCGCTGGTCGCTCTGCACCTGGCCTGCGAGAGCCTGGGGAGAGGGGAATCGAGCCTCGCCCTGGCCGGCGGGGCGAACGTCCTGCTCGAGCCGGCGCTCTCGGTCGGTTTCTGCAAGGCGTCGATGCTTTCCCGCCGCGGCCGTTGCTTCACGTTCGACGCGCGCGCCGACGGCTACGTCCGGGGGGAAGGGGCCGGCATGGTGGTCCTGAAGCCCCTGGCGCAGGCCCTCGCCGACCGGGACCGGGTGTATGCCCTGGTGCGCGGCACCGGGGTCAACCAGGACGGCCGAACGCCCGGCATTGCCCAACCCGCCCGGGCCTCCCAGGCGGCCCTGCTGCGGAGCGTGCTGGGCCGCGCGGGCGTTCGGGCAGACAGCGTCCAGTACGTCGAGGCCCACGGCACCGGCACTCCCGTCGGGGACCCGATCGAGTGCGCGGCCCTGGGCGAAGTGCTCGCCGAGGGGCGCCCGCCGGAGGAGCCCTGCCGGCTTGGTTCCGTGAAGACGAACATCGGGCACCTGGAGACGGCGGCGGGCGTGGCCGGCGCCATCAAGCTGGCGCTCATGCTTCACGCCCGCACCCTGCCGCCGCACCTCCACTTTGAGTTGCCCAACCCGCAGATCGATTGGGACCGCTTGCGGTTGCGCGTCCAGACGGAGCTTGGGCCCTGGCCCCCGGCTGCCGGCCCTCGCATCGGCTGCGTCAACTCCTTCGGTTACGGCGGCACCAACGCACTGGCCGTGCTCCAGGCATTCGTCCCACCCGCGCCGCCAGCTCCGGCGACTGCCCGGCCCGCTGGGCAGCCAGAAATCCTCCCGTTCTCGGCCCAGTCGCCGGCCGCGCTGCGCGCGTTGGCCGAGGCTTACCTCGCGGTCTTGAGGCGCGAACAGCCACCGTTGCTGGGCGACCTCTGTTTTAGCGCCGCCACGCGGCGCGAGCACCTGGAGCACCGTTTGACGGTCGTCGGCCGGTCGGCGGCGGAAATGGCCGAGCGGCTGCAAACGTTCCTGACCGATGGCCGCGGGCCGGGCGTCTCCACCGGCCGGACGGCGCCCTCCCAGCCGCGCCGGGTCGCATTCCTTTTCTGTGGCAATGGCCCCCAATGGTGGGCGATGGGGCGGCAGCTCCTGGAAGAGGAGCCCGTCTTCCGCGCTGCGCTGGAGCGCGCGGACACGGCCTTTCGGGACCTGGGCCCCTGGTCGCTCCTCGAAGAGTTGACGGCGCCCGAGCACCGCTCGCGCATGGATCGGACCGAGATCGCTCAGCCGGCCCTCTTTGCCCTCCAGTGCGGGCTGGCGGACCTCTGGCGTTCCTGGGGCATTGCGCCGGAGGCGACGCTGGGCCACAGCGTCGGCGAACTGGCGGCGGCATGGACTGCCGGGGCGCTGACTTTCGACGAGGCCGCCCGCGTGGTCTTCCATCGCAGCCGCACACAGGAGCGAACGCGCGGTCAGGGCGGCATGGCCGCAGTCGGCCTGCCGCCCGAAGAGGCCGGCGAGGTGCTGGCCGCCTATGTCGGCCGGCTCACCCTGGCGGCCATCAACTCGCCGAAAGCCGTCACCGTCGCGGGGGACAAGGCAGCCCTCCAGAAATTGATGAGGGAACTGCAGGCGCGGCAAGTCTTCTGCCAGGAACTGCGTCTCGACTATGCCTTTCACAGCCCGGCCGTGGACCCCATCCGGGACGAACTTCTCCACGCGCTGGCCGGCCTCGCCCCTCGCGGAGAGCCGAGATGCCGTTTCGTTTCCACCGTCACGGGGGACGACGCAACCGGCACCGACCTCGGCCCCGACTACTGGTGGGCCAGCGTCCGGCAAGCGGTGCAGTTCGCTCCGGCGCTCGGCCGGCTGATCGACGCTGGCGTCGATGGGTTCCTGGAGATCGGCCCGCACCCCGTGTTGAGGGGATACGTGGCCGAAGCGCTGGCGGCGGCGAATCGGCACGCCCTCGTCCTTGCCAGCCTGCGCCGGCAGGAGGACGAGCGCGAGGCGCTCCTGAACGCGCTGGGGGCGCTGCACGCTTCAGGGGCGGAAGTCCACTGGCCGGGCGTCTACCCTTCGGGCCGGTTCGTCGATCTGCCCACGTATCCCTGGCAGCGCGAGCGCCACGGCGTTGCCTCGGTCGCCCGCAAACTCGCTCTCGGGGCCCCTCCGGTCCACCCCTTGCTCGGCGGCCGGGTCGAGATGGCACAGCCTTGCTGGGAGAGCGAACTGGACGCCCGCGCGCTTCCCTATCTCGCGGACCACCAGATCGCCGGGGCGATCCTGTTCCCGCTGGCCGGCTACCTGGAAATCGGCCTCGCCGTCGGCCGGCAAGTCCTGGGGCCGGGCCCTTGCGAAGTCGAGGACCTGGAGGTTCGTGCCCCCCTGCCCCTGCCCGAGAACCGGAGCGTGCTGCTCCAGACGATCGTGGATCCGGAGGACCGATCCTTCCGAACTTCCAGCTGGGGCCGGGCCAAGGACCAGCCCTGGACGACCCACGTTAGCGGGAAGGTCCATCGGCCCGCCCTGTCCTCCGTTCCCCCCGGGATCGACGTGGACGGACTGCTGCCCCGCTTTGGCGAGCCCGTGCCAGGCGCGGTTCATTATATGACCTATTGCCTGGGGTTCGGAGCGTCGTTCAAGGGGCTGCAATGGGTGCGGACGGGCGCCGGCGAGGTGTTATCGAAGGCGGCCCTCCCCGCCGTCGCGGGCGCCGAGCGGGATGCGTACCATTTCCACCCCGCCTTCCTCGACTGCTGTGTGCAGACCTGCTCGGTCGTCGTTCACGCCGCGGTCGGGGGAGATCCTCGCGAGCGCCTCGTCTTGCCCACCGGCATCGCCCGCTTTTGTTTCCACGGCAATCGCCCGGAGTCGGTGCTGATTCACGCCGTCCTGCGCAAGCAAGTGGGCCGGCACTTCCAAATCGACGCCACCGTGTTCGACGAGCCCGGGAAGGTGGTGGCGACCCTGCACGGGCTGCGCGCGCGGCTCGCGGAAGTGGCGGGAGCAGCGGTCGATGAGAAGCTCCTCTACCGGCTCGACTGGGAGTACCGCGCGCTGAAGAAACTCGAGCCGCCGATCCGGGACGCGGGGTGCCTTCCCCCGACCTCCAGCCTGGCCGAGGAACTGCGCCCCGAAGCCGTTCGACTCGGGCGAGACCGAGATCGGGACCGCCATTACCGGAGCTTCCGGCCCCAATCGAGCCGCCTGGCCCTGGCGTACGTCTGGCACGCGCTCCAGCCGTCGATTCGGGCCATCGCGGACAGGGCGCCGGTCACCGCGGAGCAACTCATCGCGGATGCCGGCCTGCAACGGGACTACCGCCTGCTCCTGGACTATTTCCTGGCGGCGCTGGAAGGACAAGGCGTGCTGCGGCGGGAGGCCGGCGGTTGGGTTGTCGCCCGCGATGCGCCGGGCTCGCTACCCGACCCGGACCAGTTCTACCCGCAACTGCTCCAGGAATTTCCGGCCTACCTTGCTGAGTTGACTCTCCTTCAACGGAGTGGGCGGCATCTGAACGAAGTGCTGCGGGGGAAGATGCAGCCTCTGGAATCGATGTTTCCGCAGAGCTCGATGGCCACGGCCGAGCACTATTACGATTCGAGCCCTTCCCGGTGGGCCTACAACGCGCTCCTGCAAAAGGCCCTGGCGTACCTGATGGCACGCGTGCCCCAGAGAAGGGTGCTCCACGTTCTGGAAATCGGGGCCGGCACCGGCGGCACGACCAACTGGCTGCTGCGCGTCCTTCCTCCGGATCGGGCTCGCTATACGTTCACCGACGTCTCGGACGTCTTTCTGGTCCGAGCGCGGGAGCGCTTCCGGCATTATCCGTTCGTGGAGTACCGCCTGCTGGACGTCGAGCGCAATCCCCTGGAGCAAGGATATGCCCGCCACGAGTTCGACGCGATCGTCTGTGCCAACGTGCTGCATGGGGCCCGCGACTTGCGCGACACACTGAGCAACGTTAGCCAATTGCTGGCCTCCGAGGGAGTGTTGGTAATTCGGGAGCTGACCGATCCGCCGCCCCTCTGGATCGCTTCTGTCTTCGGCGCGCTGCCGGGCTGGTGGCGGTTCGCCGACCACGACCGGCGGCGCTCCAGCCCGCTGCTTGGGGAATCGGCCTGGCGTACCTTGCTCGGCGAGGCCGGCTTCACCGACGTCGGCACCCTGTCGGACTTTCCAGAAGGCGCGGCCCCCGAAGAGTGCATCTATCTGGCCCGTGGACCAAAGGTCGATCCGCGGTTGGGGTCGCCGGACGCGAACGACACGATTCCGGTGATTTCGGTATCGGCGCTGTCGATCGGCCCCGGCCCGATACCGCTCCCGAAACCCGCGCGGCCATGGGCTGCACGCACCTGGTTGATACTGGCCGATCGATCTGGAACGGGGGCAGCGCTGGCCGCCCGGCTGCAAGAGGACGGGGCCCACGTCGCGGTGGCCGAGAGCGGCACGGGCTTCGCGGCGAGGGCCCAAGGTGCTTACAGCCTCAACCCTGGCGATCCCGACCATTGGGAGCGGCTGTTGCGCGGCGTCCTGGCCGAGGCCCCGGCGGCCCTGGGGATTGTTCATCTCTGGGGCCAGGACGTTCCATCGGGCGACGTCGATGCGGCCGGCGAAGCGTGCCTGAGCGTCCTTTATTTGGTGCAGGCGCTGGACAAGGTGGGGGCCCCGGCCGACCGTCGTCTCTGGCTGGTCACCGCCGGGGCGGAGGGGGCCGGCGAGGAGGGGGACGACGCCGGCCTTTTTCAAGCGCCCTTGTGGGGCCTGGGGCGCGTGATCCGCAACGAACAGGACGAGGGAAGGTGCGTTCTGGTGGACCTCGGTTCGGCGGGACCGCCCGGCGCC
>JBBSEZ010000566.1:0-5480 GCA_038239195.1 Gemmatales bacterium
CCACGCCCATCGGGGCCACGTCCCCAGGGCCTCCTCCAGGAGGTTCAGGCGTGGGTCGCCGAGTGCCAACGTCTCAAGGGCCTGGCGGCCGAGGTCAGCCAGTTGACCCTCGCCCTGGTCAAGGGCCACGCCCAACAGCGCAAACGCAAGAAGGGCCGACCCTGAGCATCGGCCCCATCCTGGCCCGCACCGCCGATTCCGCCCCCGCCCAGGCCGCAGGGCCCTCATTTCTCAGAGCTGAAAAATATTGCCCGCCCTCACACCTTCAAAGGGAGTGCTAACATGGCGAGTGCTTTTCACCCTTTCACGGACGAGAGAGCAACGCGACCTGTCGGCCCGTCGAGGGCGCCATCATGTCGGAGGCATCGCCCGGCACGATCCTGTTTGTCAGTGCCGAGAACCCGTCTGGCCTGCCCTGCTGGCCGGCCCTGTGTCAGGAAGGCTTCGTCGTCCACCGGGCCGCGACCGGCGCCGAGGCCCTTGACCGTGCCGCCAGTGCGACCGACCTGGTGATCGTCAACGGCCACCTGCCCGACCTGAGTGGGCCGGAAGTTTGCCGCCGCCTCAAGGCAAGCCCGCTCACGGCGGCGGTCCCCGTGCTGCGCCTCTGCGCGCCCACCGAGGGCGAGGACGAGCCCGGCGGCTGGGATGGGCTTGCCGACGGCTCGCTCAGCACTCCCGTGGCGCCGCGGGCGCTTCTCGCGCAGGTCAAGGCCCTCTTGCGAGCCCGCCGCGCCGAACGCGCCCTGCGCGACTCCGAGGCGCTGTATCACTCCCTGGTCGAGACGCTGCCGGTCTGCATCTTTCGCAAGGACCTCGAAGGGCGCTTCACCTTCGCCAACCGTTCCTTTTGCGCCGAGTTGCATCGCCCGCTCGAAGAGATCGTGGGGCGTACCGACCGCGACTTCTACCCCCCGGAAGTCGCCGAGAAGTACGCGGGCGACGACCGGCGCGTCGCGGAGACCGGCTGCTCCTTCGAGGACGTCGAGGAGCACTGGGCGCCGGGGAAGGAGAAGACCTATGCGGCGGTCCTCAAGGGGCCCCTGCGCGACTCCCGCGGGCAGGTCGTCGGCGTGCAAGGCGTTTTCTGGGACGTGACCGCGCGCAAAAGGGCGGAGGCCGAGCTCGCGCACACGGCGATCGAGTTCGGCATCGCCCGGCGCATCCAGCAGAAGTTCTTCCCGCGGATGGCCCCGCGCCTGGCGGGCGGGGAGGGCGGCTGCGACCTCGATCTGGGCGGGGCTTCCTACCCCGCGGAGGCCATCGGCGGCGATTACTTCGACTACCTTCCCCTGCCCGACGGGTCGCTCGGCATCGCCATCGGCGACGTGAGTGGTCACGGCATCGGGCCAGCGCTGCTGGTGGCCATCGCCCGCGCCTACCTGCGGGCTTGCGCCGAGGCGGAGGCCGACGTGGGCGCCATTCTGGACCGCGTCAACCGGCTCCTGGTCCCCGACATGGAGGGGGACCGCTACGTGACGATGCTGTTGGCCCGCCTCGACCCGCGGACGCGCACGCTCCTGTACGCCAGCGCCGGGCACGCCACCGCCTACGTCCTCAACTCGGCGGGGGAGGTCAAGCGCACCCTGGAAAGCACCGGCATGCCTCTGGGCATCGTCGCGAACGCCACTTTCCCGCTCGGCGCCGAGGCCAAGCTCGACGAGGGCGACCTCGTGGTGTTGCTGACGGACGGCATCGCCGAGGCCCGTGCTCCCGATGGCGCCCCTTTCGAGACAGAGCGCTTGCTCGACCTGGTGCGCCGCTTCCGAGACCGGCCGGCGCTCCAGATTGTCGAGGAGCTCCATTCCAGCGTGCGCGCGTGCGCGCAGCACCTGCCCCAAGACGACGACGTCACGGCGACGATCGTGAAGGTCGGGCCGTGCGCGGGCTGAAGAACTCAGGACGTCGCGGACAGCGCCGGGGCCGGGCGCCGGCGAACGTGGGCGAAATACAGAACCAGGCGCGCCTCGTTGCCGACGTCGTTGTAGCGCAACTCATCGACCAGCCCGCCGGCGAGGAGAATGCCGAACCCGCCGTCTCGCAGGTTGCGAGCAGCGCGCACCGGCAGATGGGCCAGCGGATCGTCGGCGCTGGCGGCGTGGGGAAGCCTGCGCGGGTCGAAGCCCGGCCCCGTGTCGCGCACCGCGACGCCGACCTTGTCGGCATCGAGGCGGCAATGGAGGCGGACGATCTGGTCCGGCTGGTTCCTGTGGCCCCATTCGATGGCGTTGGCGGCGAGCTCGCGCACGGCCAGCGCCAGTTTCTGCACGGGCAGAGCGTCCAGCCCGGCGCCGCGAAACAACTCGGTCAGGAACTCGGCGAGGGGCCCCAGGACGGTGGGGTTACTGCGCAAGCGGAGGCGAACCTCGGCGCGCGTGCCGTTGCGCGCTCGCTCGGCCGAGTGGAGGAGGGCGCGCCGAACGGCCTGGTGGAGGCCCTCGCCGTCGAAGGGAGCGCGGAGCTCCTCGTCCGCCTGGACTTCGAGATCGGAGGCGACGTGCGCGGAACGAAGCCGTAGGACCGGAAGGGCCCACGTTTCCGGGCTTACTTTGAGGGCGCGCACCAGGCGTTCGACGTCGGCGCCGAGCCTTGGCGGCGCGATCAACACGACCGAGGGTTGATGAGCGCGGGCCCAGCGCAAGGCGTCGGGCACGCGAAGCGCGGTGATTTGACGGGCGCAGGACTGGAGGGCGGGAACCAGAAAAGAGCTTGCGATGGGGTCGTCCTCGACGATGAGGGCGTGCGACAACATCATCCTCTCCTTGGATGCCTGGCTCGATGGGATGAACGAACCGTGAGAGGCATTGTCGCGCGCCCGGCCCTCGCCGTCAAGCACCTCGTCGGAATTTCTCCATCTCCGGGAAGTTTGCCAATCGCTTCCGGTGCTCCTCGGGTTGCCGCAAGACCAGGTCGAAAAGCGCCGAGGCGCTCGCCGAGCCCGGTCGCGGTCGGGCCAGAAGGCCAAGCAAGCGCCCGGCCCCTGGCTCCTCCTCTTGCCAGGCCTGCAACAGGGGGAGGAAGGCACCCATGCCGGCGGAGCCCCGCTTCACCATCACGGGGCTCGTGGCTTCGGCCGCAGGGCCCGGCGAGGTTGCCGGGGCTTGCGCCAGCCAGAACGTGGAAAGGACCGCGAACCCGAGCAACATCTGTGCGAACCAGCGCTTCATCGCCTTGGCCCCTTACTGAAAGGACATGAGAGATGTCCGAGAGCGGAGAAGTGCCCCTCTCTCTTCTCCAGTTTATCGCACGTCTCCGACCGGAGGCGCCCCCGTGCGCTGCCGAGCTGGAACGTTCCTCCCATTTTGCCTTGGCGCCCCCGGAGCTTCCCGTGCAGGTGGCAGGCCCGTTTGGGTGAGGGGAAAACGATCCGCAAGGGGGGAAAAAGGCTCAAGAGCGAAGGGCTGCCGAATCATGGGACCAGGTCGCCGTCGGCCCGCCAGGATACGACCGCAACATCCACGGAGGTCGCGGCCGTAACCCCACGAACGAGACGGCCGGCAGGGCCCCATTCTTGCTACACTGGAGGCAAGGACGCAACCATGATCGACACACACATCCACGTCGTGCCTCCCCAGTTGCCGGGCGCTGGCGCGCTCAGCCCGCTGCTCGAAGGGCCGGGCGCCGCCCTGGCCGACGAGCTCCGGCGCGAGCTGCGGTCGGCCGGCGTCGCGGTCGCCCTGGCAATGGGCCACCTCAACGGCGCGCCTGACGACCCTCTCGGGATCGCCACCACCCTCGCCATCGCCCGCGCCGTGCCCGGGCTTTATGCCATCGGCGTCGCCGACCCACGCCGGACGGACCGGGACCACCTTGCGGCGGTGGAGGCGCAACTGGCGACGGGGCGCGTCAAGGCGCTCAAGGGCTACCTGGGTTATCTGCATTACGGGCCCGAACACGCCGGCTATCGGCCCTACTACGAACTGGCCGAGCGCCACAACGTCCCCGTCGTGTTCCACACCGGCGACACCTACTCGCCGCGCGCCAAGCTCCGCTTCGCCCAGCCGCTCCTGACGGACGAGGTGGCCGTCGATCACCCCCGGGTACGCTTCGTGCTGGCCCACCTCGGCAACCCCTGGCTGATCGACGCCGCCGAGGTGGTGTACAAGAACGTCAACGTGTGGGCCGACCTCTCGGGGCTCGCCGTAGGCAGCGCCGCGGACTTCGCCGCCCCGGAAAAGGCGGAGGCGCTGGAAGAAGTCGTGGCGGGCCTGCGCCGGGCCTTCCGCTACGCCGAGCGCCCCAACCGCTTCGTCTACGGCACCGACTGGCCGCTGGCGCCGATGGGCAGCTACAAGGCGTTCGTCGCCGCCGCCGTTCCGGAGATGTATCATCCGCAGGTCTTCGAGGACAACGCCCGCGGGTTGTTCCGGCTTTGACGAGAGGACAGGCATCATGGGCATGGATCAGACCGTCTCGTTTCCCGGGGCCGTGCCGCCGTGGTCTGCCGTCGCCGAGCTCCTCGCCCGGCGCGGCTTCCCGGTGCAGATGCGCATGATCGACGGGGAGCTCGCCTTCCCCGACGAGGCCGTGCCCGAGAACTGGGGGGAATTGCGCGTCGGCGCGTCGTGGGGGATGGTCACGTTGCGGCGGCAGCCCGCCGCTGTGGTCTGCGTCACGTGGGGCAACGCCGACGCCAACCTGCGACAGGCCTGGAACGCGCTGGCGTGGGCGCTGGCCGAGGTCGGGGATGGGCGCGTGTCGTCGGCTGGTGGGCCCCTCGACGCCGGCGCCTTCGCGCGCCAGGCGGAGTTGCCCGCGGGGCTGGCCCCGGGAGGCTGACGTCATGCAGCTCCGCCTGGTCTTGCTCGACGGGGCCCGGGGGCGCTCCTTCCCCCTCGAAGTGGGCCAGACGCTGACCCTGGGCGGGGCCCCCGAGCGCGACGTCTGCCTGCCGATCTCCCACGTCGAGGGCTGGCACTGGGACGTGACGCGCGACGGGAGCGGCGCCTGGCTGCGCGACCGCAACAGCTCCAGTGGCTGCCAGCTCAACGGCGAGCGCGTCGAGCCCGGCGGCTCGCGCCGGATGCGCCCCGGCGACCTGCTCGAGATCGGCGACGAGCGCCTGCTCCTGACGGCCCGAATCAACGTGTCTCCGGACTGGCTTCGGGGCAACGAAGGGGCGGCGCGGAAGCTGGCGCGGGCGATCGCGTGGGGCCCCGATCTGGCCGCCATGCCCGTGCTAGCCGACGCCCTGGAGGAGGCTGGCTGCGACGACGACGACTTGCTGGCCTGCTGTCGCGCGCCGGGGACGGACCGCTGCGCGCGCTGGGTGCTGGCGGTGTTGCTCGCAGCGCTCACGGGGGAGGGGTGAGGACGTCTTGGCCCAATGGGCATCCTTCGTTATCCTGTTGGCGCGGTCGTGGTCCTCGATCTGGGTGGGAGGTTTGCGATGAGCTCGGTGCCCTCCGACGTGCCGGCGGTCAACGCCTTTCGCTACGGCTGGCGCTTCGTCCCGCGCGCGCTGCCGGACGGCCGAACGG
>JBBSEZ010000567.1:0-5471 GCA_038239195.1 Gemmatales bacterium
ACCCTACGGCCCGTCTGCTCGGCGAATGGCCGGGCCCCCGACACATTGGGGCATCCGTGCAAACGACTCGACAGACGCAGTCCTACCTCCGCAATCTGTTTCAGGAGCGAGGCCTTCGGCCCAAGAACAAACTGGGCCAGAACTTCCTCGTGGACCTGAACCTGCTCGACGTGCTGCTGCGCGCTGCGGAGTTGTCGCGCGCCGACCTCGTCCTCGAGGTCGGCAGCGGCACCGGCAGCCTGACGGTGCGCCTCGTCGAGCAAGCCGGCGCCGTGTTGAGCGTCGAGATCGACGACTCGTTCGCCCTGCTCACCGAAGAAACCGTCGCCATCCACTTCCCCACCCGGGCAGTCCCCGAGCCGGCGCCGGTCGACGGCCCGCCGCCGCGCGGCACCCCCCACGTCCGGCTGATGCACGGCGACGTGCTGCGGAACAAGAACGAGCTGAGCCCCTACGTCCTCCAGGCGCTCGCCGACCTGACGCAACAAAGCGCCGCCGTGCGGACCAAGGTGGTCGCCAACCTCCCCTACGCCGTCGCGGTCCCCGTCGTGTCCAACCTGCTGCTCACCGAGGTCGCCATCGAGCGCATGGTGGTGACGGTCCAGTGGGAGATCGCCGAGCGGCTGATGGCGGCCGTGGGCACCCGGGCGTACGGCTCCCTGGCCGTGCTGATCCAGTCCCTGGCGGAGGTGACGCTGGTGCGCCGGGTGTCGCCGGCGGCGTTCTGGCCGAAGCCAAAGGTCGATTCGGCCATTGTGATGATACGGCCCGACACCGACCGGCGCGCGCACGTCGTCGAGCGCGCGGGAAGCGTGGTTGCCTTCCGCAACTTCCTGCGCGACCTGTACGTTCACCGTCGCAAGAACCTGCGCGGCGCCCTCGTCGGCAAGCCGGACGGCGGGCGCGAGAAGCCCGCGGTGGACGCCAAGCTGGTGGAGCTCGGCATCGCCGGGACGACGCGGGCGGAGATGCTCGACCTGGACGACCACCTGCGCCTCTGCGAGGCGTTCGGCTGAGAACAACCGACCTGGAACTTCCACGTGCCGCCGGGCATGCTCTGTGCAGACCGCGGGCCTCCCAGCGCCTGCGGCGGCGAGCAAGGCCGCTCGCTCAACCTTCGGGGTGCCTCATGATCGCGTTTTCGTGCCGACACTGCGGGGCCCGGATGAAGATCACGGAGGAGGAGGGCAGCAAGAAGGCGACGTGCCCCAAGTGCGGCACGGTCGTGCAGGTCCCGGGGGGCGAGACTGGCGCCAGCCAGCGCCGCAAGGGAGGCCGCGCGCCCAGCAGTTCCTGCGGCGGGGAGACCACCCTCATCACCGCCGACGCCCGGCCCCCCCAGGCCAAGGACACGACGCCCGTTCCCAGCGTTCCCATCCACGAACTTCCCACGCGTACCGACACCGGCAACGCCTCGCCGCCGGAGCTCACCGACTTCCTGGCGCCGGCGGAGGAGGAGGGCGAAATCGGACGATTGGGGCCCTACCGGGTGCTGCGCGTGCTGGGCTCGGGAGGGATGGGCGTCGTCTTCCTGGCCGAGGAGATCGCGCTGCAGCGCCTGGTGGCGCTCAAGGCGATGCTGCCCGCCCTGGCCGCCAGCGCCGTGAACCGCGAGCGCTTCCGGCGCGAGGCGCGGGCCATCGCCGCCATCTCGCACGATCACATCGTCACCATCCACGCCGTCGGCGAGGACCGCGGCGTTCCCTTTCTCGCCATGCCCTACCTGCAAGGCGAGCCCCTCGACGGCCGCGTGCGTCGCGGCGCCCCGCTGCCCGTGGACGAAGTGTGCCGCATCGGGCGGGAGATCGCCGAGGGCCTGTCGGCCATCCACGAGCGCGGGCTGATCCACCGCGACGTCAAGCCGGCGAACGTCTGGCTGGAAGCGCCTTCGCAGCGCGTGAAGATCCTCGACTTCGGGCTGGCCCGCCCCGCGCAAGGCGAAGGGCAACTGACCCAGGTGGGCGCCGTGGTCGGCTCGCCGTCGTTCATGGCGCCCGAGCAAGCGGGTCGCGGCCCGGTGGACGCGCGCTGCGACCTGTTCAGCCTCGGCGTCGTGCTCTACCTGCTCAGCACGGGCGCCCTGCCGTTCGAGGGCGACGACACACTGTCGGCGCTGCTGGCGGTCGCCACGCAGGAACCGGAGCCGCCCATGAAGCGCAACCCGCAGATACCGGCGGCGCTGTCGGACCTGATCGTGCGCTTGCTGGCGAAGAAGGCGGAGGACCGGCCGAGCACGGCGCGGGCGGTGGTCGAGGCGATTCGGGGGATCGAGGAGGGGGGGTAGGGGGTCGCGCGAGGATGGCCTCTCCGCTTCAACGAGAGGCGACTCTACTGACCGCCTTCGGCCAACGGCTCACGGCTCTTGTCGCTCAGCGCTCTCCTCCTGCCGTCTGCTCTGGGGTGATGCAATGGATCAGGGGCCGCTGGTAATCGACCAGATCGACGCGGGGGCCAGGTTCCTCGGCGAATTCCAGAAGTACGTCCCGGTCAAGGCGGCGTTTTGGCTGAAGGAGAGCGACGAGGGCGAGTGGAGCCTCTATGTCGCTTCGGACCAAATCACCGACGACAACTTCGACGTTGCCTACGGGGAAGTCCTCCGATTCGCTGGGCAACTCCACGACCCGCTCTTCGATCCCTTCCAGGTAAAGCTGCTCGGAGCGGATGACCCGCTGACGAAGGAAGCGTTGGACGTTAACCGGCGCTACCCCGGGCCGGTCGCCACCCGCTTCCACGACAAGGTGTTCGGCGGGGTGCCGGTCGAGGAAGTATACGTGTACCCTTCGCCGAGACCATGCCCGACGGCATGAATCGCGCGGAGCGTTCAGGACAAGCCCAGCCCTCGGGCTGGGTTTTTTCTTGCGCGGAAGACACCGCCCCCGGTCGAGGCGCTCTGGGGTGCTCCCACCATAGGACTGTCTATTCCTGGAGCTCCGGCGAAGCCCGATGCCTATACTTCCTGATACAGCCATCGCTTCCCGCAGAGGGCCCCGCCCATGAACGACACGCCCCCTCCCCCGACGAACGCTGAGCCGAAGCGCAGCGGCTTCTCTCTGGCCCTCGTCCCCGAGAAGGCCATCGACCCCGTTTGCGGGATGACCGTCGATCCGGCCACCGCCCCCGCTTCGACCACGCACCAGGGCAAGCCCTATTCCTTCTGCTGCCCTCACTGTCTGCTCAAGTTCCAGGCTGACCCCGACAGGTACACCGGCGTTGCTCCCCCTCCCGCAGCGCCGATGGTCCCTCCTCCGCCCTCCCCTGGCGAGAAGGTCGAGTACGTCTGTCCGATGGGCCCCGAGGTGGTGAGCGATCGACCCGGCCCGTGCCCGAAATGCGGGATGGCCCTGGAGCCGCGCACCCTCGCGCTCCAGGACGGCCCGAGCCCCGAGCTCGCAGACGTGAGCCGCCGATTCCTCGTCGGGCTGGCCCTGAGCTTGCCGGTCTTTCTGCTGGCGATGGCCGACATGCTTCCCCGCAACCCGCTGCACGCCCTCGACCGGGGGCTCGTCAACTGGGCGCAACTCCTCCTCGCGACGCCCGTCGTCCTGTGGAGCGGGGCCCGTTCTTCCAGCGTGCCTGGTCCTCGGCCGTCAACCGCAGCCCCAACATGTTCACCCTGATCGCCCTCGGCGTCGGGGCGGCCTACCTCTACAGCCTCGCCGCCACGGTCGCGCCTGGGGCCTTCCCCGAGGGCTTCCGCTCGATGGCCGGCGTGGTCGAGCCTTACTTCGACACGGCGGCGGTCGTCACGGTCCTGGCCTTGCTCGGGCAGGTGCTGGAACTGCGGGCGCGCGGCCAGACGAGCGCCGCCCTCCGCAAACTGCTGGGCCTGGCCCCGAAGACGGCGCGCGTCGTGCGGCCCGAGGGCCGGGAAGAGGACGTTCCGCTGGAGCAGGTGCGCGTAGGGGACGTGCTGCGCGTGCGGCCCGGCGAGAAGGTGCCGGTGGACGGCATCGTGACCGAGGGCCGCAGCGCCGTGGACGAGTCGATGCTCACCGGCGAACCGCTCCCGGTGGACAAGGGGCCCGGCGACAAGGTGGCCGGGGCGACGGTCAACGGCACGGGCGGCCTGCTGGTGCGCGCGGAGAAGGTAGGGGCCGATACGCTGCTGGCCCAGATCGTCCGGCTGGTCGGCGAGGCCCAGCGCAGCCGCGCCCCCATCGAGCGGCTCGTCAACCAGGTGTCGCGCTGGTTCGTTCCTGGCGTGCTGGCGGTGGCGGTCCTGACGTTCCTCGCCTGGGGCACCTGGGGCCCGGCGCCGAGCTGGGCGCACGCCCTGGTCAGCGCCGTGGCCGTCCTCATCATCGCCTGCCCGTGCGCGCTGGGGCTGGCCACGCCGATGGCGGTCATGGTCGGCACCGGCCGGGGGGCCGAAAACGGCGTGCTCATCAAGGACGCCGAGGCCCTCGAGGTGCTGGGACGGGCCGACACCCTCGTCGTGGACAAGACGGGCACCCTCACCGAGGGCAGGCCGAGCCTGGGGGCCGTCGAGCCGACCGAGGGCCTCGGCGCCGACGAGCTCCTGCGCCTCGCAGCCGGCTTGGAGCGCGGCAGCGAACATCCCCTCGCCCAGGCCATCGTCCGCGGCGCGGAGGCCCGAGGGCTGCGCCCCGCCGAGGCGCGCGACTTCCAGTCGATCACCGGCCGCGGCGTGACGGGGACCGTTGAGGGCCGGTCGATGCTCGCCGGCGTGCCCGCCCTGCTGGCCGAGCATGGGATCAGCACGGAAGCCGTGACGGCGCGCCTCGAAGCGCTGCGGGCGGAGGGCCAGACGGTCGTGCTGGTGGCCTTGGCCGGTCGGCTGGCCGGCCTCCTCGGCATTACGGATCGGGTGCGCGACACGACGCCCGAGGCCATCCGGTTGCTGCACGCGGACGGCTTGCGCATCGTCATGTTGACGGGCGACAGCCGCACCACCGCCGAGGCGGTGGCGCGCCGCCTCGGCATCGACGAAGTCATCGCCGAGGTGCTGCCGCAGCAGAAGCGCGACGCCGTGGAGCGCCTTCAGCGCGAAGGGCACGTCGTCGCGATGGCGGGCGACGGCATCAACGACGCCCCCGCGCTGGCCCAGGCGCAGGTCGGCATCGCGATGGGCACGGGCACCGACGTGGCGATGGAAAGCGCCGGGGTGACGCTCGTGAAGGGGGACCTGCGCGGCATCGCCCGCGCCCGCAGGCTCAGCCGGGCGACGATGCGGAACATCCGGCAAAACCTCTTCCTGGCCTTCGTCTACAACCTCGTCACCGTGCCGGTCGCCGCGGGATTGCTCTACCCGTTTCCCGGCGTGCTGGTCTCGCCGATCTGGGCCAGCGTCGCCATGAGCCTGAGCTCGCTCTCCGTCGTGGGTAATGCCCTGCGGCTGCGCCGCGCGCGATTGTGAGGAAACAGGGCCGGGGGGAAAAATCGGGCCTGGGCGGGGCGTCTTCGCCCCCCGCCCCCTCCCCCCGTGTTGCCCCCCCGGCTTTAGGGGGGCC
>JBBSEZ010000568.1:0-5434 GCA_038239195.1 Gemmatales bacterium
CTGCCTTTCCTGCATGGCCTCGAGGAGGGCGCTCTGCACCTTGGCGGGGGCGCGATTGATCTCGTCGGCGAGCACGAGGTTGGCGAACACGGGGCCCCTTTTGACGGAGAACTCTCCGCTGCGCGGGTTGTAGATCTGCGTGCCGACGACGTCGGCGGGGAGCAGGTCGGGCGTGAACTGGATGCGGCTGAAGGTGAGGCGCAGGGCGCGAGCGAGGGTGCGCACGGCGAGGGTCTTGGCCAGGCCGGGGACGCCCTCGATGAGGACGTGCCCGCCGGTGAGCAGGCCGACCAGCAGGCGATCGACGAGGGCGACCTGGCCGACGAGCACCTTGCCCATCTCGCGGTAGAGCGGCTCGAGTCGGTCGCGCTGCCGGCGGACGGAGCGGGTGATTTCCTGCACGTCGAGGGTCATGGCGCCTCCGGGCGGTGCAACGCTTCATCGCGAGCGCTGGCTTGCCGTCATTCTCTTGCCTTTTCGCCCTGTTGACAACGCCTTCCCCGCCGCGCAGCATGGAAGCATGAAACGGATGAGCCTGCGCAAGTTCGGCCGCATCGTCGCTCGCGTCATGGAGACGCTGCCCGAGGGGCTCTTGCCGTATCTCGACAACGTCGTCGTGGACGTCCAGGAGGAGCCGGACCTCCAAACGCTGCGCGGCGCCGGCCTGACCGACGAGGAAATCGAGGAAGGGGAGTCGCTGTACGGCCTGTTCGACCCCCTGGCGCTGCCCAGCGACTGGAGCGCCGACGCGGTCGATACGCAGGACATGCTGCATCGCCTACTGATCTTCAAGCGGCCGTTGGAGGAGGACTTTCGCGGGCGGAAACTGCTGCTCGAGATCCGCAAGACGGTGATCCACGAACTGGCCCATCACTTCGGGTACTCGGAGCGCGATCTGGACCGCTTCGAGGCCACGCCCGACCCATTCGGGGATGGGTGGGAGGAGTGGCTGGGGAAGTGATCCGCCTTTCCGGCCGGGTTCAAACGCGGGTAACACTTGGCGAGCGGGGGGCGTGAGCCACCTGTTGGCGCAAGTACAACCGTCGCAAGGAGAACAGGGGGCTTACGCCCCCCGCTCGCCGCCGACCGCGTCCCCGCGAGGCAGACGCGGCAAAAACGAGAGCGTCAGCGGCGGGCCTGGATGGCGGCGATGGCTGCCTTGGTGGCCTGCACCACTCCGGCGCCAGTGCGCCCTTCTCCTTCGGCCTTCTTCAACGCCGCCTGGAGCCCGGGGAGGTTCTTGGCGGTGCCCACTGCTTTGAGCACCCGGCAAGCCGTTGTCCGCGGCTGCCAACCGTCTTCCTTCAGGGATTTCAGCACCTCCTCCTCGACCGACGGGCCAAACGCGATCAGCGCCTTCGCCGCTTCGTCCGCATAGAAGGGGCCCGCCAGTGTCTGCGCGAGGGCGGGGATGGCGCGCTTGTCCTTCAGCCGCGCCAGCGCCTGGATGAGCGGCGGCTTGTTTTGGATGGTCGCCAACGCCTCGTCCAGGATGGCCTCGATCAGCGTGGGGACCTCGGCGGGCGTGGCCCACGTTTTCAGCGCCTTGGCCGCGCCCTGCTTGTCGAAGCCGTCGCCGTCTTTCAACAGGTTCGCCATCAGCGCGGCAGCCTCGGCCTTGCGGGGGTGGTTCGCCTCCGCCAAGGCAAACCACTCCAGGGCCTTGCCTCGGCCGAGAGTTTTGGTGTCCTTCAGGCCCGCCAGGGCAGCGATGAAGCCATCGTCCTTCCCCTCCTTGCCGATGCGGCTCAACACGAGGGCCGCCTCCTCCCGCACTTTCTGGTCGCCGTGCTTGAGGTACTTCCGCACCTCGTCCTCGACCATCGGCCCCATGAGGATGAGCGCCTTCGAGGCCTCCGCCCGCGTGAAGAACGAGGTCAGCAGGCCGGCCATCGGCGCCACCGCGCGCTCGTCCTTCAGCCGCGCCAGCGTCTCGAGCAACGTCGGGCGGACCAGCCCCCCGGCGTCCTCCATCGCCTTGACCAGCCCCGGGACCTGCTCCTTGGTCGCCCACGTGGCCAGCGCGTCGGCCGCCTTCCCCGCCACCAGTCTGTCCCGGCCCAGGAGCAGTTTCTCCAGCTCCCGGGCCACTTCGGCCTGTCGGGCCGGATAGACCTTCGCCTTGGCCAGCGAGCCGGTCGCAACCAGCTGCTGCAACTGATTGCCCCCCAGCCATTCGACGGCCTGATCGTAGCTCTCCGGCCCCATCCGGCCGCCGCGCGTTTGGATCTTGGGGAGGGGGGGCTCGCCCTTCGGGACCTCGGCCCTGGTCGATTTCCCGAGCCGTTGCAGGACGTGGGCCGCCTCTTTCTGCACGTGCAGGCGGTCGTGCTTGAGGTATTTCCGCACCTCGGCCTCGACCATCGGCCCCATGAGGATGAGCGCCCGCGAGGCCTCTTTGCTCGGGATAGGCTCGGCCAGCAGTTCGGCCACCCGCCCGACCGCGCGCTCGTCCTTCAGCCGGGCCAGGGCTGCCAGCGTGTCCGGGCGGTAAAAGCCGTTGCGGGCATCCAACAACTCGAGCAGGGCGGGCACCTCCTCCTTGGTCGCCCAGATGGACAGCGGCTTCACGGCCTTACCCGCCACCAACAGGTTCCCGCGCAGCGCCAGCTTGCTCAGCTCGCGGGCGACCTCCGCCTGCCGGGGGGCGTAGGGCTCGGCCCGGCCCAGGGACTCGAGGGCGTTGAGCTGATCTCTCTGGCTGCCGCGCAGCCACGCGAGGGCCTGGTCGAAACTTTCCGGCCCAATCATTCCGAAGATGGTATCGACCTTCGGCAGGGGCGGTTCGCCCTTCGCGGGCCCCCCGTCCCCCTGCGGTGGTTGTTCGGGCCTCGCCGGAAGCGGCACCTCCACGAGGGGTGGGGCCGGGACGGGCGCGCTGGCAGGGCTTGGCTCCGGGGCAGGTTGGGAAGGACCACAGCCCGCCAGCAGAAAGGGCAGACCGCTCAGCGCGAGGAGAATGGCCGCAACTGCCCGATGGTCGATTGTTCGTCGCATCCACGGCCCCTTTGCCAATGGGGACAAGAACGTTCCGCCGCGGCTCGGCCCACAACCGCCCCGCGCTCACTCAGTATAGAAACTTGGCCGCCGCACGTCACTTGGTCGCCCCGCGCCACATTCGCTCGGCCAGGGGCCATAGAGAGAACGACGCCGGCAAGGCAGGACACGAGTCGGGGAGGGGTTGAGGCCCCAACAAGCCACCCTTCACCTTGACGCCCTCTTCCCCCCAGCCTATACGCGCCGCGCTCACCGTGAGGCCTTGTCGAGGCGCCTCGCGATTGGCTGGCCTTCTACCTGCTCGACGCCGTTCGGGGAAGGAGCCGGGATGATGCGCAAGCCCTGGTGGTTGGTGATCTCGTTGGGCCTGTCCGGTTGCATCACCACCAGCGGGTTCAACCGCAGCGCGCTGGACGCGCGCCTCCACGAGGAGGCCGCCAAGGTCACCGACGCCGACATCAAGCAGATCCAGACGTTCAAGGGCCAACTCCGCTTCCCGTGTCGCATCGCCGTCGCGCTCCGGACCGGCTCGGGCGACTGGCGCTGGGCGCCCAAGGACCGCCAGGCCATGGACGCCTGGGCCACCTCGCTGCGCCAGGAAGGCATCGCCTCCGACGTGATCTTCATGTCGGCCATGTTCGTGCAAGGCGAGGGCCACAAGGAGTTGCGCGCCTCGGCGGCCAAGTACGGCGCCGACGCCCTGCTGGTCGTCAAGGGAACGGCCGTGACGGCGAGCCGGCTGAACCCCGCGGCGCTGTTCAACGTCACCGTCATCGGCGGGCTCGTCGTGCCGGGCAGTCACCGCGACGCGCTCTTCCTGATGGAGGGCGGGCTCATCGACGTCAACAACGGCTTCCTGTATGCGTCGATGGAGACGGAGGGCCAGGGCAGCACGCTGGCGCCGACGTTCATCATCGAGGAGAAGGACGCCATCGAGCGGGCCAAGCAGGAGGCGCTGAAGGGGTTTGGGCCGGAGCTGCTGCTCCGGCTGCGCAACCTGCGGACGAGGTGCTCGCCTGCGGCGCCGCTGGTTCGCAATCGCTGATCGAGGGCGGCGTTGACAGGGTGAGTCGCCGGCTTTACGCCGGCGGCCTGGACGGCGGGCATAAAGCCCGCCGCTCGCCAGCCTTGGCGCTGCGCGAAATCGTTCAGAAACTCAGCGCGAACGTGCGTGCCGGCCCGTCGAGGGTGAGCACACCCTGGAGCAGAACGTCGAGGCCGACGAGCACCTCGACGCTCGGGGCAGCGTGGCCCAGTTCGGTGACCTGGAGGTGAGAGCCCGTGAAGAATGGAGAGGAACTGATCGGATGCAAGATGCTCAGGCTTATCTCGTAGACGTTGACGAACACGAGGCCACCCGCTGTGTGCGTCGAGGCCGAGCCAGAAGGAGAGAGGCCCAGCGCCTGCAACACGCGCGGAGCGACGGCTGTGACGTCGGCGCCGGTATCCAGGACGCCGCGAACGAGGACTGACCGAGGGATTGGTTGGCCGATGACCTGAAGGTCCTGGCAGCGGCCCACGTCCAGCCCGATCATCGCGTTCATGAGCAGACCATCGGGGAGGACAGGAAAGGTCACGGGAGGCATCGCCGGTAGCTCCCCGTTCGGATCGTCCTCTCCCAGCGCGCGATCTGGTGCGCCAGCATGGGCACTAAACCGAACCGCTGCGTCCCAACACTCATCGCCTCTCGTCGCGTGTCCCAGATGCCGATGATCTCCTCGCCTTTGATGAGGACGTAACGCCCCTCGTGCCCCTCGGCCAGCAGGCGGGGCCGCTCGCGCTTGTAGGTGGCCCACTCCGGCGCAATCGGGCTACCCGGCTGCATGTCCCCGAGGGGCCCCAGCCCATCCGCAGCCGATAGGTCGCTCATCTCAACCTCCTCCGGTCAGGACAGGATCCCGTTCCGGGCACGACGCGGCGACGTCGCGACGCCTGGCTCGATTTTGTCCTGAACCGCCTGGCGCGTCAATCCGAGGCAGAGGCCGGCCGAGGCCCGACGCTCGGCAGGGCACCGCTCCTCCAGGTTGCGCTTCAGGGCCGATTGCGGCGGCGTGCGCAGGTCCCAGACCAGTCCCACCAGCCCCAGGCCGCACAGGATGACGTACGTGCTGTCGGCCTCCCACCAGAAGAAGCCCAGGTTGCTCAACGTTTGGTAGTGGTGATGGTTGTTGTGATAGCCCTCGCCCATCGACAGCAGGGCCACCAACTGGCTGTTGCGGCTGGTGTCCGGGGTGGCGTAACGACGCTTGCCGAACGAGTGGCCCAGCACGTCGGTCAGGGCCACCGAGTGCAGCAAGAGCACGGTGGACAGGCAGAAGCCGAGCGCGAAGGCGCTCCAGCCGCCGGCCAGCAGCACGACCAGGCCGAGCAGCGCCGACGGCACCAGCCAGTTGCGGTTGAGCCAGCGCAGTTCCGGGTAGACGGCCAGGTCCTTGAC
>JBBSEZ010000569.1:0-5431 GCA_038239195.1 Gemmatales bacterium
CCACGCCGCCGACAACTTCAGCCAGTTCGATCCCCACGGCCACAACCGCGACGCCCTCCGCCGCAACCTCGACGCCGCCGGCCTGTCCGGCCAGGTCCGCTTCCACGACCAGGACTTCGAGCCGTTCCTCCTCGGCCTCCGCGCCCAGGCCCCGCGCCTCGGCGCCTTCTTCTACGACGGCGCCCACGACTACCGCTCGCAACTCGTCGGCCTGCTCCTCGCCGCCCCCCTGCTGGCCCGCCGCGCCCTGCTCGTGGTCGATGACGCCAACTGGCCCGCCGTCCGCCAGGCCACCTTCGACTTCCTGGCCGCCCGCCCCGAGGCCCGCCTGCTGCTCGACCTGCCCACGCCCGGCAACGGCCACCCCACCTTCTGGAACGGCCTGCTCGTGCTGACCTGGGACGCCGACGGCCGCAACGGCTACGGCCCCGCGGAACTAGCCCCCGGCCGGCAGCCGGCGCTGCTGGCGTCCCTCGCCGCGCTACAGGGCGTCAACCTCCAGGTCGAGGGCAAGTTCGTCCGCGTCGTCCCCGCCGGCTGACCGGGGGGCGGTCCCAGTCGCGGCTCGGAGGGATGCTGCTTCGAGGGGACGTTCACCTCTCGGCAAGGGCCGCGGCCGGGCCCACGCGGTAGGTCAATTCTCCCCGCGTCGCGTTTCCTTCTTCGGCTCCTTCCGCTTCCGATACCACCGAAGCACCAGCTCCGCCCTCTGCTTCTCGTCCCGGTCTTCCTTCCCCAGCAACTCCACCGCCTTCTTCTGCCAGCGCACCGCCTTCTCCAGCCGCCCGTCGCGCGCGTGGGCCGCCGCCAGCGTCGCGCACACCGCCTGCAGCCCCGGAGCACGCGCGCTCAGTCGGTTGACCTCCTCCTCCGCCCCCGGCAAGTTGCGCAGGCGCGGGTCGGGGCAGGCCGCCAGCAGGTCGATCAGCCGGCGCGTCGCCTCGGCATGGCCGGGCGCCAGGCGCAGCGCGTGGCGGTAGTCGCCCAGCGCCAGGCCGTAGCGCTGGAGGGCGTTGTAGGAGTTGCCGCGGCCGACGTGGATGCTGGCCTCGCTCAGGTTCAACCGCAGGGCAGCGCTATAGTCGGCGATGGCCCGGACGTGGTCGCCCAGCTGCGCGTGGATGACGGCGCGCTCGCGGTAGGCCGTGGCGTATTCCGGGTCGATGCGCAGGACCGCGGTCAGGTCGATCAGGGCCCGGTCGAGCCGACCCTGATCGCGCCACGTGCCGGCCCGGTTGTAATAAGCCAGCACGTCGCGAGGGCTTATCCGCAGGGCCTTGTCGTACTCGGCCCGCGCCTCCGGCAACTTGCCCTGAAACTGATAGCAGCAGCCCCGGGTCACCTGCAAGCCGGGCACCTTGGGCGACAGGCGCTCCGCCCGGGCGCAGTCGGCGAGGCCGCGCCGGGGCAGCCCCTTCGCCACGTGGGCGTTGCCGCGGTAGAGCAGACAGAGCGCCTGGAGCTCGACGGCCGGAGCGAGGGAGAGGGCACGATCAAACGCGCGGATGGCCTCGTCGTGCTCGCCCAGGGCGAGGCAGCAGCGGCCCAGGCCGAATTGCAGCGAGCCGTTGTCGGGCTGCAACCGGGCGGCGCGGCGGAGGTCGGCGAGCCCGGCGCGAGGCCGGCCACCTTGGGCGTGGCACTGCCCGCGCAGCGCATAGGCCGCCGCCAGCTTCGGGTCGAGGCGGAGGGCGTGGTCGTAAGCGGCGAAGGCCCGCGGCGCCTCGCCGCGGGCCTCGTAGGCGGTGCCGAGCAGCACGTGAAGGCGGGCGTCGGTTGGGTCGAAGAGAACGGCGTGCTGCATGCAGGCGACGGCGAGGGCGTGGTCGCCGCGCGCCAGCGCCTGCTGGCCCACCACGGGCATCGACACCGCACACCAGAGCGCCAGCGCCTTTTCGACAACGGGCATCGCAAATCTCCCATGATCCGTCGGAGATCACAAGCACGACACGCGCCCGTCTCGCGCCAGAGGCCTTGGGGGCCTACTGCACG
This sequence comes from Gemmatales bacterium, assembly GCA_038239195.1. GTDB lineage: Bacteria > Planctomycetota > Planctomycetia > Gemmatales > Gemmataceae > JBBSEZ01. The sequence continues at coordinate 1,993 of JBBSEZ010000569.1, forward strand.
CGCCGGCGGCTCGAACGGCGCAGCAGGCGCGGCTGATGCGGCGGCGGCAGCGGGGCGCCCTCGTCTTGCCGTACGCCTTCGGCCTCGGGGCCCGTCTCGCGGTGCAGGCGCAGAAAGGGCAGCAGCACCGGCCCCTCTTCGCGGTCGCGGCTCGCCTCGGCGGTCTCGCGGTCGCGGCGGAGCATCTGGAGCTGGAAGTCGGCCCAGAGCTTGCGGATTCGCGGGGCCCGCGGGTTGCGGAACAGGGCGCTGCGGATCGCCTGCCGGGCGTCGTCCACCTGCCCGGCGAGCAGCAGCCCCTTGACCAGCTTGCCCACGACCTCGGGGGCGTCGGGCGCGCGCTCGGCCCCCTCGCGCAGCAGCGCCAGCCCCTCGTCGGTGCGCCCCAGGCGCAGGGCGAGCAGGCCGGCGTCGCAGCGGCAGCGCACGTGGTCGGGGCTCAGCTCGAGGGCACGGCGGTAATGCTCGGCGGCCTGCTCGGGGTCGCAGCGCTCGTCGGCCTGCATGGCGGTGGCCATCAGGAAGTGATAGCGGGCCTGATCGGGCTGGTGGTGCAGGGCGGCGCTGAGGTGGCGCCGAGCCTGCGCGAAGCGCCGCCGCTTGAGCGCCATCTCCGCGAGGCGCAGCTGCGCCTCCTCGGCCACCGGCGCCGGCAGATCGCGGAAACCGGCCAGCCGGGCGTAGGCCTGGCCGGCGTCGCGATGCCGGCCCAGAGACTGAAAGCGCTTGCCTTCGGCGAGGAGATGGTCGAACAGGTTCAACGTGTGGTCCATGAGGCTGCCTCCCTGCAGCGGGCGATGTCCCGGCGTCCATGCGAACGGCCATGATACCGCCTCGGCCGATGCAGGCAAGATGAATCAGCGCGGATGGACGTCTAGGCAAGCGTGGCAGGTGAGGCGACCGGGGGGGCGTCAGCCCCCTCTTCCTCGCAGCAACAGGGGGCTGACGCCTCCCGCTTGCCCGAGAAATTTGCTGCACGCTCGCGCGCTTTCCGCTAGACTGACAGGCATCGGGGCTCATTGCAAGCACCCAGCCTCGCGCGGCGAGCCAGCCATCATGCGAAACAGTTTCCCCTGCCCCAACCCGACCTGTGCCCAGGTGTTCGCGCCCAACGCCGTCCGAGGCGCTGCCAGCCTGGTCTGTCCGCGCTGCGGCACTACCTTTCAGTTCCGCCCTCAGGCGGCCGCGCCTCCGCCCCCGCCCGCCCACCCCGTCGCGCCGCCTCCTCCCAAGCCCGCGGGCCAGCCCCCCCCGAGGGCCAAGGCGCCTCGCGAATCGCCCGCCGCCCCGGCGAAGGCCCCACCGCCCTTGCCGGGCAAGGCGCCGTCGAGGGCGGCCGTCAAGGTGGCCCCGCCGCCGCTCGCCGCGCCGGTCGTCAAGGCGCCGCCCCCCCTGGCCCCGCCCGTGGCCGAGCCCGCTTTCGCCAGCGTCCCGATCGCACGGCCGGTCGAGGAGGCCCGGCCGTCGGCGCTCGCCTTCAACACCGAGCCCGACCTCCTTCTGTCGCCGCGCCACCGCAGGGCCAGGCCGCGCCGCGGCTTCGGGAGGTGGGTCTTCCTCGGCCTGCTCCTCCTCGTCTGCGTCGGCGCCCTCGCAGCGGGGAGCTATTTCATCCTCCGCTACTTCAAGCCGGTGACCGACCAGGCCACCCAGTCCAAGCAGGCCAACTTTCATTTCAAGCGCCCCGGCAAGGAGTGGAAGATCGACCGCGGCGTCGAGAGCCGCATGGCCTTGCAAATCGCCCTCACCCGCCTCGAACCGCGCTGCCACGTGGCCCTGTTCTATCGCGACTACAAGAATCGCTCGCCCAGCGAGGCCGAGCTGCTCGACGAGGCCCTCAAGAAGTTGCGCATCTACTTCAAGCAGGTCGATTACGAAGACCCGTTCCTCTCCGACAAGAAGGCGCCCTCGGGCACGCTCGGCGGCAAGCCCGCGCTGGTGGTGGAGTTTCAGGGCACCGACCCCGAGACCGTCGTCATGCGCGGGCAGTGTCACGCGCTGACCTGGCGCGGCTACGCCTACTGGTTCTTCGCCTGGGGCCCGGCCGATAACCGCGAGGTCCTCGACGAGAGCTGGGTCGCGCTGCGCGACCACTTCCAGTTGCTCAACGGCCGCGACGGCTGGAAAGAAGCGCCGCGCGAGAAGTTCCCCTTCCAGGGGACCGCCCTGGCCTACCAGCTCGACTTCGCCAAGGACCTGTGGAAGAAGGAGAGCGAGCCCAAAGACTACGACGATCGCGCCGAGTTGCTCCTCCGCGGCTTCGAGCCGACCCTCGACGAGGAGACCGGCAAGAAGGCCGTCGTGGCGTACGCCGGCCGGGCCGCCGAGGTCGTCGTGCTGGTGTTGCCCGCAGCGCCCAAGCTCGAGGACGCCAACAAGAACGCCATCCAGCACCTCCTCCTCCACAAGAAGGAGAAGGAGAAGCTCGAGACGGCGAGCATCGCACTGGCCAAGGACCCGCGCACCGACAAGGTGCTGCTCGACCGCGACACCAACGTGGGCGGTTTTCGCGGGCACCTGAGCAAGTTGCGCATCGAGAACGACAGGGACAACGTGCGCTTCGGCTACCTCGGCGTCGTCAACCGCCCCGACGGGGCGCTGGTGATCTTCTGCGAGTGCGCCGATGAGCGGAAGGACTTCTGGGACCGCGAATTTCAGGTCTTGATGGAGAGCGTGCGGCCTAGATCGGGGGACGGGCCAGCGCGGCCCCCGAAGAAGGGGCGGCCCCCGAAGAAGGAGCCCCTGGATAAGGAGAAACCGAAGAAGGCCGAATGACGCCCACCGGCCCCGGCGTTGGCGTCAGGGGCGTGGGAGCGGGCACCACGGGCGGGACCGCGCCGCCCGGCGGGACCGGGAGGACCGGCACCGGCGCGGGCAACGTCGGGCGCGGGCTGATCTCCTCGCCGCGCCGGCGCAGCTTGTCGGCATCTCTTCTCACGTCTTCGGGGCGGACGAGCGGCAGAGGTTGGAGCACGTAGTGGAAGGCCTGGAGGTCGCGGAACTGATAGGGATTGACGTTTTCGGCGATGAAGTCGAAACCGGGCCATTCGTAATAGGGGGGGCAGAAATCGGGCTCGACGTCGAGGGTTTGATAGCCGTCCTTGACGATCGTGAACTTGTACCTGCCGTAGTACACGAAAGGCTGCTCGACGGGCGTTGCGCCGATCGGCTGGCCGTTCATGTAGACGAGGGCCCCGGGCGGCTCGGTGGTGATGAGGAAGCGGCGCGTCACGCAGCCCGGCGCCAGCGCGACGAGCACCAGGGCCAGGAAGAAGCGGGTGGTTGGCGTCATGCTCCTCGACCTGCCTCGGCAGGCCCCTCCCGTGTGCCAGGCTTGCCGTACGCCGCCTGCGCAAGTGGTATGCGAAAGGGCGCTCCTCATAGCGAGGGGCCCCTGGCGCGTCAAGGTCGTGTGGACGTGGGGGGGGGGCCCCCCCGG
>JBBSEZ010000570.1:0-5425 GCA_038239195.1 Gemmatales bacterium
CCTCACCCCCCAGCCCCCTCTCCCAGGACGGGAGAGGGGGAGCCAGACAGAAGACACGGAGTTGGGCGGCCCTCTCCCCGGGCCCACCCTAACCGTTCTCCCCCTCTCCCTCGGTTGGGATAGGGGGAGAGGGGGGGTGAGGGAGGGCCCCCGCCGGAATGACGTACCGCAAAAACTGCAACCCGATGAACACGAGCAGCAGCGGCAGGATGGCCCAGCCGATCTGCGGCACCCAGCGCGACACGATCAGCAACAGCAACACGCCCCACAGCAGGGCACAGCCGACGAGCGTCATCGTGCCCTTGAAGCCGACTTCCTCGCTCGCCTCCTGATACTCCATCAGGTTGGTGCGACGGCGCTCGACGCTGCGCCGGGCGGCGTCGTCCAGCTCCAACGCTCGCACCTCGTCCTGCCAGCTCAACAGGGGAGCGCCCTTGCCCGCGTCGAGGGCCGACTCGAACGCCTCGCCCAGCGCCGGCCAGGGCGACCAGGCCTCCCAGCTCTCTTCCTGCTCCACGCCGACGGCGTCCCGCCACGTCAAGAAGGCCGGGCCCTGCCAGCCGAACGGGAACAGCAGTTCCGCCTGCCCGCCCGTCCCGGCCAGGATCAGCCGCCAGCGCGGCGCCGATTGATTGGGCAAGAGCGCCACCTGGAACAGCCCGCCGCGGTCGAAGCGCCCCGCCAGCAAGAGCGGCGCGCCGCCCTCGACCTCCTCGCCATCGGCCAGCGCCGACACCTCGACGACCTCCCCGCCCAGCGCCCGTAGCACGTCCCAGCCAGGGACCGACGGCTTGTGCCCCGCCACCTCCAGGTTCTCGAGCACCTCTCCGCCCGAGGCGCGCTCGACGGCCAGCAGGCGAAACGCCCCCACCGGCGAGGCCGCGGGCTGGTCCGGGCTCGGTCGCTCGACGAGCTCGCCCAGGCGCCGCAGCGCGGGGTGCAGTCCCTCCGGCAGGATCGGAAAGAGGACGCAGCCGGTGTCTTTTTGCAGCAGCGCCGCCTCGTAGGCGATCTCGGGCGACTGGTCGGCCGGATGCACGCAGAGCACGTGGCGCTCGGACTGTAGCGCGCGGCGGAGCTGAGCGGGACGGACGGCGGGGGGGCCGGCGATGAGGACGGCCTCGACGGCAGGGTCGGCCAGCACCTCCTCGAAGTCGCTAACGCGGCGCACCTCCCCGCAGCGCGCGTGCGCGGGCAATGCGTTGGTGCAGGCCAGCAACTGGTGCCGGCCCGTCTCGACGAGGGCGCACGCCAACTCGACGCCGTCGGGATGGTCGCCCACGAGTGCGAAACGCATACACTACTCCCCCCTGTCCGAGCGGGCCGGCCCGCTCGGATCATCATAGGGGAACCCTTGTGGGACCGTAGCGCCAAGGGGGACCGGCAGGAAAAGGCATGCTTGTAGGACGGCTCAGGAGAGCCGTCCTACAGCAAACCAACTCCTGCTGGCCGCCCAAGAGGCGCTCGTCGCTACGGCCGCACCACCCGCTTGATGCCGAGCTGGTTGAGGTCCGCCCCACGCCCCGACGGCAGGATCAGGAGCGCCAGGTCCCAGCGCCGGGCGGCGAACGAGCGCAGAAGCGGCGGCTCCAGGCGCGTCTCGCGCACCCCCTGGCTCCCCCAGAGCTGGGCCCACGAAGTCGCTTTCTCGATCTTGTCCGGCAGCGCCCGGCCGACCGGCTCGGCCGGCTCGGGGTGGAAGTGCAATCGCCCGTCGTAGGTGTCGCGCTCGCTCTGCCAGACCAGCAGGCCGCGCGCCAGGGCATCGCCCTCGTAGACCAGCAGGCAGGCCTTGTTCTTGCGCCCCGGGAATGGGTTGAGAAACGCGCAATCGCGCGCTTGCACGATCGCCGGGTCGCGCGGCGTGCCTGCCTCAGGCGCATCGCCCAGACGCAGCACGGCGGTGTGCGCCGCGAACGTCACGTTCTCCAGCACACAGCTCACGTTCGCGCGATCCTTGCAGCTCGCCCCCGGGGCCACCCCCAGCGCCGTGGAGCCCGCCACGATCAGGCTCTGCCTCACCAGCAGTCGAATGCCCATTCCCTCCAGCGCCACGCCATCGCGGCCCGACACCAGCACCGACTCGACAATGGCGCACGAGCGCGACTTGTCCGCCGTCGTCGCCCCGCTGCCTTCCAGATGAATGAGCCCTCGATAGTTCGTCGGGAGCTGGTAGCGCGGGCCCTCGAGCTTGCAGCGGTACAGGCGCAGGTCGCCGCCCCGCACCTTGAGCAGATACGGCACGCGCAGCCCGGCGATTGCCCCGGCGGGCAGGTCGGGCACCCGCACCTCCCCGCCGATGACGTCCAGCCCCCCGCCCTCGACCTCGATCATCGCCTCGGCGCCCATCGGCATGCCCAGCTTCAGCGCCAGCGCCGCCTCGCCGCGCGCCGGGGGCTCGAAGTACAGGACCAGGCTGCTCCCCTTGATGCGGATCGGCGACGTCGTCTTTTCTCCCTTGCCCCTCAGGTGCAGCACGACCCGCGGGCCGAACTTCTGGGCCTTCTCGACCTGCTGCAAGTACGCCCCCAGGTCCATCTCGGCCAGGTCGAGCCGCTCGCCGTGATACAGCCCGTCCCCCGCGGCCGGGATCTCCGGCGCCGTCGCGTCGGCAAGGGCGTCGGCGGGGACCGGCAGCGCTTCGGAAATCACCGCCAGCCACCCGTCGCGCGCCGGCAGACCGGCCAGGACACACCCCAGCGTTTGCTCGTCGCTGGCGCTGGAGGCGAAGCCGACCGGGCCGGCCGGTTGGAACAACTCGGTGGAAAGCGCGGCGACTCGGTTGAGCTCCTGTTGCGGCCAGGGGCCCGACGCCACCGCGTCCCCCGCCAGATAGTTCCAGTGCAGTTGCCACTCCCGCAGCGCCTCCCCGCCGATCTTCTTCGTCCCCGTCAGCAACTCTTGCCATCCGGCGTAGATGCAATTGTGGGCCTGCCACGTGATGCCGTGCATGTCGGCCTCTTCGCGAACGCTCAGCATCTCCCCGCCGGCGCTGACGCCCCATCGACTCAGGATGGCGTCCCAACCCATCCAGCGGAAGATAGGCCGCTTCCCCTTCGGACTGGCGGTCAGCTCGAGCAGGTTGCGGCCACAGACGAGGGTGGAGCGAACCACCTTGAGCCCCGCTCCGCGCTTGTCGTCGGCGCGCACCTTCAGCAGCGGCGCGTCCCCACCCACGAGCAAGCAATCCTCGAAAAGCACCTCGGCGCCGGGCGCGTCGAGGTCGAGGGCCGTCAAGCTGTTCCCGCGCACCTGACAGCGCGTGAAGCGACACAGCCCTCCGTTGTCCTTGCCGCGCTCCCCGCCAAAGCGCGCCACGGTCACCCCGTCGGGGTTCTTCCCCGCCACGGAGAACGTGCAGTCGCGCACCGTCAACTCGCCCTCGAAGACCTCGACCAGCGTGGCCGGCTTCGCGACCGCTTCCGGCCAGCGCAGCGCGACGTCGATCCCCTGGAGCGTCAGGTGCCCCTGGCGCACGCTCAGAAAGGTCAAGGGCGCATCGATCGGCTTCTCGCCCTTGCGAGGGCGCTTGCGCTCCTCGAGCGTGCGCTGCACGTCCCAGACGAGCAAGGGCCGATAGCCCTTGGCAGCCCGCAGGGTGAGGTCGCGGCCGGCCACGCCCGTCGCCACGTCGAAGAGCGGGCCGTTGTCGTGGAGCTCGATCACCACGGGCCGGTCGGCCGGCGCGGCTGCGCACGCCGCCGCCAGCGAGACGTATCCGGGCTGGGGCAAGCTGCCCGCCGTGCGGCCCACGGCGAGCACGATCGGCTCCTTGCCCGGCGCCGGGGTGCTCGCCCACGGGCCCTCGATCTCCTTGCGGAGTGCGTCGGCGGCGATCCGCTCACGCCCCTTGAAGAGCGACGGCCAGCGCACCTTGGCCACCACCTCGACCTTGGGTGGCGCTTTCTTCTCTTCCTTCTTCTTCTCGGGGGCCTTGACGACGGGGACCGCCGGCCGGGGCAGCTCGACCGGCGCCCCCCTGGCCTGGTCGTCCGTCTTGTCGCGCGGCCTGTCGCGCCGCGACAGGCCTAGACCCAGGCCGATCCCGCCGAGCAGGAGCAGCACCGCGCCCACGCCCAGCCCGAGCCAAAGGCGCGAGCGCCGCCTCCGCGAGGAGACGGTGGCGGGGCGCTCCGCGTCGGTGTCGGCCGCGGGCCCCGAGCGGCGCGCCTTCTTCTGGGCCCGGGGGCCTCCTCCCATCTTGGCGGGGCGCGGCCGGGCAGTGGCCTTCCCTTCGAGCGTCAGCAGGGCCTCGATCAGTTCGCTCGGCTCCTGATAGCGGTCCTGGGGGGGCTTGGCGAGCAGCCGGCTGAGGATGGTCCACGTCTCCTCGGACACGCGCTCGTTGAGGTCGCGCACGTCGGGCGGGTCGTCGTTCATGATCTTGTAGAGGCGCTCGGCGAGCCCGCCCTCGGGAAAAGGGGCCTTGCCGGCCAGCAGGTGATACCAGGTGCAGCCGAGCGAGTAGAGGTCGCTGCGGATGTCGGCCAGCCCGCTGTCGCGCGCCTGCTCCGGCGCGATGTAGTCGAGCGTGCCAACGGTGGTGCCGGCTCGCGTGACGCGGAACTCGTCGTTGTCGGCCTCGCGGGCCAGCCCGAAGTCGGTGAGCTTGACGAGCGGTTTACCGTTCTTGCGGGTCAGCAAGAAGTTGGAAGGCTTGACGTCGCGGTGAACGATGCCCTCGTCGTTGGCGTGGCGCAGCGCGCGGGCCCCCTGGAGGATGAGGCGTCGCGCCTCTTCGGGGTCAAGAGGCCCGTTGCGCTTGACGTGCTCGTGCAGGTCGATGCCGTCCACGAACTCCATGACGAGGTAACAGGTGCCCTGGTGCTCGTCGAACTCGTACAGGGCGACGATGTTCTCGTGCTCGAGCTTGGCGGCCGACCGGGCCTCGCGGCGAAAGCGCTCGACCATGGCGGGCTTGGCAGCCTGGCCGGGGTTGAGCACCTTGAGGGCGACCTCTTTCCCCTCCTCCGTGTCCCGGGCCCGGTAGACCGCGCCCATCCCGCCGGTGGCGATGTGCGCGATCACCTCGTACTTGCCGATGCGGACGACGCGACGCCCCTTCGGGGGGGGAGGGTCCGATGCCATACCGCCCTCGGAGTTGCTGCCGTGGAAGAGCCGGGCACCACTGCCGACGTTTGTTCACCAAGGGCGATTATAGCATGGGGATCGCCAAACGCGAAGCCTCGAGCGGCGAACCGAGTCAGGGGGGGCGTGGCAACGATTCCAGGAGGGCCCCGCCAAGCCGCAAGCGGCGAACCTCTCGGGCCCGCCGCTTGCGGCTTAGCGATGAGTGCTCCCGGGACTTTGGCCCTATCCTTTCGCGAGACCTCAGGCGCCTGTCTCTTCCCTGACTCCTGTCATTTCGCGCCAGGGGCAACGAAAAAGGCCACCTGCCGGGGGAGCAGGTGGCCTGGGGGATGGC
>JBBSEZ010000571.1:0-5419 GCA_038239195.1 Gemmatales bacterium
GCGGGTAGCCTGCTTGATGGTGGGGATCGTCCTCCTTCGGGCGCCCCTTCTTGTCCCGCATTCGAGGTTGCCCCCGTGGTCTCCTTCACCCTCGCCAATTCCCCCGGCCCCGCCCCGGCCGCGAACGGCCAGCCAGGCGCTCCCGGGGCAAGAGGGCCGACAGCCCCGCCACGGGGCGCGGGAGGGCGGCACGGAAGACCGGCTGGAAAGCCGGTCCCACGGAGGCGGGCGGGACCGTCACCAACGGATGTGTTTCGGGAGCTTGGCGGACAGACCGCGACAGCCCGGCGGGGCGAAGACGATGCGCTCCCGGACGCGAAGGGCAAGCTGGCACCGCTGCCCACGGGCGACCAGCCGTTCGCGGCGCCCTACCACCGGCCCACCTTCGTCCTCGGCGACCCGTTTTGAGCGCGGCAAGGCCGGTGCGCCAGTGTGCCACGTCGGGCCGCTCTCCGTATAACTCCTCCGATGGCCCCCCCTCGGCAAGGCGCCGGAGGGCCCGGCTCGGGCAGCAGCCGCTCGCCAGGAGGCGCCTCCGTGAAGTTCGCGCACTTCTTCATCGACCGGCCGATCTTCGCGGCCGTGCTGTCCATCGTCATCGCCCTCGCCGGGGGCGTCGCCGCCCGGTCGTTGCCCGTCGCTCAGTATCCGCCGATCACCCCCCCGACCATCCAGGTCGCCTGCACCTACCCCGGCGCGATGGCCCGCGTGGTGGCGGACACGGTGGCGGCGCCGATCGAGCAGCAGGTCAACGGCGTCGAGGGCATGCTTTACATGTCCTCCCAGTGTACCAACGATGGCGCCTACAACCTCACCGTCACGTTCAAGCTGGGCACCGACCTGAACATGGCCCAGGTGCTCGTCCAGAACCGCGTCCAGCTCGCCTTGCAGGCGCTACCGCAAGAGGTGCGCATGGCCGGGGTGACCACGCGGAAGAAATCGCCGGACATCATGCTGGTCGTGAACCTCGTCTCTCCTGGCGGGAGGTACGACCAGCTCTACCTCAGCAACTACGCCACCCTGCAAGTCCGGGAGCAACTCACGCGCGTGGACGGCGTCGGCGACGTCGGCCTGCTCGGGCAGCAAGACTACAGCATGCGCGTCTGGGTCGATCCCAACAAGATGGCCGCCCGGGGCCTCATCGCCTCCGACGTCGTGCGCGCCTTGCGCGAGCAGAACGTGCAGGTCGCCGCCGGCCAGGTCGGCCAGCCGCCCGTTCCCAGCGGCCAGGCGTTCCAGTACCCCATGAGCACCGTCGGCCGACTCCTCGAGGCCGAGCAGTTCGCCAGCATCATCGTCAAGACGGGGGCCAACGGCGAGATCACCCGGCTCCGCGACGTGGCGCGCACCGAGCTGGGGGCCAAGAATCGCGACATCAGCTCGTCGCTCGGCACCAAGGACGCGGACGGCGCCATCGAAATCCAGCCGACCGTTGGGATGGGCGTCTTCCAGTTGCCCGGCTCCAACGCCCTCGACACCGCGGACAGGGTCAGGGCCAAGATGGAGGAGCTCAAGAAGCGCTTCCCCGCCGGGGTGGATTACGTCATCGCCCACGACACGACCCCGTTTATCAGCGAGTCGATCACCGAGGTGTTCCACGCGCTGCGCGACGCGATCATCCTGGTTGCCCTCGTCGTGCTGGTCTTTCTCCAGAACTGGCGCTCGACCTTGATCCCCCTGCTGGCGGTGCCCGTGGCCATCCTCGGCACGTTCGGGGTCATGTGGGCCTTCGGCTTCAGCCTGAACAACCTGTCGCTGTTCGGGCTGGTGCTGGCGATCGGCATCGTGGTCGATGACGCCATCGTCGTCGTCGAGGCCGTCGAGCATCACATCGAACACGGCATGTCCCCGCGCGACGCCACGCGGCGGGCCATGGACGAGGTCTCCGGGCCCGTCGTCGCCGTCGCCCTGGTCCTCTGCGCCGTCTTCGTGCCGTGCGCTTTCATCAGCGGCATCACGGGACAGTTCTTCCGCCAGTTCGCCCTGACCATCGCCGCCTCCACCGCCATCTCCGCGTTCAACTCGCTGACGCTCAGTCCTGCGCTCTCCGCCTTCCTGCTCAAGCCCAAGGGCGCCAGCCGCGACCCGCTGACCTGGTTGCTCGACCTGGCGCTGGGCTGGTTCTTCCGCCTGTTCAACTTCGGCTTCGGCAAGGCCACCAACGCCTACGTGCGCGCCGTGGGCGGCCTGCTGCGCGTCAGCGTCGTGGTGCTGCTCGTCTACGGCGCGCTGCTCGGCCTCACCTACTACGGCTTCACCAAAGTCCCCACCGGCTTCATCCCCCTTCAGGACAAGGGCTATTTGCTCGTCAACGTGCAGCTCCCCGACTCCTCCTCGCTCGAGCGGACGCAGCAAGCGATGGCCAAGGCCGAGAGGGCCACGTTGGAGACGCCCGGGGTGCGTAATACCGTTGGGGTGTCGGGCCAGTCGTTCCTGCTGGGGGCCAACGGCTCCAACTTCGGGTCGATGTTCGTGATCCTCGAGCCCCATCACGACCGCACCGCGGCGAACCGGACGGCCGACGCCATCGCGGCGCGACTGCGCGCCAGGGTGAGCGCGGCGGTGCCGGAGGCGGCGGTCTCGGTCTTCGGGGCCCCTCCGGTGAGCGGGCTGGGCAACGCGGGCGGGTTCAAGGTCCTGATCGAGGATCGCGGCGACGAGGGGCCGGCCGCGCTGCAAGCAGCGGTGGACAAGTTCACCGCCGAGGGCAACAAGACGCCCGGCCTGGTCGGCCTGTTCTCGATGTACCGGGCCAACACCCCGCAACTCTACGTGGACGTCGATCGCACCCAGTGCCTGCGGATGGGGGTGCCGCTCGAAGACGTGTTCGCCACGCTCCAGGTCTACATGGGCGGCGCCTACGTCAACGACTTCAACCGCTTTGGCCGAACCTGGCAGGTCAACGTCCAGGCCGAGGAGCGCTTCCGCCGCGACGCCCGGACCATCAAGCAATTTCAGGTGCGCGACGGGACCGGCAAGATGGTGCCCCTGTCCACCGTGACCGACGTCGAGAACACCACCGGCCCCATCCTGATGATGCGCTACAACATGTACTCGGCCGCGGCCGTCAACGGCTCCAGCGCCCCGGGCGCCAGCACGGGCCAGGTCATCCGCACCACGGAGCAGCTCGCCCACCGCGAGCTGCCGCGGTCGATGGGCTACGAGTGGACCGAGATCACCTACATGCAGATCCTGGCGGGCAACACCGCCATGCTCGTCTTCGGGCTCGCCGTCGTCCTCGTGTTCTTGACGCTGGCGGCCCTCTACGAGAGCTGGTCGCTGCCGCTGGCGGTCATCCTCGTCGTGCCGATGTGCCTGCTCTGCTCGATCGCGGGCGTGGCCCTGGCGAAACAAGACGTGAACATCTTCACGCAGATCGGCTTCGTGGTGCTGGTCGGTCTCGCCAGCAAGAACGCCATCCTCATCGTCGAGTTCGCCAAGGCCAAGCGCGAGGAGGGCGCCTCGGCGCGCGAGGCGACGCTGGAAGCGTGCCGGCTGCGCCTGCGGCCCATCCTCATGACCTCGTTCGCGTTCATCCTGGGCGTCGTCCCGCTGATGGTCTCCACCGGGGCCGGGGCGGAGATGCGCCGCACGCTGGGGATCGCCGTCTTCAGCGGGATGCTCGGCGTCACCTTCTTCGGCATCTTCCTGACGCCCGTCTTTTACTTCGTGATTCAGTGGTTTGCTCGCAAGCCCGTTCTTGTCGCCCAGGCCCCTCTCCCGCATTCGCCGGCGCCGATCCCTCCCCTGACTGGATCGGGGGCGACCGAGGAACGGATTCAGGCGGCGCTTCCCCGGACCAGTCCTCCCTCCGGCCCCACGATCGGGGCGGAGGGGCCGTCCCACCCGGGCCCGAAGGAGGGCTGAGCCTTGAACTTCGCGCATTTCTTCATCGACCGGCCGATCTTTGCCTCGGTGCTGTCCATCGTCATCACCCTCGCCGGCGGCATCTCCCTGTTCACGCTGCCGGTCGCGCAGTACCCGGAGATCACGCCCCCGACGGTGCAGGTGACGTGTACCTACCCGGGGGCCAACGCGCAGGTGGTGGCGGACACGGTGGCGGCGCCGATCGAGCAGCAGGTCAACGGCGTCGAGGGCATGATGTACATGTCCTCCCAATGCACCAACGACGGGACCTACGTACTGACGGTGACGTTCAAGCTGGGCGTCGATCTGAACATGGCCCAGGTGCTCGTCCAGAACCGCGTCCAGCTCGCCCTGCCGACCATCCCCCCCACGGTGACGCAGCGCGGGGTGCAGGTCATCAAGAAGTCGCCCAGCATCATGATGATCGTGAACCTCGTCTCGCCGGACGGGCGCTACGACGCCCTCTACCTGAGCAACTACGCCACCATCCAGATCAAGGACCAGCTCCTGCGCGTGGCGGGCGTCGGCGACGTGACGTTCATGGGCCAGCGCGACTACAGCATGCGCATCTGGCTCGACCCGGAGAAACTGGCGGCGCGGTCCCTGACCTCGGCGGACGTGGTGAACGCCATCCGGCAGCAGAACGTGCAGGTCGCCGCCGGGCAGATCGGGCAACCGCCCATCCGATCGGGCCAGGCCTTTCAGTACCCGATGAGCACGCTCGGGCGGCTCAGCGACGTCGCCCAGTTCGAGTCGATCATCGTCAAGACCGACAACAAGGGCGCGCTCGTTCGCGTCCGCGACGTCGGCCGGGCGGAGCTCGGCGCGCAAAGCTACGACAACACCTGTAGCCTCGGCAGCAAGCGCCCCGACGGGACGTTCGAGTCCAAGGAGTCGGTGGCCCTGTCGGTCTACCAGTTGCCCGGGTCGAACGCCTTGCAGACGGCCGGCGCCGTCCAGGCCAAGATGGAGGAGCTCAAAGGGCGCTTCCCCGCGGGGGTGGATTACTCGATCGTCTACAACACGACTCCGTTTATCCGCGAGTCGATCACCGAGGTGTTCCACGCCCTGCGCGACGCGATCATCCTGGTCGCCCTCGTCGTGCTGGTCTTCCTTCAGAACTGGCGCAGCACGGTCATCCCTCTCCTGGCCGTCCCGGTCGCCGTCGTCGGCACGTTCGGGGTGATGGCGATGGCGGGGTTCAGCCTGAACAACCTGTCGCTGTTCGGGCTGGTGCTGGCGATCGGCATCGTGGTCGATGACGCCATCGTCGTCGTAGAGGCCGTCGAGCACCACATCGAACACGGCATGTCGCCGCGCGATGCCACGCGCCGCGCCATGGACGAGGTCTCCGGCCCCGTCGTCGCCGTCGCCCTGGTCCTCTGCGCCGTCTTCGTGCCGTGCGCCTTCATCAGCGGCATCACCGGACAGTTCTTCCGCCAGTTCGCCCTGACCATCGCCGCCTCCACCGCCATCTCCGCGTTCAACTCGCTGACGCTCAGTCCTGCGCTCTCCGCCTTCCTGCTCAAGCCCAAGGGCGCCAGCCGCGACC